>JALYHV010000353.1 GCA_030776205.1 Myxococcota bacterium | reverse complement strand
GATGCAAGCCGCGCGCTTGAGCCTGCATCACCCCGCGCCGCAGCCGCCGTCTCCACGTTCGTCGCAAGCCCGACGCCACCCGACCCGTCCCCGCTCAGCGCCCGTCAGCAATGGATCCTGGACCTACGTTGGGACCGCGGCGACGTTTGGCTGCTCGGCGTCCGCGCGCTCGACCTCCCGACGCCGCGGGTCACACCGCGCGCCATGGGCCGGTTCGCCCTCGAGCTTTACGAGGGGCAGGCTCTCCTAGAACGGGTGCGCTTCGATTTTCCGCTGATGGCCGCTCCTGAAGCGCACGGCGCGCCGTCGCTCGGTGCTCACCTCCGCACGCGAATTGGAGTCGTGTTTCCCGCGACTTCCCGCGGTACGCGGTTCGAACTCCTGGACCGCGCCATCGGTCACCGCTGGTCGATACCATGGCCTCCCCCACAGTCGCGGGACCTTCAGAAAGCGGATGCCGATGGCCGCCCACCACCTCCTCCCGATCTCGCTCAAGTACGTTTGCCTGTGGCGAGATGATGCGACCGCGGCCGCAGTTGCAGGCCGGAGATCGCCCGTACTGCAACGTGACGGCAAGTTGTGCGACGATCCGAACCAGCCATGGAATGCCCCGCCTGCCACACTGCCGTCGACGCCTCCCAGCGCTTCTGCCCTTCGTGCGGAGCGGCCATCGTCCTAGCCGAGGCGCAGGCAGTCGATCCGCTCCTGTCCCAGGTTCTCGGCGGCAAATACCGGGTCATTCGTCCGCTCGGCGAGGGGGGGATGGGAGCGGTTTATGAGGGCGAGCAGACTCTGGGCACGACGAAACGCAAAGTGGCCATAAAAACGCTCCACCCGCACCTCTCGCGCGATCCCAAGATCAAGGCGCGCTTCGAACGTGAGGTGGGGACGATTGCCGAGCTCGAGCACCCGAACACGATTCAGGTCTACGACTTCGGTTCGACGGCGGACGGCATCCTTTACCTCGTCATGGAGTTTCTCCTCGGAAAGAGCCTCGCCAATGCGTTGGCAAAGGGCGGTCCGATGCCCCCCGCCCGAGTCGCGCGGATCATGCGGCAGGTTGGCGGCTCACTTGAGGAAGCGCACGCCCGCGGCATTGTTCACCGCGACCTCAAGCCAGACAACATCGTGCTCCTCGAGCGAGCTGGCCAGAAGGACTTCGTCAAGGTGCTGGACTTCGGAATTGCCAAGCGCGCCAACGAAGAAGACCGCAACGAGCAGAAACTGACACAACAGGGCACTGTGCTGGGAACGCCTCCGTACATGAGCCCCGAGCAGTTCAGTGGCCGCCCCATCGACGCGAGAAGCGACATCTACTCGCTCGGCGTCGTCGCCTATGAAATGTTGACCGGCTCTCTCCCATTCAAGGCCGATACGGCGTGGGAATGGGCGACCCAGCACATGACCCAGCAGCCGCTCCCGATTGAGGCCGCCGCCGCGGGCGCGAGCGCTCCCCCGGCGATGCGCGAAGCGATCATGCGCGCGCTCGCCAAATCACCCGAAGCGCGCTTCGCGACCGTAAAGGAGTTCGTCGAAGCCTTCCTCGACGAAAATCCTGCCGCTCTGCCGGGAGTGACGCCCGGAGATCCGCGTCAGAAGACCGAAATGGGCGCTCCCTTGGACCTCGCCGCTGCGTTCGGCGCGACGCCGGCGGTGGTACCTCCGGCGCTCGGATCACCCGCCTACGTCCCCACGCCTCCCAGGCCGGCGAGTGAGAACGCCCCGTTCAAGACGCCCGCGAGCATTCCGCAGCCGCCGCCGCGACCTCACGGTAACGCCCTCGCAACAGGCGATCGCGGCGGGCGAAATCGGCTGCTCGCTGCGGCTGCCCTCATCGCGGTCGCAAGCAGCGGCGCGATCGCCTTTGCAGTCCGAGGCGCCTCGAGCAGGACGGGCCCGACCGTCCTCGTCGACGACGCCGGCGCTTCGGTAACGTCCTTGACGCCGGCGACCTCCAGCCCACCGGAAAACCCGCCCACCGAAGGCACGCGGGGCGGTGATGTTCCGCCACTCCAGACGGCGGTCGCCCGCGGTCCGGCAATGCATCCTGCCGCGCACGCCAACCCGGCCGCTGGCCCCGGTGCGACCCCCGTCCCGTCTTTCAGAAACCCCAGTCCGCCATTTCCTACACCCGTGGCAATCCCCACTGCCGCGCCGGTTCCTGCCCCTCTTCCTCCTCCGCCCACTCCAGCCCCCACGCCTTCTCCTGCCCGCTATGACGGTGCGGAGTGCCAGACAGCGAGAAAGCTGAAGGCCCTTGGGCACGCGCGAGAGGCCGAGAGCTGGGCCCTAGCCTGCATCGCCAAAGGCGGAGCGCCCTAACGGGCGATGCTCGAGCACCGCCATCGGAATGCCGCGATGCGGCGGCAATAGTCTGCGGGCCGACTTCGCCCCTTTCGCCTGCCGTACTCCGCAAGAGGCAAACCGATAACAAATGCGAGCACTTGTATTCCTCCGGCAGACGGACGGCGGCTCGATGCAACGGAAACGTCACCGGGCGAGGGCACAGTCTCGTCGCGGCGGCGCGCGTGGGAAGTCACCGCGTCATCGGACCTAACCAGAGTCGGTAGACTCGGGCGGCGACGATGCTACGTTGACTATGTGGACGTAATGCTGCGGAAGCTCGGGAAGGGCGCTCGGGCGGTGGCCGGCCGGCTCGTGCGAGCTCCGCGGAAGGGATCCGTCGTCGTGATCGAGTTCCCCGACGGCATGCACGAGTACGTGACTACGCCGGTCAAGCGGGTGCTCCGCCTGGCGGGACGCGAGGTCTTTTACATCGAGACTATCAACAGCCGGTACCGTCTCGAAGTGCGGGGTCGCGAAGCGGCAGCCGCCGAAGGCACTGGTTAGGCCTCGACCGACGGCAAAGGGCAGAGCGCTCGCCCTCTGTTACGCCTTGCTCACGGCTTGACGGGCTCCATCCTGCGGGGGCATGTTGCGCGCCGTGGCAAACAACGACCGTCGCAACTCGATGAAGATGAAGCGCCGCAAGGCGCAGGTGAAGAAGAAGGAGCGCGCGAAACGGCGCGCGAAGGAGCGCAAAGTCGCCTCCGCGCAGTCGACGAAGAAGACGACTGCCCCCAAGCGCGCCGCCAAGACCGCCGCGCCTCCGCCGGCGCCGGGCTCCGCGCCCGCGGCGAGCGGTGCTACCCCGCCGAGCTGACTACGGAGCGGCTCCCCTACCCAGCCGGATCGTGGGGAACTGGGCAGGCTCTCGGCCGCCCGGCGGTGCCGCGTAGACGACCGGCTCGCCGAGGAGCCCGATGTCGCCTTCGAGTCGCTGCTCGTCGACCAGCTTCCATCCGCCAGCCTCACTCCAGAGCTGCTTGAGGGTCGTTACCCGCAGCTCCTCTTCGTCGGGCCGGTACCACGCGACACGGACGATGACGTCGACATCATGTTGACCGTGCGCGTGCATTCCGGCCAGCTCCACGTCCGCCAGGCGCACGGACGACCCCCAGGCGCGATGGCGCGCCATGAAAGCGTCTCGCGCCGCAGGTGCCACGTGCTCGAGCGCGATCTCGTTGCGTCCAAAGCGCATGCTGTCGTTGAGCTCTTGGGCATTCTGCTGGGCCTTCGCGATCGCCGTGGGCGGCGCAGCACAAGCGCACAGCAGCGCTCCGACCGCAGCACCGAAACTCCAAAGCGGCACGCGTCGCATGAAAACGACAGGCACCATACCCGCCAACAAGGGGCCAAGTTCTCGCGGTCTTCGAAAGCGCCGCGCCCTCCGCTTCAAAACGGGTCTCAAAACGGCACCGCGGCGACGAAGTATGGCTTGTCGAGCCCCGCGCTGGCGAGCCCCTTCGCGTAACCCGCACGGAATGTAAACCCGATCAGATAACCGAAGGTCACGTCGAACCAGAGCTCGCCGCCGACACCCGTCTTGAAGCGACTCGTGGCCGCGCTGTCGAACGCGCTTCCATAATCGACGAACGCCGCGCCCGACACGCGGTTCAGAAAGATTGGCAGGGTGGAGGGGCCCCGGTCCACGTTCAGGATGGGAAAGCGATACTCCGCATTGGCCAGCGCGTAGTAGTTCCCCGCTTCGACCACCGTCGGGTATCCACGCAAAACGACGCCGCCTTGAATCAGCGTGTTCTGGACGGCGTCGATGATCGGCGCGTCAACGAAGCCGCCTACGTAAAACGGGCCGCTCCCGGCACGACTGCCCCCCGCGGCGCCGGCGGCGGCGTGGAGGCCGAGGACATGGTGCTGCCACCACGGCAGCTTCACGTAGGTGGCGAAGCTGGCCGACGCAGAATATCCGGAGAAGTCGCTGGCCAGGGCGGGATCGGCCACATTCACCGAAGCGCCGAGGGTGAAGCCGCTCTCATGGCCGACGCTCCATAGGTAGCCCTGCGCATTCGAGTAGACCCAGCCGAGGTGAAGCGTACCCAACGCACCGCGCGTCGGAAGCCGAGGCGTGTCATAGGGATTGAGCTGCGCAATCGGCAACGGCAAGTCGCCTGCGAAGCGCGCGAACGAGTAGGTGAGGCTGACGGCTTGCCCGTCAAACGCGCGCGGCATCGCGTAGTGGATGCCGGTGGTGACGCCCGTCTGTTCCTGAATCCAACGGAGCGTATTGTTCCCTAGCTGGTAATTCGATTGCGGTGTGATCTGCCGAAATGCGCTCACGCTTACGTCGAATGGCAATCGCGCATACGTGTACCCCAAGGTGCCCTGGAACTCCGGCCGTTCCCACTCGGTCGTGACGCTGGCCGCGAGCGCGTGCAGCCCAGCGATATCGCCGCCCACCGCGGACACGATGCTCGCCTGACCGAAATTGCCTGGCGTTATTTGCACGGAATAGTGGCGCGGTTGAAGGGTTGGCAGCGGATTGTACGGTTGGGCGGTCCACGGTTGGGGCGGCGGCATGGCGGGGGCCGCCGGTCGGGTGTCTTCGTAGGGCAGCGCATCGAGCCAGCGGGATTCGTCGAGCGCCATGACGAACACGTCGTAACCACTGTGCGTGTACCCGACGTACGCAAGCGAGCGCCCGTCGGGGGACGGCTCGGGCTGATAAGCGCCATTCACGACGTTCGTCACCTGCTTTAGGCGACCGAGGGCCAGCTCGTAAGCGTACACGTTCGTGACACCTGTTCGATCGGAATGAAAATAGAGGAAGCGGCCGTCCGCGGAGAAAACGGGGTCGCCGTCGAGAGCCCGATCGTGGGTCACCTCGACAAAAGACCCGTCGGCCGTATCCACGATACGAACGTCGCGGTAACCCCCTTGCTGCCAGGAGCCGTAGGCCACGTGGCGATTGTCAGGCGCCCACCGAGGCGTGAACGCCTGAGCGAGGTGCGCGCTCGGCACGAGCGGTCTCGCGCCCGCGAGCGCATGCTCGCCGAGCCTCTCCGACGAAGCAACGACGTCGGCGATCATCAGCTCCGTCGTGCCCCGATGGTTCGTCGTGAAGACGACGCGCCGACCGTCCGGCGAGACGCTGGGGTCTGCCGCACGCCAACCGTCCGTCCACCGCACGCGTCGGCCTTCCATGCCGGTGGGGCTCTTCATTTGCGCGCGCAGCTCGAAGAGATCATCGAAGAAGAAAAGGTTCCGGTGGACGTCGACGGAGCTGAAGACGACGCCGCCGTACGGCGTGAACGACGCGCCCGTGCTCCCGTTGGTCCTCACGAGGAGCTCGCGCTGGCTCTCGCGAGCCCCGATGACCGCTCCTCCAGCGTCGCGCACGAGCGGCAGCGCCCACAACCCGGACGTCGTGTGCCCATCGTCCGCGAAAACGACCATCTCGCCCGCGTGCTCCGCCCACGCATTGGCGGGTATCCAGCGCGGGTGCAGCACGGTGTTGCCACCGTGTGTCAGTCGCACACCTTCGCGCAGTCCGCGCGCACGGATGGCTTCTGCCTGCGCCCGGAAGGTCCTCCGCAAAGAGTCAACCCAAGAGGGAAAGAGCTCCTCGAAGGTCCGTCCCGTCGCTCGTCGGATGGATCGGTTGATACCGTACGGAACGAGCTGTCGACCATAATCGTCGATCATCGCGCGCACGGCTTGCTCACCGTAGGTCTCCGCGATCCATTGCATGAAGAACGACCCGTAAAGATAGGCGATGTTGCCCTGCGGCCAGCGACGAGGATCGTTCGAAAAGACGTCGAGCGGTGCCACGTAGTCCTCCAGCACGTCGGCCCGCATGAACATGTTCCACATGGACGAGCGGAGCCGGCCTCCGCTTGTTCTGACGCTTTCCTCAAATACGGCCAGACCCTCCAACATCCAGCGCGGCTCCACCTGATTCGGGGCGAGCGTCTTCCCGAGCAGGCGGTTGATAAGCGATGGGATGCCGTCGGTGTGATCGGTGTGAAGGATGTGCGTGTACTCGTGCGTCACGAGCTCGAGGTACCAGTCGTCGTAGTCGCCGAGGGGCGACATGTCCTCCGGCGCTGTCACGTTCAGTCGAATTGCGTTGTAGGGCAATGCGGTCGCCGACCCGTTGGCGCCATCCGTCTGGTCTGCCAGTAGAACCTCGGTCTTCTCCGTGGGGCTCCAGCCGACCGCCGGCACAATCCGCGCGTGAATCGCCTCGGCGAGCGTCGCCACCCGTTCGGCGATCTCCTCCTCCGTGGCGTAGTACGTGATCCGGAAATGCGGCGTCTCAATCGATTTCCACGCCAGCTTCGGGTCGTTCGCGGCCTCCGCCGTCGACGTAACCCCGAAGAGCGCCACGAACAGAGCGGCGAGGACGATACGACCGGAGCGTCGCTGCACGCCGCGCGAATGTAGCGGGCTTGTCAGAGGTCGTCGTGGAACAGCGGTTCGCGGTTTCGCACGTAACGATAGACGAGTTGCCTTGCTTCTGACGTGATGTCGGTGAATTGCGCTCCAAAGCCGGGCGGCGCATCACTCCCGCCGTCGCTCGGCTCTCGCCGCCAACGAACGACGGCCGTGGCCTCGAACTCGTAGCCACCCGGGAGCGACACCCTGAGCCGGACGGGGTGACCCAGCTTTGGCAGCTTGTACGTCGAGACGAACAATCCGCCGTGGTCGACAATATCGTTTCCAGATAACCCCTTGTAAAAGTTACTCGGACTATGCGCGCCAAGCTCCGCAACGACCGGAGGCTCGCCACCGACGTCGGCTCCCCGCGCCGGCGGCGCGAAGCCGCGCGCCGACGGAGCCGGTGACAAAGGGACCGCGGCGCTCGGTGCGGAACGCACGGGCGCGACAGGGGGGGGAACAGGCGGGCGGGCAGCGACGGGGAAAGGGGCCGGCGAAACCTGACCGATTCTCGTCAAGGCGTGCACCGTCCCTAGCGCCCCTGCGACGGCCTCGATGGCGGTAACGACCGCCTGGTAACGACCCGGCTGCGCCTGCAATTGGGCCAGCGCGTTTTGCACGTTCGAAAGCGCGTTCTGAGCATGCGGGCTGACCTGCATGCCCCCGGAGCGCTCGATCTGGTGCAGAAGGCCCATGGCTTGTGCGATGGGCGCAGCGAGCTCGAGGAGATGGGGCGGCACGTTCGGGTCGCCTTGAAGTGCGTTGAGGCCTAGGGCCAGCGATTCTCGCGCAGCGCGAGCAAGCGTGACGGCGTCGGACACTTCGTGTCTCCCTTCGGGTAGATCGAACAGTAGCCTAACGCGTCATGCAATCGGAAAAGACCACTCATCGCTCCCGATAGACGCGGCGGGCGTGGTCGACCATGTCGGCCAACCCGCGCGCCCCGAGCGGCTCGTCGTCCTCGCTTCGCCCGTCCAAGAGCTCGAGCGCGTCGTCCGATGCACGAATCACGGCCGTACCGTCCGCTCGGACCGCCCCTTCCCCCGGCTGCAGCGTCCGCGGAAACTCGCTGGTTGGTCGCACGCGAACGAGCGTCACCAGCCGCTCGCCGATCTCCGTCCACGCGCCCGGCCAGGGAGCTGCGGCACGGACTCGCCTCGCGATGCGCTCCGCCGTCCATGACCAGGCGAGGGCGAGCTGCTCGTCGGTGGGCTCCGGTGCCAGCGTCACCAGAGCGGGCTCCTGCGCGGTGCGGGGTGGGGGGCGCCTTTGCGCGAAGGCGGCTACCGTGTCGCGCAGCAAAGCCAGACTCGGCCGGTCTAGCGCACGCGCCAGCTGCCACGCATTCCACGGCGGCTCGATGGGAAGCACGCGCTGGGCCAATATGTCTCCCGCATCGTATTCGTCCTCGAGGACGTGCGCAGTCACGCCTGTGACCGCATCGCCGGCGTCAATAGCCCAGAAATACGGGTCGGCGCCGCGGTGGCGAGGCAACAGCGAGGGGTGGACGCCTATGGCAGGCGCGATGTCGAGAATGCGACGCGGAAGCCTCTTCGTCCAGAACCAGCTGACGATGAGATCCGGCCGTGCACGCCGAAGCTCTTCGTGGACCCGATCACTCGCCGTGTCTGGGACCGCGCACGCTGCGGCGGCAAGACGCACGAGCCGTCGCATACCGGGCGCGCCTCGACGGCAAGTTCCCGCCCATACGATCTGGTGGCCGTCACGCGCCAGCAGCCAGCCGGCCAGCGGCAACCCGAAAAAGGCGACCCGCACCTCGACCGAAGCTCACGCCGACGCGGTCGGCGCTACGATGACGCCTGGCGTCGGCTCCTCGCCGGACTGGCGCAAGAGGGCCGTTCTTACCGCGTGCTCGACAAGTTGCCAGAGCTGCCCGCGATCGGTGACACGCCCGAGAAAGCCGATGGGAATGCGAAAGCCGCCCTTGTCTCGCCGACCGCCGCCATATGGTCGGCCCTTTTCATCGGCGCCAAACGCCTGCTCGAGCCACGCGGCGGGGTCGACGCTGGGCGAATGCGTGCGCAGGCTTCCTTCAATGTACTTGTCGCCGACGACCCCGTAAACCACGCAGGTGTCGATGTCCTCGCGGCGCACGAGAAAGTCCGCTGCCTGTGCGATGGTGTCGCGCTCGGCCTCGCTGACGAAGCCGACTCCCGCCATCGCGAAGTTCCGCCGCACGACCAGCGCCTGCAGCGCCCGCGCGATGACGTCCATCGCTGTCGGCGCAATGAGGCGACGTGAAAGGTCCTGAAGGAGATCTCGGTCGCAGACTTCGATGATTTGGCTGGCGGCCTTGAAGTCGGCTGCGCGCGCGAGCATGAAGTCGTCCGTGTCCGTGGCCAGGCCATGCATCAGAGCCGTCGCGATGCGCCGGTCTTCTTCGACGTCCGCGTCCAACGCGGCGAGCTCCTGGAGGTACTCCACAAAGATCGTCGCGGTGGCGCCTACGTCGAAGCGCATGTCGACGAAACGCGCCCTGGGTGGCGACACCGCGCGGTGATGGTCGACGATCGTAAGCACCTCGTGATCTGCGGCGTCCGCGAGGTCGGGATCGACCTCGTGGGCATCGACAAGGCCGATGAAATCGACCCGGCCTACCTCGCGCACGCTCTTGATCTTGCGGAGCTCCAGCCCAAGCAACTTCACGAGCGCCCGGTTCTCGCGATGGCTGAGCTCATGACAGTACGCGACGGTGGTCTGCCCTACGCCCAGGCGTTGCCCGAGGTGAGCCTGCGCTATCGCGCATGCGATGCCGTCCGGATCGGGGTGACCACGCAGCGCGATGAGGACGTGCTTTCCGCGCGCGGCGGCGCATGCCTCGGCGAATCCACGCCCCCGCGGCTCGGCCGTCGACTGGTTCGCCGTAGCCAAGCGTCGTACTGGTTCGCTCATGGTGGAGAGAATTGTGGACACGTTTTTACGTACAAATCCAGGTCGCGCCGCTTGCGGCACGGTCGCGTGCTGGGGCGCACGACCCGAGATGAGTGATCGGCACGGATGATGCCAACAATCGTGGGGCCCGCGAAACCTGATGAAAAAGGAGGGGTTGCAGCCGTCGTCGACAGATCGCGAGGAGCAGTGAGGGTGAGGCAGCTCCACGCGGTGGTGCCGCCGCTGATCATCGCGTTGCCCCCTCTCTTGTGGGTAATCCAGGCGGCGCGCTGCGCGTCCCTCACCCCGCTCGGCCGCGACCAGGGAATCTTTCAGTACGTCGGCTGGGCGCTTGCGCGCGGCGAGGTCGACTACGCAGATGTCCGCGACGTCAACGGTCCGCTGGCGCACCTGGTACACCGGCTCTTTCTGGCGTTCGGCGGCGCGGACGAGCACCGTTTTCGAGTGCTCGATCTCGCCGTTACCGGCGCGACCTTCGCCTTCGTTGGAGCATGCCTGCCAGGGCTTGGTGCCGTCCGGCCGCGCCCTCCCACTGCGGCGGGGCCGACGTGCCTGGGCGACCCGCGCGACAAGAGGGGCGACGCGTGGCTCGAGCGAGCATGCTGGGGGCTCGCGGGCGCGGTCGTGCTGGGAGCGCAGTATCTGCTCTACGGCTTCTGGGATCTCGCCCAGCGCGAGAGCTTCTTCGATTGGTTCATGCTGCCTAGCGTGGCCCTCCAGCTCGTTGCGCAGGCCAGACTTGTGCACGCGGAGGGGCGAGGACAGCTCGTACTGCTCGGCGGCGTGGGTGCGCTCAGCGTCGTGCCATGGTTTGGCAAGCCCACGTACGCGCTCTTCACGCTGGCCCAAGTGGCGGCCCTCCTTTTGGACGCACCAGCACGGAGCGGAACGAATACGCGGCGAGACACGCTCCTCGCCTTCGCGGGCGGCGGCGCGATCGCTATGGGTGCGCTGCTCGCGTTTCTCTGCGCTTGCGGCGACCCGCTCGCGTTCGCGCGCATCCAGCTTCACGACGTCCCGTCCATGTATCGATTCATCTGGCATCGAGCGGCGACCGACATGCTGTCGGAACCGTGGCGCGCGAGCCAGGCGACGTTCGCCCTCGCCGGCGGGGTGGTTCTTGCAGCGCTCATGGCGATGCGCGTGCTGCCTGTGCGAGCACTGGTAGTCGCCCTGTTGCCACTCTGTGCACTCGGCAGCGTCATTGCCCAGGGCAAGGGGTTTCCGTACCATTTTCATCCCGTGTCGGCGGGGATCCACCTTCAATGGCTGCTGCTTGCGGCCTGGGTAGCCGAGCAGACCCGCAGTGCGCGGAGGCGCTTCACGGCAGCAGGCGTCCTGCCGATCATCGCCAGCGCGGTCCTCGCCGTCCGCGTCGCGACGGCGCTCGAGGGTTCGCCGCACGTCCAATCGGCGTGGCTCCTCTGGGCGGCGCAAACGCCGGAGCAGAGACGGACGCGCGAGTATTTCGCGCATTTCCCGGAGCCGGATTTCTTCCCGTATGAGATGCGGCAAGCGGCAGAGTACCTCCGGGAAAATACGGCCCCTGCGGATCGCGTCCAGACATACGGCATGGACCCGTACGTACTGTTTCTCGCGGATCGCTTGAGCGCGACGCCCTACATCTACGCATATGATCTGAACGTCGACGCTGCCCTCGCCGGCGGGAGCGCTCTCCAACCGACTGCCGCGCAGAGCGCCGTCATCCGGTCGATGCGCGACGCCAATGAGGTCGATCTTTTGGCCCGCCTGGAGGACCGACCCCCAGCGGCGTTCGTGTTCCTCGACAATGCGCCGCTCCTCACGTCAATTGACGCCTGGGAGGACTTCGAGACCCACTGCGTCCGCTCGGCCGCTTGGGTCCGAGCTCGCTATCGCGCGACTGCACGATTCGGTCATATTCAGGTTTGGCTCAAGCTGGACCGTTCCGAGCCGCACGCTAAGGGCAAACTCACGTCCGAGATGGCGCCGGCCGGCAGGCCAGGCGTACCCGCGTCCTCCCGTGACCCATCCGGGTGACGCGGCGGTGGCCGTCGCCTCCAGCCACGGTGCATTCGAGAAACACGGATTGGGCGCTCGCGTTCGGCGCTCTGGCGCCACCCGAGCCGGAACCCTCCAGGCGCGCACAGTCACTGCTTAAGCTACACTCGCCGCCCGCGAGGGCGTGCCCGACATTGTTGGCGCGCTTTTCCCGCCTGAAACAGCATGGATGATAACCCCGGCTCGAGCGCGCCTAACCAAGGGTGGAGCACGCCGTCCTCACAAAATCCGACCGGGCGGCCCGCTCTGACGAACCCGCCGGGGGCGGGCGGCGCATCGCCTTCCAACGAGACGCCGGACCTCCGTGCGGAGGCGCTCTACCTGAACCGCGAGCTCTCGTGGTTGGAGTTCAACGCCCGCGTGCTCGCCGAGGCGGACAGCGAGAGCGTGCCGTTGCTCGAACGGCTGAAGTTCCACGGCATCGTCTCGAGCAACCTTGACGAGTTTTTCATGGTGCGAGTGGCCGGGCTAAAGCAGCAGCTCACCGGCGAGGTCGACGAGATAGCCCCAGACGGAATGACCGTGGCCGAGCAGCTGAGCGCCGTCGCCGCTCGCGTGCACGAGCTCGTCGCCGCGCAATCGCTGAGCCTTGGCGCACTGCTCCCCAAGCTGGCGGACGCGGGCTTCGTCTTTCTGAGGACGAAGGACGTCTCGCCCGAAGCGCTCGCCGAGCTCGACTCACGCTTTAACAACGAAGTCTTCCCGATTTTGACGCCGATCGCCATCGATCCCGGGCATCCGTTCCCTCAGGTCCGAAATCGAAGCCTGAACATCGGCGTCATGTTCACGCGCGAGGGCACGCTCGAGCACGGATTCGGTGTCGTCCAGGTGCCATCGATGCTGCCGCGCCTCCTCGCGGTGAGCGGCGCGAAGACTCCGGCTGGCCAGCCTGCCACGCGCGCCTACGTCCTCCTCGAAGATCTCGTGGCGCGGCACGTCTCCACGATATTCCCGGGCGTACGCGTCGACGGCGTCTACGTGTTCCGCGTCACGCGCAACTTCGACATTGAAGTGGACGAGGAAGAGGCCGAGGACCTGCTGCAATCGATCCAGCAGGAGCTTCGCCGCCGCGAGCGCGGCAACGCTGTGCGCCTCGAGGTGACGGGAGACGCCCCCGCGGCGTCTCTCGCCAAACTGGTCAAGGCTTTGAAGCTCGACCCCGAAAAGGACGTCTACCACGTCAGCGGGATGCTGAACCTGACCGACCTAATGTCGGTCGCGCGCTACGAGGCACGCGGGCTGCGTGACGAGCCGTTCACGCCGCACGCCGTGCCGCCGCTTCGCGACGCGGACGACTTGTTCGCGGTGATTCGCGAGCAGGACGTGCTCCTTTACCACCCGTACGAGTCATTCGAAGGCGTGGTCGAGCTCATCGCCCGCGCGGCGGAAGACCCGGATGTCCTCGCGATCAAGCAGACCCTTTACCGTGCTGGTGGTGACTCGCCGATCGTCAAGTCCCTGGCCCGCGCGGCAGAGAGCGGGAAACAGGTCACTGCCATCGTCGAGCTTAAAGCCCGCTTCGATGAGGAGTCGAACATCGCCTGGGCGCGCATGCTCGAGCAGGCGGGCGTGCACGTCGTGTACGGCCTCCTCGGTTTGAAAACGCACGCAAAATGCCTCCTCATCGTGCGGCGGGAGAAGGGCAAGCTCCGGCGCTACGCGCACGTCTCGACCGGTAACTACAACCCGACGACGGCCCGTCTCTACACGGATTTCTCGCTGCTGACTGCCCGACCGGACGTCTGCGAGGACATCTCCAGCCTCTTCAATTTGCTCACCGGCTACAGCGCCCCCCCCCGATGGAACAACCTCATCGTCGCGCCGCTCGGGTTACACGAGTCGGTCCTGGCACTCATCGCGCGGGAGGCGGAGCACGCCAAGGCGGGGCGGCCCGCGCGGATCGTCGCGAAGATGAACAGTCTCGTGGACGCGGACGTCATCGAGTCACTCTACTGCGCCTCGCAAATGGGCGTCCCGATCACGCTTCTCGTGCGGGGCATCTGCTGCCTGCGTCCGCGAGTGCCGCGTGTCAGCGAGACCATCGAAGTGAGAGCGCTCGTCGATCGATTTCTCGAGCACGGGCGCGCGTTCCACTTCGTGAACGGGGGCAAAGATGAGGTTTACATGGGAAGCGCGGACTGGATGCCGCGCAATTTTCACCGGCGTGTCGAGGCGATGCTTCCCATCGACGATCCGCTCCTGAAGGCGCGTCTCATCGAGACGATGCAGCTCCAAATCGCGGATAATGTGAAAAGCTGGATGCTCACGACCGACGGCAAATACGAGCGTGTGCAGCCCAGGCCGGGTACCCCACTCGTGCGTGCTCAGGCGAAGCTCATCGAGATGACGCGCGACCGGATAAAGAGCGCGGACATGGCCGCGACGGGCGGGCGCTTCAACTTGCTGTCCACACGTAAGCTCGACGGCAAGGGCGCGGAAACCCGGCGCGTGCGGCGGGATTCGCGCGAAGGCCGTAAGGCGCGATAGCCGTTTGGAGCATGCGTCCTCCCGCTCACGCGCCATTCGACGCCAAGAACCGGTTTCGATGAACGCCGCTCGCGTGCGCGCCGGCTGCTAGGCTCGCCGGCCGCTTCCCAGCACCGCATGCCCCACCCCCGAGCCGTCGTCATCCCCTTCGGCGTTCCGTTGGAGGCGCGTGGGTTGGGCCTCGGGCTGGCGGCGCTCGTGCACACCTTCGTGCAGATCGACGGCGGCGAGGTAGCCGTGGCGCAGCTCCACTCCCGGAGCAACGACTCGCCGGCAGACGCTCCGCCGCTTGCGGTCGAGGCGTTCATCCCTCCACCCGCCTGGCGCGACATCGCCGCGCGTGCCGAAACGTCCAGCATCATGAGCATCGTGCTGACCGGCGCGCTCGAGCCACCGAGCAGTGGACAAGGGACGATCCAGCTGCTCGCCTTCGACGCGCAAAGCGGCCAGACGCGCGCCCGCGTGGATATGCCGTTCGAAGAGGCCGGCGCCGGCGCCTCTCTTCTCTCCGCGTTCGAACAGCTCGGCGCCAACATCGGGGGGAAGATGGACGCGCTCCGTCCCCTCGGCGAGCTCGACTGGGAGCCCCTCGAGAGCGTGCTGCGCGCCGAGCGCTGCGCCCTCCACGACCCGATGCGGGCGGGACCGCATGACCGCGTCGCTGCTATGGTGCACCTCGGCAGGGCCATTGGCGACGCGCCACTCGCGCGTTTTCCCGTCGAGCGACTCGCCGCGCTCGCACTCCAGACCGCAGGGGAGGCTCCGCTCCACCCGAAGCTCGCCGCTGCCGCTTTCCGCGCGCTCTCGCGGGCAGCCGACGATGCCCCAGCGCGCGTCGAGCTCGTGGAGGCCCTAGCGGCGCTCGAGCTACGGCTTGGCCACTTCGGCGAGGCCGAGCGTCGCGTGAGCTCCGCCATCGCGCTCGCTCCTGCTAGGACACGACTTTACGCGCTGCTATCGCAGGCGCGGCGAGCCCAAGGCAATCTGCGGGGAGCACTGGCCGCGCTCGAGCCGGGGTTGACCGAGGCACGCGCGGACCCTGTCCTCTGTGCTGAGCGGGGGGTCGTCCTGGCGGCAGGCGGAGACTGGGACGGAGCCCGGGGGGCCTGGCGCGAGGCGCTCGCGCGCGACCCCGTTCAGTCTGGCGCCTTCGCAAGTTTGGGAGCGCTCGCGCTTCGAACGCGCGACGCCCCAACGGCACAGACACTCGTAGACAGCGCGCTTGCGTCCGAGCACGCCCATCCCGAAGTGCTCCGATGCGCGGTGCAGCTAGCCCTGGCCACCGAGAGCGAGGGAATAGCGCGCGCCTCCAGGGTGGCCAGCCTGTGCAGCCGATTACTCGAGGTTACGCCCAGCGACCCCTGGGCGCTGCTGGCGACAGCGCGAGCATGTCTTGCGCTTGGCGACGTAGCCGGCACGCGCTCGCACATCATGCAAATCGAGCGCGTCGCACCGCGCTCGGCGGCTGCGGCGCACGCGCAGGGGCTCCGCCTGTCCGTGGACGACCCTCGAGCGGCGCAGGAGCTTCAGAGCGTCCTGCGCGCTGCCGACGCGGCCGCACCGGAAGATCTGTATGGCGTCGCATCGCGGGCGCGCAAGCTGGCGACGATACACAGCGCGTGGACGGGGTGGCTC
>JALYHV010000352.1 GCA_030776205.1 Myxococcota bacterium | reverse complement strand
CGCGTGACCTTCGCGACCGGCCGAAACGAGGTGGCAGGGAGCGTGCGCGCTCGCTCGACGGCGCTCGATCCCGTAACGGGGCTCGGCCTCGTCCGCATCTCGCTGGAGAGCGGCGCGCCGGCGACGCTCGGTGCCTTCGGAACGGCCAACGTGACCACCGGGACGCGCGAGGGGTTGATCGTGGCCTCGACTGCGATCCGCGGCGCCGCTGCGGACGGGGCCGAGATCGTCGTTTGCAACGGCGACAAAGCCGAGGTCCGGACCATCCGTATCGGCTGGCGTGACGACGCACGGGTGCAGGTCTCAGAAGGCCTGGCCGAAGGCGAGCGCGTTGCGATCGATCACGTCCTCGGTCTGTCCACCGGCACGCCCATCGTCGAGGACAAATGAAAGCCGCTCTCGAACTGTTCCGCCGCCATTCCGCCGCGGTGTGGTTCGCGACGATCATGCTCATTGGGGTGGGTGTGACGTCGGCGTTCTCGCTCTCCAGCGGCGTCTATCCGGAGGTCGAATTTCCTCGAATCGTCGTCGTGGCGCGGTCGGGTGGCGCGCCGGCGGAGGTCTATCTCACCAGCGTCACGCGCCCGCTCGAGCAGGCGCTCACGACGGTGCTGGGCGTGCAGCGTATCCGCTCCAAGACGATCCGCGGGGCCACGGAAATCTCGCTCCAGTTCGCCTCGGGTACCGACATGTGGCGAGCGCTGCAGCTCGTCGAATCGCGTGTCAACGAGGCAAGGGGAGAGCTGCCCCCCGGGGGCGAGCTTCTCGTCGAGCGGGTGACCACCGGATCGTTTCCGGTGGTGACCTTCAACCTGGCGGGCTCGATCGATCCCCGCGAGTTACGAGAGCTCGCGGAGTTCGTCGTAAGGCCGACGCTGGCAGGAGTGCGCGGGGTGGGCCGCATCGAAGTGCTGGGCGGTGACGTGCGTGAAGTCGAGGTGGTCATCAACCCCGAAGCGGCCGTTGCGGTGCGCCTGACGCCCGACGGCATTGCCGACGCGTTGAGGACCGGGATGGGGCTACGCGCGGTCGGCCGCGTCGACCGCGACCGGCAGCTGGTGACAGTCATGGGCGACGCCCAGCCCAAGAGCCTGGCCGAGATTCGCGAGATGCCGGTGGCGACCGCCCCGGACGGGATCGCCCTGCCGCTCGCGTCCGTCGCCGAGGTGATCGACGGCCACGAGGACCGTCTCGTTCGTGTGGGGGGACCCCGCGGCGAGACGGTCGTTCTCAGCCTCGCCCGCCTGCCGGGCGCGAGCACCACTGATGTCGTGGAGGGCGCCATCGCGGCGGCCGCTGGGCTGGCGTCATCCCTGCCACCCGGCGTGACGCTGACCCCTGTGTACGATCAGGCTCGCCTCGTTCGTGAGTCGATGGCCAGCGTGCGCGACGCTATC
Source organism: Myxococcota bacterium (assembly GCA_030776205.1). Lineage (GTDB taxonomy): Bacteria > Myxococcota_A > Polyangia > Polyangiales > Polyangiaceae > Palsa-1150. The sequence continues at coordinate 26,952 of JALYHV010000352.1, read as the reverse complement.
ATCGTCGGCATCGTCCTCTGCGCATTGGTCATCGCGATCTTTTTGCGCGATGCGCGGGCCGGGTTGCTCGCCGGCCTCACGGTGCCCCTGACGCTCGCGATGACGTTCCTCGGAATGCGCGTCGCGGGGCAGACCCTCAACTTGATGTCCCTGGGGGGCATGGCGGTCGCCATAGGTCTGGTGGTCGACGACGCAATCGTTATGATCGAGGCGATCGCGCGCCACCGTGACGCTGGCGCCAACGTGCGGGACGCGGCCCTCACTGGCACGTGCGAGCTCGCTCCCGCCGTCATCGGCACGACGATGACCACTGTTGTCGTGTTCGTGCCGCTCGCGTTCCTTGGCGGTGTGGTGGGGGACTTCTTTCGGGCGCTCGCCTTCACGGTCACTTCCGCGGTGCTCGTGTCGCTTGCGGTGGCACTCGTCCTCGTGCCGATGGCCGCGGGGGTCCTTCTCTCCTCCAAGCCGCACCCAGAGAGCGGAAGAATGGCCCGCGCGTATGCCCGCGTGCTCAAGCGTGTGGTGGGCCGCCCCATCGCAGCGACGGCGGCGCTCGTCATCGTCGTCGCGTTGGGCGTGCTGATCGCCCCCGGCCTCGAGCGCGGCTTTCTACCGGAGATGGACGAAGGCGCCTTTGTGCTCGACTATTACCTGCCGGCCGGAACCGCGCTCGCGACGACAGAGGGATATGCACGCGGACTCGAACAAGAATTGGCGAAGACACCGGAGGTCCGCACCTTCTCGCGGCGGCTTGGCGCCGAGCTCGGACCGGCGGCGGCGACCGAGCTGAATCGCGGCGATGTCATGGTCAGCCTGGTCCCGGCGTCCGAGCGAGAACGGTCGTCGCGTGACATAATCGCCGATCTCCGCGAGCGGATCGGCGCCAAGTACCCGGAGGTGCGCATCGAGTTCCTGCAGGTGCTGCAGGACGTTCTCAACGACCTTGCGGGCACTCCCCGCCCGCTCGAAATCAAAATTTTCGGCCCGGATTACGCCGAGCTTCATCGCATCGCGGATGACCTCTCCAATCGCATCGAAGGAGTCCGTGGCCTGGTGGATCTTTACCGAGGCAAGGAGGGCGACACCCCCGAAATCCGCTTCGTCATGCAGCGCGATGCCATCGCCAGGCTGCACACCACCCCCGATGCCGTGGGCGCTCAGCTCGAGAGCGCTCTCGCGGGGACACACGTCGGCACCATCCGCCGGTTCGACCGGCTGATCAACGTGCGTGTCCGCTATCCAGATCCCATTCGCTTCGACGCCGATCAGGTCCTGCGCCTCCCGTTCGTAGCGGGCCAGCAGACGACGCTTTTCCAGGCGGTGTCCGAAGCCGCGACGGACACCACACCCTCGCAACTGCTTCACGAGGGCCTCCAGCCGCTCGTCGCCGTCACGGCAGACACCGAAAACCGGGACATCGGCTCGCTCGCCGACGAGGTGGAGCGCACCGCGAGCCAAATTCAGATCCCCAAGGGATATCGAATCGTGATGGGCGGGCAGGCGCAGAGCCAGCGAGACACGACACGGCAGCTCGCGCTCATCGGCGGTTTCGCGCTGCTGCTGGTGCTTACCGTGCTGGCTGGGCAGTTTCGTCGGATGCGAGTGGCCGCGCTCGTGCTCTCCTCGGTGCCCGTCGCGATCGTCGGAGCCATCGCGACCATGCGTGTGACGGCGACCCCACTCAACGCTTCGTCGCTCATGGGCTGCGTTCTCCTCGTCGGCCTCGTGGTCAAGAACGGAGTGCTTCTCCTCGAAGAAGCGGAGCGTGCGCGCGACCGCGGAGACGATCCCGTCCGGGCGGTCACCTCTGCGGCGGAGCGCAGGCTGCGTCCAGTCGTGATGACGACGCTGGCCACGCTGGCAGGACTCTTTCCGCTCGCGCTCGGGATCGGCGCTGGGGCGGAGATCCAGCGTCCGCTCGCCATCGCTGTCATCGGCGGCCTGATCACCTCGACGATAGCGACGCTCGGCATTTTGCCTCCGCTGGCTTCGCTCGCTCTACGAGGGGGGCGAAGCGCGCCCGTCTAGCCGTCGCCGCAGAGTTCCAACGGGCGACGGGAACGCGAGCGACGTCGCCACCGAACACGGAGGGTGCCATACTCGGCCACCATGCATTCGAGCGCGGGATCCGAAGTCGATGTGCTTGCCGCCGACGCCGGCGTCTGGCGCGCGGCTGTCGAGGTCCGGCCACTGCCGGAGGCCGCAGCCCAGAAGAGCGAGGGCAAGATGACCGGCCGGATGTGCGGCCCGTGGCTCCTCACTGACTTCAAGAACGAGACGAGCGGCTTCGAAGGCCATGGTATTTACGGCTGGGACTCCGTGGGCCAGAAGTACGTGGCCACCTGGGTCGACCCGATGCGACGCGCGCTCGTCCTGATGGAAGGGAGATGGGACGAGTCGGCGCGTACGATGACGTTCGTCGGCGAGATGTCACGTCCCGATGGATCGCGCATCAGCTGGCGCGAAGTGACCGAGCGGCCGGAGGACGACGTCCGTCTGTTCCGCTCCTTCGTCCCGTCGCCGCACGGCGGTGTTTTCGAGGCCATGACCGTACGGTACGAGCGGTCCCGATGACCGCCTGCTTCCGCTCGTGATCGCGTAAGGCCATAGCTGACGGGTGTTGCGCACTTGCCCGGAGCGCTTTAGGTACCGGCGGATCAATCCCATGTCTGTCTTTCCCTCGCTCACATCCACATTGGAGGAGCGCACGGGCCTTTCGGTGGACGAGCTCGTGTCGCCGACTCCGCAGGAGGAGCTCGAGCCACTGCCGGCGCTCCTGCCCCCCGAGGGCGTGACGGCGTCGCGTTTGCGAGACGTGGCTTCCCGGGCGGCATCGATGGCCGGTGGCCGGCTCGATATAGCCGGCGTGACTGGGTCCGCTGCCGCCGCAGTGGCGGCCGAGATAGCACGCGTAGGACGCCAGGTCGTCATCGTGGCAGCCGACATCGACGCGGCGCGGCGCATCGCCGAGGACGTCGCGTTTCTGGCGAGGGGGTCGTCGGACGAGGACGCGGAGGACACCGGGGAAGGCGAGGTGCTGCTGTTCGCGGCCAACGAGTCGTCGCCGTATGCGGACGTGAACCCTGATCGGCGCGCCGCGATGAGTCGGATGGCCACGCTCTTTCATCTCGCACAAGGGCGTTCGTGGAGTGTCCTCGTCGTCCCCGCCACCGCGTTGGCCCGCAAAGTCGTGCCTCGCCATGAGCTCGCGAAGCGGGCGGAGCGTGTCGTTGCCGAGCAGGAGGTCGAGCGCGATCAGCTGGTGCGAGCGCTCTCGGGGTCGGGCTACCTGCGCGTCCCCATCGTCGAGGACCCCGGCAGCTTCGCCGTGCGCGGCTCGCTCATCGATGTCTGGCCGCCTTCGAGCCTCTCCCCCGTGCGAGTGGAGCTCTATGGCGACCTCGTGCTCTCCCTCAAGCCCTTCGACGCCGTGGATCAGACGACGAAGAAGGAGGGGCCTGAGCTCGGACAACTCTGGCTCCCGCCAATCCGCGAAGCCATCCTCGATCCCCGCGCGGTCGCGCGTGCGCGCGAGCGCGTGACCCAGCTCGCCGAGATGATCGACTGGCCAACTACGAAGACGCGCGCACTCGTAGACGACGTGGTCAATGGTCGCGCGTTCTTCGGCGCAGAAGGCTTCTTGCCCGCTTATTACGATGCACTCGACCCGCTCTCCGAGTATTTCCCCGACGACGCTATCGTCGCTCTCGACGATACGCCCGGCATCACGCGCGCGGTGCGCGAAGAGCTCGGGCGTGCACACCAGGATGCCGCGCACAAGGCGGGCTCCCAGCCTTCCTTTTTGCCGGCGACGTTCTACCGCGATGAGGAGGAGATAGCGCGCGATCTTGCCGGCAGGACAGTCGTCGCGCTGCATCGCACGCCGGTCACTGGCGAGGCGGAGGGCGGCCTAGCTGCGTACGAGGTTGCACGCGAAGCGCTCGATCTGGCTTCGCGCAACCACGATGACCTGATGCGTGCGGTCAAGGCGGCGCGCGCGTCGAAGGGAAAGAACGCGACGCTGGCGCCCCTCGTGCGTCGGCTCTCCTACTGGCGCGAGCACGGCATGCGTGTTTTCCTCACGGCACGTGCCCAGACCCAGGCGGAGCGCCTGCTCATGCTGCTGCGTCACCAGGGTGTCGCGTGCACTGCTAGGTTGACGGGTTTCGATCCCGCGTGGCTGAAGGACCGCTCGGAGGAGGCACAGGTCGTCGTGGGCACCCTCGCCCGCGGCGTCGTCTTGCCCGCGGACGGGCTCGTGCTCGTCACGGAGGAAGAGATCTTCGGCGCGCGCACGCATCGCCGCCGCGAGCGCCGCCGATCGCGCGAGGACACCCGGCCCTTCCTCGAGGACCTGCGAAGCCTCGCGGCGGGAGACTACGTCGTCCACGCCGAGCACGGCATCGGGCGTTACCAGGGCCTCGTTCACAAGAACGTGTCCGGGCTGACGGTGGACCTCATCGCTATCGAGTACGCCGGGGGCGACCGGCTGTACTTGCCGGTGTGGCGCCTCAACCAGCTCGAAAAATACGCTGCTGGCGACAGCACCCACCCAAAGCTCGACAAGCTCGGCGGCAGCACGTTCGCCCGGACGAAGGCACGCGTCGCCCGCGAGGTCCGGAAAATGGCCGACGAGCTCCTGCGACTCTACGCAGAAAGGCAGGCAATCCCCGGCGACGCGCTCCCGCCTGCGGACGATGATTACCGCGCTTTCGAAGCGACCTTCCCGTACGACGAGACCGCCGATCAGGCCCGGGCCATCGAGGAAGTGAACAAGGACCTGGAGTCACCACGGCCGATGGACCGTCTTGTGTGCGGCGACGTGGGGTTTGGCAAAACGGAAGTGGCGCTGCGTGCCGCGTTTCGCGTCGCCATGGCCGGCAAACAAGTGGCGCTGCTCTGTCCGACGACTGTGCTCGCCCAGCAGCACTACCGTACCTTCGATTCGCGCCTCGGCGGGTACCCAATCACCGTCAAGGCGCTCTCGCGCTTTCAAACAAAGAAGGAGCAAGAGGAGGCGGTCCTCGGTCTTCGCGACGGCACGGTCGACGTGGTCATAGGGACACACCGGTTGCTCTCGAAGGACGTGCATTTCAAGTGCCTCGGCCTGCTAATCGTCGACGAGGAGCAGCGCTTCGGGGTGGCGCACAAGGAGCGCATCAAGCAGCTGCGTGCGCAAGTCGACGTCGTCACGCTGACGGCGACGCCAATCCCACGCACCCTGCAGATGGCCGTCACTGGGTTGCGCGACCTCTCCCTCATCACGACGCCACCCATCGATCGGCGTGCGGTGCGCACGATAGTCTCCCATTGGGACGAGCAGGTCGTGCGGGAGGCCCTCCAGCGCGAGCTCGACCGCGGTGGACAGTGCTTCTACGTCTACAACCGCATCGACAAGCTCTACGAGAAGGCGCACCGACTGAAGGAAATCCTGCCGAACGCCCGGGTGGCGGTCGCCCACGGCCAGATGGGCGAAGTGGCTCTCGAGGAGGCGATGCTCGACTTCGTCGAGGGGCGTTACGACGTGCTGGTGTCCACAGCCATCGTGGAGAGCGGCCTCGACATTCCGCGCGCCAATACGATGATCATCGACAGGGCCGACCTCTTCGGCCTGGCGCAGCTGTATCAGCTGCGCGGGCGCGTGGGCCGGAGCAAAGAGCGAGCGTATTGCTACCTCATCGTGCCGCCGGCGAACGCAATGTCCGACGAGTCACGCTCACGGGTCGAGGCGCTCGAGCGCCACACCGAGCTCGGCAGCGGCTTTCAGATTGCGTCACTCGATCTCGAGCTTCGAGGGGGAGGGGACCTGCTCGGCGCGGAACAGTCCGGGAGCGTGGCGAGCGTGGGTCTGGAAATGTTCGGTCGCATGCTCGACGACGCCGTTCAGGAGATGCGCGGCGAGGACGTCCTCCACGAAGTCGACTCGGAGCTCAGCTTCGATGTGGAGGCCCTCCTGCCCGACGATTACGTCACGGACGTGGGGCTCCGCCTGTCCTTCTACAAGCGCCTGGCGAGCGCCTCTGACGAGGCCCATGTGTCGGAAATAGCCGCCGAGATGGAGGACCGCTTTGGCGCCCCGCCGGAGGCAGCACGGCGCCTGGTCAAGCTGATGGCGCTGAAGACGGAGCTCCGGCGACTTCGCGCGTTGGGCTGCGAAGCGAATGCGCGGCTGGTCACGCTTCACCTGCGTGACGACACTCCCCTCGATCCCGATAAGATAACAGGTCTCATCAAGAGGACACACGGCGCGTGGAAACTCACGCCGGACATGCGCCTTTCGCGCCGATTCGAACCGAACGTCCACGAGGACGGTCTGGCGAGCGCCGAAGCCACCCTTTCGGAGCTGGCGGGGTGCATTCGACCATGACTCGCAACAAGCTTCCGGGACGCGACCCGGTCAGCCTAAATGCTATCACATCGGCCTCGCCGGTGCTCGTCCGTTTGGAGCTTGATCGCTCGCGAGGGGCCCGGCCCAATAATCAGTCCGTCTCCGATGATTTTGCGTATTCACTTTGTCGCCGGAGCGTTCATCATGTTGCGCATGGCGAAACGCACCGGAGACCCTTCTGCCAATGAGCAGAGCGCCGACGCGCCGAAGTACGGCACGCAGCACCTTCTCGAAGGGCGGAATCAGCTCTTCGTGCGAGCGTTCGCGGATGCGCTGCGTGACATCTTGAGAGAAGAGCAGCGGCGCACCGCCGCCGCGTGAGCTCCGACCCTTTGGTCGAGCCAAAGATTCGGGAGCCGATTTGAGGCGATGCTCGAGAAGAAGACCGTCTTCATCACGGGCGCCAGTCGGGGTATAGGCAAAGCGATAGCGCTTCGCGCCGCCCGCGACGGCGCAAATGTGGTGATAGCCGCGAAGACTAGCGAGCCGAACCCCAAGCTGCCCGGCACCATCTACACCGCAGCCAAAGAGGTCGAAGCTGCGGGCGGTTGCGCCCTACCGTGCGTGGTCGACGTGCGCTTCGAGGATCAGATCCGGGCCGCGGTGGAGCAAGCCGTGGAGGCGTTCGGCGGGATCGATGTCCTCGTAAACAACGCGAGCGCAATCAGCCTTGCGAGCACGCTCCACACTCCCATGAAGCGCTTCGACCTAATGCATCAGGTCAACACGCGTGGAACCTTCGCCTGCTCGCAGGCGTGCTTGCCGCACCTCGCGAAGGCGAGCAACCCGCATATTTTGAACCTGTCGCCCCCGCTCGACCTTCGACCGGAATGGTTCGCGCCACACGTCGGCTACTCCCTCGCAAAGTTCGGCATGAGCCTTTGCGTTCTGGGCATGGCCGAAGAGTTTCGGAGCGCGGGGGTGGCGGTCAATGCCCTGTGGCCGCGCACGGTCATCGCGACGGCGGCCGTGAAGAACTTGCTCGGAGGCAACGTGACCGTCCGTGGAAGTCGCACACCCGAAATCGTCGCCGACGCAGCACACGTCATCCTCACGCGGGCGAGCCGGGAATGCACTGGCAACTACTTTTTGGATGAGGACGTGCTTCGCTCGGTGGGCGTGACGGATTTTACGCATTACCAGTCCGAACGCGGCGCCGCGCTCATTCCCGATTTGTTCGTGTGAACGTCGCTCCGCTCGGCAGAGGCAACGTCTGCCGGCTCGACCCTGTCCTCTGCCGCGCTAGGCTGCGCGACGGCCATGGATGCGAGCGAAACGGCGCGAATGCGGCGCGAAATCGTCCAAGACGTGGGCGGTCTCTTGCGCGACGAGCTTGCCGCCGAGCTCTGGGGTCGCCTGCTGGTCGAGGTCGTCCGCGGCCCGAACGGTGCTCCCGTCGTCGCCGGGATCGATGTAGAAGAAATCGTCGGCGACGAGTCGCGCGTCGACGCGCTGTTCGGAGGCGAGACCGCGCGCGCGCTGCTCCCGACGCTGGCCAAGGCCACCGAAGCGCTCTGCGCGCTCGACGGCGTCGTCCTCGAGGATGTGCGGGGCGGCACGTTCGTGCATCTCGCGCCTGACTTCGCTTGGCTACCCGGACTCGTTCGCGCTCCTAGCGTCCTTTTGGACCGCGAGCGCGATGCCCTGGTGGCTCGCGTTCGCGCAAAGAACGAGATTATCCAAACGCGGTTCCGCGCCGACCGCGTGGAGCTCGACGTCGAAGACCTCTCGTTACGATGGTTGCGGGGCGGTCGCCACGTCGGTACGGCGGCGGCGACACTGCTCGGAACGTTCGCAAGTGGACCGCGCACGTGGGCGTGGGCGTGGAGTAACTCGAGCGTGCCGGAGCATGCGCGGAGATCCTCCGCCGCGCTGACCGACGGTCTCGAGGAGCGCGATCTTTGGGAAATCGCGACACCGGCGTTTGCGACGGACGAGCCGACCGCGTGGGCGCTTGCCGCCCTGATTTGTGAGCGCACGAAGGCCGAGGGCGTCCAGCGCATCGCACGCGATGACGGCGCGCTATTCGTTCTGCTGCGGGATCTGCGTGACGCGTGATGCACGGCGGGCTCGCGGCGTCGGGCTGTCGTCAACGAGAGGTTGCGGCGCTCATCGGCGCGTTTGCATTCCACGCACTCGCCTTCCTGTGCTTCTCGCCACGGACTCCGTCGTCGCCGGGAGCCGGTGACGTGCTCGGCGCCGTCGAGGTCGACCTCGAGACCGCCCAGGCGGTGATGAGCGACCCTGCGACGACGGTGCTGGAACCGGAGCGGAGCGCGGCAGCCCGCCCATCGACGCGCGCCATCCGGCGCTCGGCCGGCCTGCTTGGCGCCGAGGCGCTCCCCCAGGTGGAATCCTCGCCCTCTGGCTCGACTACCGCGGTGCTCGATTTCCTCCCGGCAACGCCACTGTCGCTAGCCCAACTGGGCCTTGCCGGTCGAAACATGTTCCTCGGTGCGTCGTCCGAGAACGGGGCCGGCGGCCCGGCGGCTAGGACGGAGCGCAACGAGGCGCCGGGGGTGGACGTCTCGATGCGCGATGCGCTGCTCGAGCACGATCACGGCGCGGGGCTTGACCGCTCGGGCGCGGTGATTGGCGTCGCCGAGGACGTGGCCAGGCAGAATGACGCGCCGCTCGACTCACGAGCCCTCGTCGAGCTGACCATCGATACGAACGGCCGGGTCACGAACGCTCACCTCCTCGATGCGAGCACCGGGCACGACGCTTGGGAACGGATCGCCGCGAGTCTCGTCAGCTCATTGCACGCCCGACAGTCGATCCTCCGCCGGGGGCTAGCGACCATCGTGACGCTCGAGATCACGTCCAAGTGGCAGCTACCGAGCGGCGACTCCCCGGGCGGCGCGGTTCATTCCAATCCGGGCGGCTTCTCGTTCGACGTGGCCGACATCGGCGCGCGACCGCTTCGTGTCGTCCACGCACGCATCCTACGCGAGAAGATGCAGCGCTGAACCGGATCGGAGCTTCACCTTCGCGCGCGATGCCGCGCGATCGAGCTGACGCTCGGCCGCGTCACGCCGGCCACCCCGCGAGACGCGAAGTACGCCCTAAGGACGTCGCGTCCCAACACGTTCGCCTTGATTTCCCAAGTGGGTCCGTTCACCACGAGAGCTGCGACGGCAACGCGCGGTGCCTCGGCGGGAGCGTTCGCCGGCGCAAAGCCGGTGAACCATGTGTAATACCGGCGCGCGTCGGAGTCGGTCAGCGTGCCCGTCTTGCCTGCGACGGCGATGCCAGGCAGAAACGGGGTGCCGCGCCCATCGTGAAAGGCGCGCCGGCTGGTCCCCTCCGTCACGGTGTGGGCCATCATCGTTGCGAGCTGTTCGGCCGTCTCTCCCGAAATCGCGCGGACAGCCGGCGACGGGCCAGCGGCCCAAACCACCGAACCGTTGGGCGAGAGGATCTTATCCACGACGCTGGGCCGCACGGCCTCGCCGTCATGCGCGACGATGGCGCTGATCTGCGCGGCCTGCAGCGGAGACAGCGTCGTATTCCAAAAGCCGGCAGCGGTTCGCGCGAACTCCAGCGAGTCGCTCGGCATACGCAGCGCGCTGGCCTGTACGGGCACATCGAACGAAGGTGCACGGCCGTAGCCGAAACGCCGCGCCATCGCGTCGAGCTCCGCGGGCGTCAGGTGTTCGCTGGCGAGTCGTGCAAAGACGGTGTTGAGGCTCCTTCCCAGCGCTCCCGCGAGCGTGGTGCACCAGCGATCGCGGCGCGGATCCTCGACCAAGTCGATCGAGCGAATTCGCTGTTCGCCTCCGGAGTAACATTGCTTCGTGTTGGACCCGAGGTGCGCTCGCTCGACGAGCGCGGCGGCGGTCACCAGCTTGAATACGCTCGCCGAAGGCGCCGTCGCCTCCGCACATAAGTCGCGGGCCGGCGCGCTTTCGACATGGCTTGCGTAAACGAGCAACCGGCCCGTCGAAACATCCATGAGGACGACGGCAGCCTCAGGCAGGTGATGGCCGCGCATGAGGTCGGTCGCGGTACGCTGGAGCTCGGAGTCCAGCGTTAGGCGTGCGGTGCCCGCCTGCGCCGGCGCGGTCGAGCCTTGCTCGTCCGACGCGATGTGCACGAGATCCAAGCCCGCAATCCACGCCGGCTCGGGCGCTTTCATGGGATTTTCGTCCCGCCCACCGGACGTCGAGGTGGTCTGAACGAGCGCGGGGGTCGGGTCAGTGCGCGCGGCTACCCTCGCTTCGGCGTGCCAAGGGAGTCGTCGGACGAGCAGCAGCGCGAGCCCCAGCGCGGCGACTGCCGCGAAGGTGACGAACGAGACCCGACGCATCGACCACGATCTGGCATGGTGTTGGCCTGAAAGGCAAAAAAGCCGAGCCAAGCGAGCCAGCCATGCACCGGACCACTCTCCTCAGTGTCTCGTTGGCCGGCCAACTTGCGGCCGGCGTTCCGACGGCATTTGCGCAGACGAGCGCCGTGGCGCCGGCGGGCGGCGGATTGCCAGCGTTGGACGTGAAGATCGATCTCGCGAGCGCCACCGTCGACGCGAATGGCACGAAGGTCCCCATTGCCATCGAGCGCTCGCGGCTTCCGCAAGAGCGTGACGTCCTGGCGGAGGTCGTCGCTTTGGGCATGGGTAAGCAGGTGGTGCACGTCCGCGTGCCCGTCAGGGACGACTTCGCGGGCGTCGCCTGGGAGGCGCTCCTCGCCGGTGGCCGCACGAAGCCTCTGTTTGCGGGCCTCACGGGTCCCACCACCGGCGACCCGGGGGAGCGCACGGGCAATGTCCTGCAGCTGATCGCCGACGGCACGTCGCGCTTCGTCGTTTTGGGAGACACCCGCGAGGATTTGCGGATATGCGGGCAAAGCGCGACGTTGCTCCATCCGACAGCCCTGTATCCGGCCGCCCTCGAGTTCCGTACTGCCACTGTGCAGCGCCTGACCACCGAGCAACGCGCGAACGCCCAGACGCTCCGGGCAACCGCGTCGCGAAGCGATTCTGCCCACCCGATCGCCCCCCCTCTCGCGCGGCTGCTCGACGCGCGCGGTTCGAGCGTCAGTGGCTCCATTGGCGCCGAGCTCACCGATGGGGACCCGCGGACGCACTGGTTCGAACGCCGGCCCGGCGCAGGCCAAGGGGAATTCGTCGTGCTAGCGGCGCCGAAGGGGGTCCGAATCACGCGGATGCGCTTCGTCGTCCCGCCGTTGGCCGCAGCGCATTTCGCTGGCTGGGCGGCGCCTCAATCCTTTTACCTGGTCACGAACGCACAGACGTTTCAGCTGGTTTTGCCGAGCGAGGGCTCACTTCGTCCCGGCGGGTCGTATGAGGTCACGTTTCCGCAGCCGCTCGAGACATCGTGTGTATCCCTCGTGCTGGACGGAACCGCTGCGCGCCTCGTCGCCGGTGAGATCGACAATCCCGACGTGGGCTTGGCGGAAGTCGTGGCGTACAGCGAGTTCGACATCTCCGGCGCGACGCTCGACGACGTGGCGCGAAGACTGCCGAGCGATCGCGGAGACGCGGCCGCGCAAGTGCTGGAGCGCGCTGGAAAGGCCGGGCTCACGGCTGTCGAGAAGGCCTACGAGGGGCTCGACGCGCGCGGCCGCGCTCGTGCGGTCGATGTAGCCGCGGCGCGGGACCGCTGTGATGAAGGGGCGCCGCTGCTGTCGCGTTCGTTATGCGAACGCGAAGGGGAGGCCCCCCGAAAGGCACGCGAGAAGCTGGCCCGCTGCAGAGAAGCCGCGCCCGTGCTCATCGCGCGGCTGCGGGAGGACCGTTCTACACGCGCCTGCGTCGCAACGACTCTTTCGTCGGTGGCGCCTGACCAATCGCTGGATCCGATCGCGGATGCGCTGGCTGACCTCGGCGAGTCGGACCACGAAGGGCGCGCAGGGCTGCGTGTCGCGCTGGCAGTCGCATTGCGGAGCGCTTCAACCGAACGGCTGGCCGCCTTGGTGGAGGACACGCGACGACCGGCGCCGGCGCGGCTGGAGCTGCTGCGCGCGGCAGGAGGACGGCTCCCCGAGATCGCCGGGCAAGCCAATGCGGTGCTCACGGAGCTGTTGACCGGTGCGCCGTCCATGCGAACGCGTTACCTCGTCATGGGTCCGGTAGGAGAGCTCGCCCGCGCGGGCGATCAGGTCGCGCTGAATCGCCTGGTAGAAGCGATGACGCATGACCCCGAGTGGCCGGTGCGCGCTCGCGCGGCGGTGATGGCGGCGGGACTCGGTCCCGCGCGGGGAGCGCTCGTCAGCGCGTCGGGCGACTCCGAGCCGCGCGTCCGCGAGGCGGCGCTCGAGTCGCTGGCAGGGATGGACGCACCGGCGGCGGTAGAAGCTGCGATGAGCGCGCTGTTGGGCGTTGACGCACGCGTCAGGTGGACATTCGTAGCCCTTCCCGCCGTCGCGGTGCTCGCGGCCGCTGCTCATTCGACAAAGGCAGACGCAGCGCTGGCCGCCGCCCTAGGCGACCGGTCGACGCAGGTACGGGTTGCCGTCCTCAGCGCTCTCGGCGCGCGGCGCGCCTCTTCTTTCCGAGACCGCATCCGCGAGCGGCTCGCCGACAAGGGCGAGGATGCGGAGGTCCGGGCCGCGGCAGCGCGTGCTCTAGGGCTTTTGTGCGATGCGGCGTCTGTCGACGGGCTCACCGTGCTTGCGCGATCGCTCGGCACAGCCGGCGAAGCGGAAGACGACCAACAGGTTGCGATAGAGGCCCTCGGCGCGCTCGCTGCGATCCAGCCGCGCGACCTTCGTGACCGCGTGGCCCCTCTTCTCGTCTCGAGCGCACCGCCGTACGTGCGCGCCGCGACCCAGCAGGCACTCGCGGCACGGGGTAGCTGCCGCTGAGCGGCGCGGGCGGAGGACGGGGCAGGCGTTTTGCGCTAAGCCAAGCACCTATGAGCAGCCCTATTCGAGTCTCTCCGCAGCAGGCGAATGAAAAAGTTGCGGACGGATGGTCATACCTGGACGTGCGCTCGATTCCAGAGTTCGAAGCCGGCCATCCCGCTGGCGCGTTTAACGCTCCGCTCATGCACGCCGAGACAGGCGGTCTAGTGGAGAATGGAGACTTCGTTCGGGTCATTCTGGCGAGCTTCCCGCGAGACGCGCGGATCATCGTCGGATGCAAGTCCGGTGGGCGGTCGGTCCGTGCCGCCCAGACGCTGCTCGCCGCGGGTTACTCGAACGTCTTGGAACAGCGCGCCGGCTGGGACGGCGCCCGCGATGCGTTCGGGCAAGTCACGGAGCCCGGCTGGTCGCGCGCAGGGCTTCCTAGCGAGACCGGCAAACCGGAGGGCCGGTCGTGGGACGATCTGAAGCGCAACGCGCCGTAACTCAATGCGCGCGCGCTCGATCGTAGTCAGCGGCCGCACGTTCGACGACGTCGAGGTCTCGCGCCGCACGATCTGCCTCGGCCTCGAGCTCCGCGGAAAAAATCGTGAGCCCCCATATACCGTTGTCCCGCCGCCGGAACGAGTAGCGGGTACCGCGTGCGGTCACCACGGTGGCACGCTCGCCCTGGACGTCTACGTGCGCCGCCCCGGACAGGTCGCGTTCGAGGCGCGCCATCCACCCGCGCTGAATGGCGAGCAACACGAAGACGTCCGCCCCATCGGGCGCATCGGCCTCTCCGCGCCACTCGGCCAAGAGGCGCTCCCGCTCGCCGGGGGGGTAGCTGTCGCGCACACGATCGCAGGATTTTTTGCGCGCATCGCGGATGGTGTACGCGGCCCACTGTGCCTCGGTCTCGAGGTATGGGAAAATCCCGTCGAGGTGCCGCTCGGCCACGAGCAGCGCGACGCGCGCGTATGCCCCTTCGGGAGTGGTGTCGGGGGCGAACTCCCGATGCGAGATGACGACCAATCCACGCCAGAGTAGGAGTGCGACCGCGCTCGCGAAGAGCAGAAGAGGCCAGCGGCCCATCGGAGGTATGAGGACATACCATGTGGATGCAGTCTCGCGTCATCGTGGTAGTTCCGGCGTGGGAAGAGGCCCCGCGCATCGGTCGCGTCCTTCGCGGGGCTCCCGCCTGGGTGGACAATCTGCTTGTGGTCGACGACGCAAGCCGCGACGAAACCGCGGCTGTCGCGAGCGCTTTGTGCGATCGCCGCGTGGAGGTGCTGCGGCACGAGCGAAACCGCGGAGTGGGCGCCGCCATTGCCACGGGCTACAGAAGAGCGTGCGCGCTCGCGAGCGGCCCCAAGGACGTTTTCGTCGTAATGGCCGGAGACGGACAGATGGACCCGCGCGACCTCCCCTCATTGGTGACGCCCGTTGCCAGCGGCGAGGCCGACTACGTCAAGGGGAACCGCTTTCAGTGGGAAGGCGGTCTCGATGGGATGCCGCTCGAGCGGCGGCTGGGGGGACTCGCCTTTTCATGGGCCACATCGCGCGCGATAGGCGTTCCGCTGTCCGACAGCCAGTGCGGCTACTCTGCCCTATCGGCTGCCGCGTGCGGGCGCCTCGACCTCGACGCGCTCTGGCCGCGCTACGGGTACCCCAACGACTTGCTCTCGCAGCTCTCGCTTCGGGGTCTTCGCATCCGGGAAGCGCCGGTGCGACCCGTCTATGGCGACGAGGTAAGCCGGCTGAAGCTGCGCCACCTCCCGGCCGTCGCGGCGATCGTGGCGCGGGCGTGGCTCCGTCGTCGTATTGTGTCGGCTCACTCCGGTGCTTCACCAACGCGGCAAACCCAAGCGTGAGCACGGGGCTACGACGGCGTGGAGGCGAGCGCTCGTTCGACGATTCCCGGTACGTGCTTCAGGGCGAGGTCGAGATTGAACAAGCTGGTGAGCTTGGCATCTGGGAGCCTTGCGGCCACCTCGGGATCGGCGCCGAGTAGGTCGATGAAGCGCTCTTCGCCTTGCCACGCCCGCATCGCGCTCCGCTGGACGACGACGTAGGCCTCTTGGCGCGGCATTCCCGCCTCGACCAACGCGAGGAGGACGGCCTCGCTGAAATACAGCTGTGCGGTGCTATCCAAGTTTCTTTGCATCTTTTCCGGGTACACGACGAGGCCGTCGACGAGCCCCGCGGCTCGCTCGAGCATGAAGCCCAGTGTCGCGGTCGCATCCGGAGCGATCATCCGCTCAACGGACGAGTGGGAGATGTCCCGCTCGTGCCAGAGCACGACGTCTTCGAGCGCCGGGGCGACCGCGGCGCGCACCAGGCGCGCCAAGCCACACAGGTTTTCGCTCAAAATGGGGTTGCGCTTGTGTGGCATCGCGCTCGAGCCTTTCTGGCCCGCCGTGAAGGCCTCCTCGGCCTCGGCCACTTCGCTACGCTGCCAGTGTCTCACGTTGGTCGCGAGGCGCTCGATTCCCGCTGCGACCAGGGCGAGCGCGGCGAAATACGCAGCATGGCGGTCGCGCGCGACGATCTGCGTGGCCACGGTCTCCGGCTCGAGCCCCAGCGAAGCCAGCGCTCGTTTCTCTATGTCCGGGGAAAGATGAGCGTACGTCCCGACGGCTCCCGCGACTTTCCCAACCGCGATCTCGCGACGAGCCGCCGCGAGGCGCGCGCGACCGCGTACCATCTCCGCGTGGTGCCCCGCGAGGGCGAGACCAAACGTGATGGGCTCCGCGAAAATGCCGTGGCTTCGGCCGATCATCGGCGTCTTCGCGTGCTCGCGCGCGCGCCGGGCGAGAGCCGCAAGGAGGCGATCGCACCGCGCGATCAGCTTGTCGGCGGCGTCTCGGAGGAGCACGGCGAGCGATGTATCCAGCACGTCACTCGACGTCATACCGCGGTGCAGCCAGCGCGCCTCGATCCCTGCCAGCTCTTCGACGTGCGTCAGGAAAGCGATGACGTCGTGCTTCGTCGTGCGCTCGATCTCTTCGATTCGCGCGGGGTAGAGAACGATGGCCTTGCCGCGCAGAGTCTCGGCCGTTCCGCTCGGAACGAGGCCTACCTCTTCCATGGCTTCACAAGCTGCAAGCTCGACCTCCAGCCAGACGGAAAAGCGCCGAGTGGGTGACCAGAGCTCTGCAAAATCGGGGGGTGTGTAGCGCGGAATCACCGGGGGCGACTACCACGCATCATGCCCGGCCGTACACCGGAATGGCAGCGCCGCTGATATCCCGCGCGTCGTCGCTCAAAAGGAACGCGATCACGCCGGCCGCAGACTCGAGTGAAACCCAGCGGCTCGCGTCCGCGCCAGGCATGGCCGTTCTGTTTGCCGGCGTATCCATGGTGCTCGGGAGAATTGCGTTGATCCGCACACCGTAATCAAGAACCTCGGCGGCTGACGCTCGCGCAAGCGCCACGACCGCTGTCTTCGAGGCGCCATAAGCGGCGGCGCGCGCGCTCGTCCCCGGCTGCTCGACGGCGCGAGAGCCGATCACGACCACACTGCCGTGCCGGCGGGCTACCATGGACGGAAGAAGCGCTCGAAGGCTTCGGTAGGCCGTTTCGAGGTTCGCTGCGAGCATCGACCTCCACACGTCATCACTCGCCTCCTCGAAGAGCGGCCTGCCACCGCCCCATCCGCCTGCGACCAAAGCAGCCACCGAAGGCGGGGCTCCGAGCTCACGCTCTATTCGGGGCGTTGCGGCCGCCCACATCGCTTCCGACGCGACGTCGCCGGCGACGACGCAAGCCCGGGCCAAGGAGCCCCCCAGATCACGCAACGCGTTCTCGTGCCGTTCCGAGTCCACCAGCGCCACATCGTACCCTCGCGCCGCCAGTTTCCGCGCTACCACCGAGCCCAGGGCCCCGGCCGCTCCGGTCACCACCGCCACTTCCACCATAGTCACCCCTTACCACGGAGCGGGCCTGTTACGCGGCCTCGTCACGTAAACCCTCAAGCGTCGATCGCAGCTTGTCTCGCAGGCGCTCCTCAATCTGGCGGACGCGCTCCTTGCTTACTCCGAACTCCGCCCCGAGCTCCTGGAGAGTCCGCGGTTCGTCTGCCATCAGACGCTCGCGCACGATGACCCGCTCGCGCTGAGTCAGGTTGCGCAGCGCCTCACCGACAGCGTCGCGCGCGCGCCCGCGGTGCTCATGGAGCGTTGCCTCCTCCTCCGGCGACGGCATTGCGCCTGCCAATCGGTCGGAGATCGTCCCATGCTCATCGCTCCGCGCGTCGAGGCTTGTCTCGCGACCGGCGAGCAGGGGCAACAGCCACTCGGCGCGCTCAGCAGTCATCCCGCTGACCGCCGCCAGGGTGGATGGGTCGTTCTCGCGCGTCTTGCGATAGGCGCGTAGCGCGCGACGCTCCGACTTCGTGGTGCCGAGACGCACGACTCGATAGCCGCGGACGACATAATCGCGGATCTCGGCCCGTATCCAATACGCGGCGTATGTGGCGAGCCGGCAACCCCGGTCGGGGTCGAACTTTTTGGCGGCACGCAGTAGGCCGAGGTTACCTTGCTGGATGATGTCTTCCATCGGGACACCCCAGCGGCGGTATTCCAACGCAATGCCGATGACGAAGGGAAGACACGCAACGACGAGCCGCTCGCCCGCGCGCCGATCGCCGGCCCGCCAGTGGTGGGCCAGCTCGCGCTCGGTCTCGCGATTCAGTGGCTCAATACCGGCCATGTCACCCCTATAGGCGCGCAAGGCATGGCAATCCGTAGGCAGCATCGTCGCTTCGCTCTCTCCGCCCGTCGTGCGTGCACTTTGCGGCGCGGCCCGGTCGGCGGCCACGTCGGCGACGTCTGCATAGGAGGTGCCATCCGCGACGCCGCCGAATTGCGAGGTTCTGCGCGGTGCACGCGCAACGCTCGCAGCGAGACGCTGTGGGCGCGCACCATTTTCGCGATCCGTCGGCGAAGGAGCAATCATTGGTCGTGATCGCAGTCGACCAGGGAAACGGCGGCAAGCACGAGCGCGTGCGCGTCGGCCCCACCCTCAGTGCCCTAGTGGTGCTCGGCTGCAGCTTCCGGTTCGATGAGGCAGGGCGCTTGCGGCGTGGCATCTTGCGGCGGCGGATCGAAGCGGCCGAGCGCGCCTACTTCGAGCGGGGCAGCGACGGGACGGTCGTAGTCGCTTCCGGGGGCCGGCGGTGGTGCGGTCTGCTCGAGGCCGATGTGATTGCGGAGGAGCTCGCGCATCGGGGTGTTCCGGAGAGCGTGATCGTCCGCGAACGGCGCTCACGAACGACGCGCGAAAACGCCCTCCTTTCGGTCGCGCTGCTGGATCTGCACTCGCGTCGCGCCGCGGCGGTGGTTACGAGCGAATGGCATTTGCGGCGCGCGCTTGCGCTCTTTCGAAGCGCCGGCCTTCCGGCAGAAGGAGTGGGCGCGAGCGATCCCGAGGAAACGCTGCCCTTTGCCCGCGCTTGGCAATACTGGCGTGAAAGGCTGTTGTGCCGGGCGCAAACTCGGTGACCGATCGAGCGCAGGGCGCTCCCATCACCGCGACGGACGACGCAGCCGCTTTCTACCTTGGCCTTTCGGCCGCCGAGGAGTTCAATCGCTTCGGCCATGCTCCTCGCAATCGACGTCGGCAACACGAATATCGTTTACGGGCTCTTCGACGGCGAGAGACTCGTCCATCAGTTCCGCATCGAGAGCGCCCGGGGTCGCATGGTCGACGAGTACGCGGTGCAGCTGCACGCACTGCTGCACATGCACGGGGTCGATCCAGCCGGTGTTCAGGCAGCTATCGTTGCCTGTGTCGTCCCGTCGCTGACCGATCCGATGATGCAGGTCGTCAAGCGCGGATTCGGCCGGGACGCGCTGGTCGTTGGGCCCGGCATTCGCACGGGGATGCCGATACTGATCGACAATCCGCGCGAGGTCGGTGCCGATCGCATCGCGGACGCCGTTGCCGGTTACGAAAAGGCCAAAGGTGGGGTCATCGTCGTGGACTTCGGGACGTCGACAAACTTCGATTGCGTCACGGGTAAAGGCGAGTACCTCGGTGGCGTGCTCGCCCCGGGCCTACAGATAAGCGCCGATGCGCTCTTCACGCGGGCGGCGCGGTTGCCACGCGTTGAAATCGCACGGCCGCCGAAGGTCGTCGGGAGAAACACCGTGCACGCCATGCAGTCCGGGATCGTTTATGGCTACGTTGGCCTAGTGGACGGGATTGTCGAGCGGCTGAAGGCGGAGCTCGACTATCCGTGCGCGGTGATCGCGACCGGGGGTCTTGCCTCGCTCATCGCGCCCCTGTCGAGGACTATTGGCGAAGTCGATGACACTCTTACGCTGGTCGGTCTCCGGATCCTTTACGAGCGGAACCATCCGTAGTTGCGGCGACGATGACGCCAGGCATGTGGTCTACGAAGGCTTGGCCACCTGTGCCAGCTGCTGTTGCTGCTGCGCGAGCATCTGCGATACGGCGCGCGAGCGCTCAATTGCGAACTGCTTCACCTCGCGCACTTGGCTGGTGGCGAGCTTGTTCAGCAATGCGGTGATCTTGGGCATGTCTCGTAGTTGCAACAGCGCCTCGAAATAATTGTGCGCGATTCGCACGTCGCGCAGCATCATCGCCTCGTGCGGCGCGAGGAGCTTTACGACCTCGTCAATTTGCGCCCCCTGTCCGTAGAGCGCAGACAGGCAAAGCAGCGCCAGCGCGTCCCCCGGCGCGCGCTGCACGGCCCGTTTCGCAAAGCCGATTGCGCTCGCGCGAGCCTTCTCGTCTTTCGCGTCCATTGCATAAAAGCCCTGAAGCGCAATGTAGGGCGCCGCGCACTTGGAGTTCACCGGGGCATTGGCCAGCTCTTCCAGCTGCTTGACCATCTCAGCTTCGCCGCGCTGTTCGCGAATGGCGTTGCCTAGGTACGCCCAGGCGTCGACGGAGTTGTTGTCAACCTGAATGGCGCGTTCCGTGTTTTCGCGCTCGCCTTTCAGGTCTCCCTTTTCCTTCATCACCTTTGCGAGCTGAAGGCTGGGAAACGGCGAGTCTTTCAAGAGGTTTTGCGCGCCCCGCAACGTCGACTCCGCCTTGTCGAGCTTCTTCTGGGCGAGCTGTGCCACACCCAGTCCCAGCCAGTCCTCGCCGTCACCGCCGAGCGCAACAATCTTGGACAGGATCTTCTCCGCCTTTTCATGGCGCCCATACTTCAACAGCTCTTGCGCGAAAATCCGGCCGCTGTTCAGGTCCTCGGGGCCATCGTTCCAGTGCTTCTCGAGGCCGCCGAGGAGGTCCTCGAGACCAATCGCGATTGGCCGTCCCTGCTCATCCTGGACCTGCACCGCGGGCCCGTTGAAGCCGAGCAGCTTCCAGACCTCGTCCATTTGCAGGGCAACGGGCCCTTCGACGATCTTCTTCTCGAGGGGGGTGCCATTCGCGTTGATCGGCAGGAGCACGAGCGCATTGCCCGGCACGCCGTTTGGAAAGGCGCTGATGGGCGCGAGGATGGCGGCGCCGCCTTTGAGCTGAATGCCGGGTCCGCCAGTCGCGGCGGGAACGCTGGGCTTGCTGGGCGTGTTGGACATGAGATGGCTTCGTAGCACGGAGAAACGTCGTCGCCGAGCGTGGGTCCATGCTGCGCACTACGCTCGCCGCGCACAATCGGCGAAGCTTGCAGCTCTTGCTGCGTCTGCCTCCGCTTGCTGTGTGCGATCGCTCCACGGTGAGCGCAAAACTGCTGACATACGAAGCTCGACGCAGTTATGGTGCGGCGCAAATGCTCTTCTCCGCACCCCGCCCAACGTATGCCGCGAACTAACCCCACCCCCCTGCCACGTTTGGGCCGCTCGGCTGGGACGCCGAACGCTCGTGCGCGGCGTCACGGCTCGCGCGCGCTGCTCGCGTGCGCCGTCTTTGCTGCAACGGCTCTGGTCTGCGGTGCGACATCCGCGGACAACACAATCAAACGGCCGGGTGACCACCCTTCGTACCACGTCGAAATCGAGCCCCACCTTTCATTGGGGTCGGGACGGTGGGACAACTACTACGCTGCGGGCGGCTATGGGGTTGGCGTTCGGTTCGGGATTCCGGTGGTCGACAACGGTTTCGTCAGCACGATCAACAACAGCGTGGCCATCTCCTTCGGCCTCGACATCACGCATTACGACGGGTGCTGGTACCACGGCGGCTGCTCGGCCAACTACCTCGATTTTCCCGTCACGATGCAGTGGAATTTTTACGTCGCGCAGCGCTGGAGCGTTTTTGGCGAGCCGGGGCTGGCCATCTACCATGGCTTCATCTCCGATTGCCCCGCCGGATTCCAGTGCCCATTCACCCCGACCGTGACTGGGATACAGCCGGCTTTCTACGTCGGCGGCAGATACCATTTCAGCGACACGACTGCGCTGACCCTGCGCCTCGGCTTCCCAAACTTTTCGTTCGGGTTCTCCTTCTTTCCGTAGGGCGAGCAATTGGCGCGCGGCGGCCGGCCGCCTTAGAGTAAAGGCCGGATGACGGCAGCTCCCTACCTCATCGCCGTCCTCGGACTTGCCGTGCTGATGATCGTGCATGAGGGGGGGCATTACCTCGCGGCCCGCAAGTTTGGGATGCGCGTCATCCGATTCAGCATTGGCTTCGGGCCGACGATCTGGAAGCACACGCCGAAGGACAGCCCGACGGTGTACCAGGTCGCGCTCATTCCGTTCCTCGCGTACGTGCAGATCGCTGGGATGAATCCGTACGAGGAGTCGGAGCCGAACGACTCGGGCAGTTACGCAAACGCATCGCTCTGGGGCCGCATCGTGACCATCGCGGCCGGGCCCCTCACGAACTATTTCTTCGCCTCGGTGCTCATCTTCTTCGGCTTGCTGCTGGGGGGCAAGAAGGTGGCAGACGAGGTGAGCATGCGCGTCGTCGTCGAGGACGGGCCGGCCCAGCAAGCCGGCATCCAGACGGGCGACCGCATCCTCGAGGTCAACGCCACTCCGGTGCACGGCTGGGAAGAGCTCAGCAAGGCGATAAGCGCCCACCCGGGCGACCCGATCGTCATAACGCTCCAGCGTGATGGTGAGACGTTGCACAAGAACGTGACACCCACGCCCAAAGGCGAGAAGGACGAGGGGCGCATCCACGTCAAGGTGCCCATTCGCGTCGAGCCAGTGGGAATCAGCGAGGCTGCCAAGATGAGCCTCGTCGCCCCTCCGCTCGTTGTCTACGAACATTTGCGGCTCTTCGGGCGCGTCCTCACGGGCAAAGAGAGGCTACAGGTCAGCGGGCCGGTGGGCATCGTCCGGGAGACTGCCAAGCAGGCGAAGACGGGGCCTGGCGAGCTTCTTCAGTTTCTCGGCATGCTCAGCGCCTACCTCGGCGCGTTCAATTTGCTGCCGTTCCCCGCACTCGACGGCGGGCGTCTCTTGTTCCTGGCGGCTGAGGCAGTTTCGCGCCGAAAACCCGATGCCAAGCTCGAGGCGCGCGTGCATGCGATCGGCCTTTTGATGCTCCTCACATTGATTGCCTTCGTGACCTACGCTGACGTGATCGCTAAGTAGAGACGTCCACGGCTCCATCTCCATCCGTGTGATCATCGACTCTCCATGAGAACCAGAAAAATCGGCTTCTTGGGTGCCGGCAACATGGCGGGCGCTCTGATTGAGGGTCTGCTTCACAGCCACGTGGTGCCTGCGGAGAGCATCGTCGCAAGTGACGTAAAGCCGGATCGCCTGAAGCACCTGCAGGACGCGTACGGGATCCGCACCACCGGCGACAACCACGCGCTGCTTCGAGAGGCGAACCTCATCGTCCTCTCGGTAAAGCCGCAGGTGATCGACAGGGTGCTGACGGAGATCGGTGGTGACGTGCGCCCCGATCAGCTCGTCGTATCGGTTGCAGCCGGTGTTCCGATCAATGCGCTGGAGGCCCGGCTGCCCGGAGGGTCACGCGTTGTCCGTGCAATGCCGAACACGCCGGCAACCGTTCTAGCAGGTGCGACGGCGATCTCGGGCGGTGCACACGCGCGGGACGACGACCTGCGCATCGCGCGCGAGCTCTTCGAAGCCGTCGGGCGCGTGGTGGTCCTCGACGAGGCGCTGCTGGATGCCGTGACCGGGCTGAGTGGCAGCGGGCCCGCCTATGCGATGGTGATCATCGATGCGCTGGCTGACGGCGGCGTGAAGGTCGGCCTGCACCGCGATACTGCGCTTCTCCTCGCGGCTCAAACCATGTTCGGAGCCGCGAAGCTGCTCCTCGAGACGGGCGAGCACCCAGGTCGGCTCAAGGACATGGTCACCAGCCCAGGCGGCACGGCCATCGCTGGTTTGCACACCCTCGAGAGCGGCGCGCTTCGCAAGACGCTCATCGACGCGGTAGAAGCCGCCACGAAACGATCGGCGGAGCTGGGCAGGGACATGACAGCGAAGCTGACTGCGGGGCTCGAGGTACGACGCTAAATTCGTCACCCGTGCGAACCGCCGATCGGTATGGTCACCGTCAGTCCACCCGCTCGTAGATCCACACTGGCTCGGCGGTGCTCGCGTGAATGAGGTACTTCGGCCAAATTCGGCTGGTCCAGGACGACTCATGGGCGAGCCGATAGCCGCGCTCGCCGCGCACGAAGGAGCGGAAGAACACGAGCTCTGGATCGCTCTCGCTCTTTGCGTGCGCCACGGGCTTGATCTGGCCGGATGGGACGGCCGAATTGGGATCGAGGTACGCCCACGCCCATCCGTTGGGCATCACCACGAACCGCGGGCGGCGGCGCGTGACACCCGCGTAGGCGTCCACGACCTCGATGAGGTCGGCGCGCGGGCTGCGGCCGCCGACCGGCTCCGGTCCCACGCGCACGGCGCGGACGCCGCCCGGGAAGCGCGGGAGGTAGGTATTGCGGCCGTAGGTTTCGATGACATCTCCGGGGGCGGCGTGGGAGCGCATCCAAGCCTCGGCGTCGTACCTCGGATCGAGGAGCAAGTTTGCGTCGACGTCAGCGGCGTAGAATACGGCGCAACCAAGGACGATGGCGACGACACCGCACGCGATCCACCGGCGGAAGGCGGCGGCGGACGAGCGGAGGAGCACGTTGATCGCGAGACCCGCGTACAGGCCGGCGAACTCCATCTGGGGCAACAGGAAACGCTGCTCGGTCCGCCGCGCGGTCAAGTTGATGCACAGAGTGAACGAGAGGGCGAAGAGGAGCGGCGCGAGGGCGGCGGCGCGGATCACGCGTGCCGTGCGCACGGCGAGGACGAAGCCGAAGAGGACGAACGGCGCGAAGACGACCGGATAGAACTGACCGAAGTGGCTTACCGTGTCGGCAAGGATCGCGATGCGCCCCCGCCAATCGGCGGCATACTCGGCGTGGTCCTGGCTAGCGGGGCCAAGTAGGAAACGGACTCGCGCAGCGAAACCGGCAGGGTTGATCACGATCTCGTCGGCGACGAGAATGACCGCGAACGCGATGAGCAGGGCCACGCCGGCCTCCCGCGCAAGCGTGCGCCGTTGCTCGCGCGCCCAACCGTCGGCGAGCAGCCATGCCACTAGGGTCGCCGGGGCACCGAGGAGGAGCAGCCCGGCCGCCTGGTCCTTCGACGCGATCGCCAGTGCGCCCAACCACGCGAATGTGCGGAGGCGCCGCGGCTCGCGCCGTGCAACCGCGCGGACCAGGGCGAGCAGCGCGAGCGCGCTCCAGAAGAGATACGGAACCTCCAGGTTGGTAGCGTGGGCGTAATAGACGAGGGCGGCGTTGGTTCCGCACATCGCGGCGACCCACGGCGCCGCGCTGTCGCCCGCGATCTCCTCGCCGATCTTAGCCAGCGCCCAGACGATGCCGAGCGCCATCGCGGCGTTCACAGTGCGCGCGACGAGGGCGTTCGCAGTCATGTACGATGTCGCGGTGATCGTCGCCACGACCGCGCGCGGATCGAGCGACGGCGCGGCGACGAGCGCCGCCGCAGTGATCGGCAGCGTAAGGACGGCAAGCACGGCGAGGTGGAACGGCGCGAGGTGCAGGTACGCGAAGTCGTATGGCCCTCTGGAGAACGTCTGCGAGACGCCGACGAGGAAGTCGCGCGGCGCGACGCCATCGTTGTCCCACGTGTCAGAGGCCGGCAGCCCCCAGCCGATCCCGATGACGAACAGTGTGGCGAGGCCGGCCAGCACCCACGAGAGCGGCTTCCTCGCCGCCCTCCTCCATAGTTCGCGCGCGCTTTCCATCCTCGCAGCCGCGCAGCATAACTCCGCGAACTACTCGCGATAGCGGCGCGTCCGCGCAGGGTGACGCTGTCGCGCATCACCACTCACTCATCGAATCTGCGGCTCATGGCAGCGGAACAGTTTGCACTTCGTGCTCGCCCGCATCCCGCAGCAACGTTACCCGCAGCGCGCGGGCGCTCTTTGGCGGCACGATACGAACTCGGACCGTCCCGTCGCCCGGCTTCGCTGGGAGCACCACGTTCGCGCGATTCCAGATGGCTGCCAGCTCGGCCTTTGCGAGAGAAGCCCGCCACGGCCAGCGAAGCGGACCCTCGGGGACTGCCTCGATGGCCACACGCCACGCGCCGGGAAGCTCGTCGTAACGATGAACCTCCGTCCGGGGATACGGCGCCAGCGCCTCGAAGCTCGATCGTTCGTCGTAGGTCGGCCCCTCCCCCGAGGTGACCGGCGTTTGCGTCGGCGTGTGGGCTGGGGCGTGGACCGTCGCTTCGACGACGAGCGCGCCGTCAACGGGTTTGATCTTCACTTGCAGGAGTCGTGGCTCCTCGTCCGGCGGCACGGCACGTCCGTTGTCATCCAAGCGCAGCGACTCGGCCGAGCACGGCGTCCGGTCCCCTTGCGCGGCGAGCGTCGCGCACGCCCCACACTGGCAACCGTCGCAAACCGGCAGCTCTGCTTCGCCTGCGAGCCCGCGCCTTCGGCGAAGCCATTGCTCGAGCGTGATCTCGGCCGGTGTGCCTGGCGCGCTCTTCAACCACGCTTCGTGGTACTCCGTCGCGGCGTCCATCCCGATGAAGCGCACGTGCCACGGTTCGTGCTTGTAGCCAGTCTTCGGATCGATCGGGACGGGGTGGTCCGTTCGCTCGAGGCATCGCGAGCCGTCTCGCCGATCATCGGGGTGAATAGGATAAGAGACCACGAACCCGTAGCTCCAGGCGTTCTCGTCCAGCCACTTGCCGCCGCGGGTGCAACCGAAGCCGTTACGAAATACGCCCTGGCCGGCCTGCGCCCCACGTTCGACCCAGTCCGTCGTAAAGAGATCGAGAGTGGTTCCCAGCTGGTGCTGGCTATGACCTGGTAGCGCGCTCTGCGCGGTAGCCTCGCAAAAGCCTCCGCGCGCCTGGTGGGCCCAGCTCGCGAACACCCAGCACTGCGTCGCGAAGCCGCGAAAGGCCGACTGCACTCGTCCTTCCACGCCGTCGATCTTCATTTGCGCGAGCATGCGATTCAGCGCGGCGGCTGCGTCGCGGCGCAAACACATGCGCGCCGACTCGCAGGCTGCGGCAGAACGAGAGGACCCGTCGTGCAGATCGATCAGGTCCGACGGCGCATAAGTTGGGGGAAGCGCTCCGGTGGGGGATCGGTTCACGAGGGCAAGAAGATCGTCGCCATCGACGTACGCGACGCGCGTGTCGGCGGCTGCCAGATAAAAGCGAAAGGCTCCTCCGGATACGACGTTGCCACAAGTGTAGTGGGCGATGCGCGAAGGGGGGCCGAACGGGAATGGGGCCGCGCTCGTTTCCGCGGTGGCCGGCGGCGCCGAGGCATCTGCCGCCGAGCCTGCGATGGGCGCGGCGTTGGTG
>JALYHV010000351.1 GCA_030776205.1 Myxococcota bacterium | reverse complement strand
TTCTAATAGACAGGGGCGGGCACATCGCCGTTGTTAGGGAGGGTTACAACCCTGGAGACGAGAAGCTGGTTGCGGCCGACGTCACGAAGGCGCTCGAGCCGCGCGACGTGAAGCACTAGCCAAGGGACGCGTGCATTCGAAGCGGACCCCGCTCGTCGTCGGAGCGAGCGCACTTGTGGCCATCACCGGTGCGGCGCCGGCTGGCGCCGTGGACGTGGGCATGATCCAGGGCGACCAGGTGCAGCTCGACGTGACCGAAACGAGCGTGGTCGCGCAGCGGTTCGACGCGCGCGACAACGAGTTTCGCCAGGACAGCGGCTGGGGCGAGTGGATGAATCGATTGAACGCCGCGCTTCGGTGGGGTCGCTGGACGGCGGGGATGCGCCTCGATTCGGCGGTTTACTGGCGGCGGCCCCGGGACAACCCGAATTTCGTGGACCTTTCGCCTTCGGAGCAGAGCGGCGTGGCCAGGGATGACCAATCGCGCTTCCGCGATTCGCTCTATCCGGCCAAAGCCTGGGTGACGTACTCGGCGCCGGGTGTCGAGCTGACCGTGGGCGATGCCTACGTGCAGTTTGGACGGGGCCTGACCTTGTCGATGCGCAAGGTCGACGAGCTCGGGATCGACACGACGTTGCGCGGCGTGCGGGCCCAGCTTCAGAAGGACCCGTTCGCGCTGACGGCGGTGGCCGGGTTCGGCAATCCATCGCGAATGGACGAGGCCACGGGGAGGGCTCTCTTTGCTACGGCTGCGACGCGAGGCGACCGATCGCTGCCCGTGTTCGGGAGCGACAGGGTGGTGGGCCTCGAGGCGCAGGCCGGACGCGGGTTACCCATCACCCTGGGCACACGTGCCGTCCGTTTCACGCGCTGCGCGCCGTACCACTACGAGACGAACGGCAACATCGCCACGGACTTTGCGAGCGATCCGGCCACTGTCGCCTTTGGGACGTGCGAGCCCCGGGACACCGCGACCTGGCTGGCGTCCCTGCCGAACGCGCCTCCGTCGCTCAACGCGAGCGAGATAACCATGGCGGGTCAGTCCATCGAAGCGCCGACGCTCTGGGGGCACGGCAAGCTGTACCTCGAGGCCGCCGTGCAGCAGCGTCATCACGATCGCGGCACACAGAACGTGAACGGCAACGGCAACGCTCTCTACGCAGCCCTCTCCCTCGACATGGGCCGCTTGACGACCACGCTCGAGGCGAAGAGCAACCGCAACTTCTACGCCGTGCCGGCCGGCATCGAGCTGACGCGCGCAAACGAGTTCATCGTGGACACGTACTCGTTCGTCCCGCCGGCAGAGACGCTCAATCAGCTCGATACGCAGTTCGGAAACTTCAACGCATGCGTCGACGCCGCACGGATCCGGGCTGACGTCCGTGTCGCGCCCGACTGGATGCTCTGGGCCCAAGGCATCCATGCCTACACGAAGTCGGAGCAGATCACGGGAAGCTGCGACGCCGTGGGGCACACGCTCTCGTCGGTGCCGGCGAGCGCAGTGCAAGACCGCGTCTCGGATGGGGTGGGCGGCCTGGAGTGGACCTTCGACGGTGCGATGTCGCACGTGTATTTCTCGATTGGTGCGCGAGACGACACCAAATCGAACGGCGATTTCACCTTTCGGGAGCTCCACGCCGAGTACTCCGTCGCGAAGTACTTCGGCGCGGCCTGGTCCATCGAGGTGCAAGGCAGACACAGGCTCCGCAAGGAAGAGAGCACGAACCTCGATGCGAGCTATGCCGCACAATGGTGGCGCGAAGGAGAGAACTACGTCGCCGTGAAGATCGCGCCGCGATGGGTGGTGTCGCAAGGATTCGAGTACACGACCCTCATCGGCCAGCCGAGCTACTACTTCAACGGCTCGTTGCTATATCGCTTTACGAGCGGGTCCAACCTGCGGGTCTTCGTCGGGCAGCAGCGTGGCGCGTTTCGCTGCGCGAGCGGGGTCTGCCGCTATTTTCCGCCGTTCGAGGGCGCACGTGCGGAGCTGACGCTGCGATTCTGACCTCGAAGAGCGGCCATGCTCAGCGCGGGAAGGCGGCAGCGTTTCCGCCGTCGACCGTGACGACGCAGCCGGTCGTGGCCCGGGCGGTGGCGAGGTACACGAACGCGTCCGCTACGTCGTCGGGGGTTACTTCGCGACCGAGCAGGTTGGACCGGAAGTACTGGTCGACGCCCAGCCCGCGCGCCGCCGCGCGCGACTCGGCGACGCCGTGGGCGAAGAGCTGCGTGCGCACGCGATCGGCGTTTACCGCGTTGGAGCGGATTGCGTGGGCGCCAAAATCGACCGCGTACTGCCGCATCAGGCTCACGAGGGCGCCCTTTGCTACGGCGTACGGCCCGAACCCAGGGCCCGGGTTGAACGCGCTCTTGCTCGCATTGAAGCAGAGCGACCCACCGCGACCCTGCGCGATCATGACATGGGCGGCGTGCCGCGCGACGCGCGCATGCGAGAGGCAATTGATCTCGAGCGACTCGTGGAGCAGGGCCTCGCCCTCTGCGGTCTCGAGCCGGCCTTCGGGCGCGGTGCCGGCGTTGGAGACGACGAGGTCGACGCCTCCCCACGCCCTCACCGTCTGCGCGAACACGCAAGCGACCTGGGCTTCGTCGCGCACATCGGCCGTCACCGCGAGCAGGCGAGACG
>JALYHV010000350.1 GCA_030776205.1 Myxococcota bacterium | reverse complement strand
CATCGACGCCTCGGGTGCAGCGCTCGAGCGAGGGCGCGCGAACCTCGCTCACGCGGACGCTCCGCCGGGCGGAGAGCACGCCTTCGTCGCCGAAGACGCGTTTGCGTGGCTGGCTCGCGCCGAGAAGCGCGGCGATCGCTTCGATCTGGTCGTGCTCGATCCGCCCAGCTACTCCACGACCAAACGCGGACGGTTCGTCGCCGACGAGGACTACGCCGGCCTCGCCGCGTCCGCGCTGGCCCTGCTCTCGCCAGGAGGGCAGCTCCTCGCGTGTACGAACCACCGGGGCATCTCGCGCGCGCGATTCCGGCGCATTCTCTTCGACGCGGCGCGTGCCGCGAAGCGAGATCTCGCGCAGCTGAAGGACCTCTCCGAGCCGGCGGATTTCCCCGCACCGGCGGGCGAAGAAGGGCACATGAAAAGCGTTCTCGCGCGCGTTTGACTCGCGGGTTCGCTTGGCTGGCTTGACAAGCCGCGCCCCGAGTACTCCGCTCCGGTGCCGATGAGCGCCGCCGGAGTTTCCTTGCAATCCACGCCGCACCCACGCGGTCTGTACGCCCTTTTCTTCACCGAGACCTGGGAGCGATTTTGCTATTACGGCATGCGCGCGCTGCTCGTCTTTTATCTCATTCAGTATTACGGCTGGCAGCCTTCGCAGGCCTCCACCGTGTACAAATGGTACACGAGCCTCGTCTACCTCACGCCGCTGCTCGGCGGATACCTGGCCGATCGACTGATCGGGCTCCGTGCGGCGATCCTCACCGGCGGCGCGCTCATGGCGCTCGGCGAATTTTCATTGGCGTTCGCGTCGCAGTCGATGTCGATGTTCTACGCCGGGCTGGGCTTGCTGATCTTGGGCAATGGCTTCTTCAAGCCCAATATATCGACGATCGTCGGCAAGCTATACCGTCCGGGGGACGGGCGCCGTGATCGCGCCTTTACGATTTTCTACATGGGTATCAACCTGGGCGCGGGACTCGCCCCGATCCTGTGCGGGTATCTGCGCGCGCAGTACGGCTTTCGATACGGGTTCGCGGCGGCAGGGGTGGGCATGCTGCTCGGGCTCACGATTTTTTTCGTGACACAGCGGCAGGTGCTCCGCGACGTCGAGGCGGCCGGCAATGACCTTCGCGTCGCGAACCGTAGGGATCGCACGAAGGCGAAAGTAGGAAAGACGGCAGACGCGCCCGACGAGACGCCTGCAGGCGTCGGCGGCCCGGCGGGCACGTTGGCGCGCATCTTCCCGATGCTCATGCTGTTCGCAGCCGTCGCCCTTCCTGCCTACTACGTCGTGCAAGCCGTCCAGGGCATGGCGACGTGGACCGAGGTCGTCATGCCGGTTGCATTCGGCGTCATCGCGGGCTGGATGGGGCTCACGCTGCTCTCCCTACGCGGGGCGCCGCGCGACAAGAGCATCGCCATCTTCGTGTTCTTCGTCTTCGCCGTTCTCTTTTGGATGGCGTTCGAGCAAGCCGGTAACGCGCTGAGTCTCTGGGCGGAGTTTCATACTGAGCTCCACGTCGGCTCGCTCCACTATCCGGCGGAGTGGTGGCAATCGGTGAACGCCGTGCTCATCGTAGTCCTGGCTCCAGCGTTCGCGCGTCTCTGGACGTGGCTCGGCCGCCGCGGCCGGGAGCCGTCCACGCCCACGAAGATGCTCTCCGCGATGGCGCTCATGGTGCTGTCGTTCGGCGTAATGGTGATCGGGGCGCGCATCGAGGACCGAAGCGTGACGCGACAGCCGCTCACCGCTCTGCCACCAGGCATCCCGACGGCTCCACTCGGTTCTGGGCGTGTGATCGTCGGCAACACCGACGCGGGGAGGCTCACCTTCGATCCAGTGAGACACGAGCTCGAGGCGCGCGGAGTGCTGCCCCGGTACGTCGTCAACGACCTGCTCGCTCGGACATCGCCGAAGCCGTTCGCCGAGGAGATCGACGCGCTCGAAGGCTTGACCCGCAAGGCGTCGAAGGACGCGCCCGTTCAAGTCCGACTGGCGAACGTGCCGCCAGGGTTCGCTTATCCTTTCGACGATGAGCAGGCCCGCGACCGCGGCGTCGTATGGGACTCGGCGACGTATACGCTGACCTGCACGCATTGGGTGGAGACGCCCCTGCGCGGTGACTTGGTGGCGGCGGGCGCGCCACCGGAGTGGCGGGATCCTCTCTGGGCGTTGGAAAAGAAGACCGATGCGGCGCGGGTCAGCGGCCTGTGGCTCCTTCTCAGCTACCTTTTCGCGACGCTGGGCGAGCTGTGCCTCTCCCCGGTGGGGCTTTCCATGGTGACCAAGCTCGCGCCCTCGCGCTTCGCCTCACTCTTCATGGGGGTCTGGCTGCTCGCGAGCTCGGTGGCGCAGTACGCCGGGGGCAGCATCGGCGAAACGTGGGGGATTATCCCCCCAGCTCAGTACTTCATGGTGTTCGTCTGGACTTCGCTTGGGGGGGCGGTCGTCCTCGCGGTGCTCGTGAGGCCGTTGCGAGGCCTGATGCACGAGGTGAGCTGACGCCAGCGGGGCTCTCTCAGGAGCCGCGCTTTCGCTGACCGGTACCTCGGCCGCCTGGCAGACTCGCGCCGGACGAGGGTTCCCCGGGCCGCCGAGAGGGAGCGACCGAAGGCTCGGGAAACGAGACTGGCACGCGCCCGGAAAGCGACGGCTCTTGGGACACCGACGTGGACGGTATGGGGGGGGGCGGGGTCGTGTGCGGGTGGGACGAAGGCGGCCGCGAAACGAGCCCGTCGCGGACGGCGGCCATGGCGCGGAGCCGCTTGTGCTCGCGCCAGCACGTGGGGCATCGCCACTCGATGAGCACGCTTCCGTCGGGAGACCTCTCGCGCGAAAGACGCCAACCGGACTGGGCGCTGATGAGGGCGGAGCTCGCGTCTTTTTCGGGCGCATGCTTGCCGCAGCCGACGCAGGTCTGACCGTCGCGCACTCCTATCAGAGTTGCACGGATTGCAACCCGTCGCAAAGAGACCCCACGGCCCGCCTCTTGGGACTTTGATATTTACATCTTTTTTACGAGCGCGAGGCGCGGCAACGCGCCGAAGGCGACGACGTGACCGCTCTCCTCGGCGAGGAAGACGTCGCAGCGCTCGTCGACACGAAGGAGATCGGGAATCGCGTCGGCGTTGGTGATGGCGCCGAGCAGCGTGCCGTCCCGCGGGCGCACCACCACGACGTCCGTGTGCGGGACGAAGAGCGCGCCGCATCGCAGCACGGGCTCCAGACGGCGCGGAACGTCGGACTCGAGTGGGCGACGGCCGAGTATTTGACGCCAGCGGAGCTCACCCGTGCTCGCGTCGATCGCGACGAGCTCACCCGTCGGCGCGTTGCCGATGAAAGCGTCATCGACGGCGAGCCACGAGGTGCCGCTCGGGGCGACCGCTCTCGCATGCGTCCCGAGGGTGGCCCCGTCCTCGCGTCGGAATGCCGCTAGCGTGAGACCCGTTCGTTGCCGGAGGACGACCGCGACCGCGCCCTGTGCGGCGAGAGGCATACCCTCCACCGTGCAGGCTGCGTTCGCCGCAGCGAGCGTGCGCGACCAGCGCACGTGGCCGGAGTAGGGATCGACGCAATACAAACGCGCGACGCCGTGCGCGCCTCCCGCGACGACGAAAAGCGCGTCGTGCGCCACAGTGGGCGGTGATCGAAAGCGCAGGCGATCGCGCAGCCGCCAGACGACCGCACCCGTCAGCACATCGAGCGACGTGAGCGCGCCGTCTCCGCACGTGAAGTACACGAGCCGGCCCGCCCGCTTGATGCGCGGCGTCCCTCGTGACGACCGCGGGCCGTTGCCCCACGACCACCGCCAGCGTGCCTCGCCGCTGGCGAGATCGATCGCGACCAGGTGATGCTCCCCCTCGGTAACGACCAGGAGCTTCGGTAGCCCGGGCAAATGGACCACCGCCCCCGCCACCGCTCCACCGGTACGTGGTGCGATGGACGCGCGGAGGGTCACTTCGCCCGTCACGAAGTCGTGCAAGGCGATCGAGCCGTCGGTGGCCAAACGCGCGATTCCGCCGGGTGTGACGACGCTTGCCCCGCGCGCGACGTCGGCCCGCCATATGACCCCTCCGGTCGCGCGGTCGAGC
This sequence comes from Myxococcota bacterium, assembly GCA_030776205.1. GTDB lineage: Bacteria > Myxococcota_A > Polyangia > Polyangiales > Polyangiaceae > Palsa-1150. Next base: position 1,088 of record JALYHV010000350.1, on the reverse strand, counting down.
GCCCACATCTCGCTGGCGGCGCCCACGACCAGGCGATCGCCGCAGAGGTATGTCGAGCGAAGGTCGACACCCGGAACGATCGCACGCCAGCGCGCGGCATAGCGCAGGCGAGCCGCGCCGATTGCGGGGGTCGACGGCGCCTTCTCGTGATCGAGCGCCGCCGCGAAGGCGCGGTAGGGCTCAGGGGTCGGGTTGATCTTCGAATCGGTCTGGCTCGCGGCACGAAGCGCCTCGGTCGTGTCGCGAAGCGAACGGCGCAGCGCCCCGAGGCGCAGGTTGCTGGATTGGGCGCGGTCTCGGCGGAGGAGCGCGCGCACGAGGGCACGACCGAATGCGAGAGCGGCCTCGAGCACGTCGCAAACGCCGAGGGCGGGGAACGTGTGCAGCGCCCGGCCCCCCGAAGGGGTGCGCCGCGACGAACGACCGCTACCGCGCTCAGGCCCGCCGAAAGGCGACGGCGCGAGCGTGAGGGCGAGGTCGCCTGCGACCGAGACGCGGACGCCAAGCGTGACGCCGGCGGCCTCCGCCCGGTCGCTGAAGGGCAATCCCTTTTCCCATGCCTCGAACGAGCGCCGCGCCAGGTCAATCAGGCGCTCGGCAACAATCATGGGGTGGCACTCGCCGAGGTCGACCGTTCGGCCCCTGATTTCCATCCTGACGCGGCCGCGGAAGAGCAGCGCATGAAGGTCTGCACGCTCGATGCTTTCGCCGAACGCGCGCGCCGTTTGGCGGGGTCCGTCGTCGGGTGGGTCGCCCACGAGCTCGCACGTGGCGTCCCCCGAGGTCACGGGGTCGTGAAGGGCGCCCTCGCGCAACGCAAACTCCGCGCCGAACGAGAGCGGCGCGTCGCGGTCAGGCTCTACGACGACGGTCACCGGCTCCGGCACGCGCACATCCTCATGGGTTGCCCCGCCGAGCGCCACCGCCGCCAGCTGCGCGCGGGCCGATGTGAGCTCGAGCCGAGCCAGCGCGTGCGCGCCTGTGTCCGCGAGGAGCGCGTCGATTGACTCGCGCAGCGCGGCGACGAGCTCGTCGAAGGGCACCGCCCGGTCGTGGACCGCGAGTTGCGGCTCCGGCCCGGTGCGGTA
>JALYHV010000349.1 GCA_030776205.1 Myxococcota bacterium | reverse complement strand
GGCGCAGGGGGCGCGGGGGGAGTGTCCATCGGAATCCTGCACAACGCCGGAAGCCGAGTGAACCTCGATGCGATGACCACCATCACGTGTGGTGCCGGTGGGCGGGGAGGGTCGGGTGCGGCGGGCGGCTTCAGCGGCGCTGGAGCGCCATCGGGAGAGCGCGGAGTCGATGGATCCAACGGGATGACGGTCCCGGTGCTGTCACTCTGACCGGCTCAGTCGGAGGACCGCTAAGGGCGCGCGACAAACGTAGCCTTTAGCTCAGTAACAATAGGCGTAGATGGTCCCAAGGTGCGTGCTCGTCGAGCAGGCCGTGAACGGCGAGTACTTGGTGCAATCCACGGCGAACGGCGCGCCTCCAACGCAGACGCTCAGGGTGTGACCATCGGCCCCGCACGACTCGACGCAGGTTGAAAGCGTCGCGGGCCGGCAGCCCGGCGCTACGCACTGCCCTCCACCAGCGTCGTCGAGGACGCAGCTCTCCCCGGCGCGCGCGCAATGATAGCTCAACTGAGTATGCGCCGACGTGCACCATTCCAAGGTCGTCCCATTGCACGTATACCCCGGAGAGGAGCACGGGGGCGCGTTGAGGTAGCAGCCGGTCGAGCCGTTCACGGTCTCGCACGTGGAGACCGTGTTCGAGCAGTCCTGCCCGTAGCCCACGCCGTTGAGGCATGTGTGCAGCTTGCTTCCCGCGCATTGGAGGCCGGCGTCGGAACCCGCGTTGCACGCTGGCACGACCACACAATCTGCCACGGCGGTGCCGCTTGCGGGGTCGCCATAGGTGGCGCACGTGCCGCCCAGCTTCGTGCAGCTCTGAACCGTGTTGAACGTCCGACCCGCGTCGTCGACGCTGCAGTTGATCGCGCGGTTCGCGGCGTGGTCGCAGCCCGTCGACGTGGGGCCGCCGACGCAATCCGTCGCGCTCGCGAAGCCGAAGCCTTGGCATGAATCGAATCCAGCGCAGTCGCTTATGGTCGCGAGACAGGAGACGGAGCCGGCGGCGTGCACGTAATCGTTGGTGATGCACTCCGAGATGTTGAGGGGAAAGAAGTACGGGTCGCAGCTCACGGTGAGTACGCATGCGCCGACGAGCTGCGCGAAGTCTGCGTTGGTGACGGGCAGACCTTCGCCGCAGGAGATCGGTGTGCCCTGGTCGCTCGCCGTTGCCGCCTCGGCTCCGCCGTCCGATGGGGAGCTCGCGCCTTCGTCGGCGGCAAGGTGTGTCGTCGCGTCGCTGGCCGACACGCCTACGACGTAGTCGCCGGACCCGACGATCCAATTGCAGCTGACCAAAGCGCCGCCCGCGCCGACGAGAAACGTCACCGTGATTGTTCCGGCCGTTCGTGCGTTGCGTCTCATTCGAAGGTGCCTCCAACGCCGGCCGCGCCGAGCCCTACCCACGGCCGCACCGTCCCCGGCGCGTTGGCCCGCTGGTCGCCATGGCCAGAGCTCACGAGGAGGATGGTGCCGACCGCCACGGCGCCGACGCCGATCCCGAAGGCGAGCGTCGAGACCGTCGCCCTGGAGCCGAGCGCGTCGATGTCCCCCTGCGAAGAGGAGGGGCAGACCTTGTTCGAGCAGGCGCTGTCGAGCGACGACTTCGAGCTGAGCGCGAGAACGCCGAATACGGTCCCGACCGCGAGCCCAGCCCCGCCGACGGCCAGCACGCTGTAGGGGAGGATTTGGCTATCGCTCGACGCGTGTGTGGGGCTGCCCACGGCGAGATCGCCAGGGCCCACGGCGGGCGGGAGCGGCGCAGCGGGCCCGGTTGGCGCGGCGATCGGCAGAGGAGCGGCGTGCGGTTCGACTTCGAGTTTGACGGCAACCGACACGTCCGCGCCATCGCGGAGCACGACGGAAGCCATGCCGGGCAGGTAACCGGGTGCCGTAACTTTTACTTCGTGGTTGCCGGGATCCGTCGGCCGCCCAGCGTCGAGCAACGCGGACGGCATGCCGGCGCCATCCACGGTCACCGTCACCGCATCGACGGGCGCGCCATCGACGTGGACCCGAAGCTTCGCGATTCGTGGGATGGCCGCCGCCAGCGCGCGTTGGGCGCGCTCACGGGCCGCAACGAATGCCTGTGGGGCTGGCTGGGCGAGCGGTTCGCGAATCACCCGGTTCAGGCTCTCTGTCCCCGCCACGATCTGGCCCAGGCTCACTTGGCACTCGCCGAGACGCTCCAGCGTCGTGGGGGCGTGATACAGCTTCTCGGCTGCCTGCAACTTGGCTACCGCCCCTTTGCAGTCGCCCGAATCGGCCAGGCGCACTCCCTCCGTACCGAGCACCCGCGCCGATGCCATGTCCTCCGGGGACCCCGTCTGCCCCAGGGCCGGACCGGCGACGCCGGCCGCGAGGAACGCGAGGGCGGCAGCGGCTCGGTGTCGCAACGTCCTGTGACTCTCAGTATCCAAGGTCGATGGTTCCTGTGGGTTTCGGGGCTGTGCTGGGACCGGCGGTCCTCCCCGTCATCGTCGGCGATGGGGTGGAGCTTGCGGCGCGCGGGTGCGACGGGGTCACCGGGCGCTCGGGCAGTGCGTTCGACGCGTCTTGCTCGGCGGTGGAGAGGGTCGTCGCCGCAGAGGCGCCGGCGAGCTCGACCGAAGCGGCCGGAAGCGGCTCTATGGCCGGCCTGCCGGTCCTGCCG
>JALYHV010000348.1 GCA_030776205.1 Myxococcota bacterium | reverse complement strand
TGTGGGCTCACACGAGCGATGCGGCGGGCCGGTCGACCCGCATCAGCTGCCGCTCTCCTCGAACTCGGCGTCGATGACGCCACCATCCTTGCCGCCCTTCTTCTCGGCACCCCCGCCGCCACCGGCCGCGCCGTCAGTGGGCCCCGCGGGCCCGCCGTTCGCTCCGTCGGCGCCGGGAGGCGCGGTCGCGCCGTACATCTGCCCGGCGAGGCGGTGCGCCTCTTTCTCGAGGCGCTCGAGGACGTCCTGCACTTTGGTGTCGTCTTGCTTCTCGACGGCCTCGCGGCCCTCCTTGATGAGCGCCTCCAGGGCCATCGCGTCCTGCGGCGGGAGCTTGTCCTTGTTCTCGCCGAGTGTCTTTTCGATCGTGTAGCAGAGGTTATCGAGCTTGTTTCGCCGCTCGATCTGCTCACGCCGCTCCTTGTCCTCGCGCTCGTGCTCCTGCGCGTCGCGCACCATCTTCTGGATGTCGGACTCGTTCAGGCCCGAATTCGCAGTGATGGTGATCTTCTGGTCCTTACCCGTCGCCGTGTCCTTGGCGTGGACGCTCAGGATGCCATTCGCGTCGATGTCGAAGGTGACTTCGACCTTGGGGACGCCGCGGGGCGCCGGCATGATGCCCTCGAGGTGAAACTTGCCGAGCGTGCGGTTGTACTTGGCCTCCGTCCGTTCGCCTTGGAGCACGTGAATCTCGACGCTTGGCTGGCTGTCCGTTGCTGTCGAGAAGATCTCCTTCTTCTGCGTCGGGATCGTCGTGTTGCGCGGGATCATCGCGGTCATGACACCCCCGAGCGTCTCGACGCCCAAGCTGAGGGGCGTCACGTCGAGGAGCACGAGGTCCTTCACGTCACCGGAGAGGACGCCCGCCTGCACGGCCGCTCCGACCGCGACGACCTCGTCTGGATTCACGCCGCGGTGAGGATCTTTGCCGAAGAACTTCTTGACCGAATCTTGCACGAGCGGGATGCGAGTCGAACCCCCCACAAGGACCACCTCGTCGATGTCCTTCGGGGACTTCTTGGCATCCCCAAGCGCCTTACGGACCGACTCCATCGCCCGCTCGACTAGCGGCGCGATCATCTGCTCGAGCTTCGATCGAGAGAGGCGCAGATCGAGGTGCATGGGCCCGCTGGAGCCGACGGTGATGTACGGGAGGTTAATCCCCGTCTCCTGCACGCTGCTGAGCTCGATTTTGGCCTTCTCCGCTGACTCCTTGAGTCGCTGGAGCGCCATTTTGTCATTGCGGAGGTCGACGCCGTTCGCCTTTTTGAACTCGGCCACCATCCAGTCAATGATCAGATTGTCGACGTCGTCCCCGCCGAGGTGGGTGTCGCCGTTCGTGGAGATGACTTGCACCACGTTGTCGCCGACCTCCAGCACGGAGATGTCGAACGTGCCGCCGCCGAAATCGTAGACCGCGATAACCTCGTCCTTTTTCTTGTCGAGCCCGTATGCGAGCGCCGCGGCGGTGGGCTCGTTGACGATGCGTTTCACGTCGAGCCCGGCGATTCGTCCGGCGTCCTTCGTCGCCTGCCGCTGCGAATCGTTGAAGTAGGCGGGAACGGTGATGACCGCTTCGCTCACCTTTTCGCCGAGGTAATCCTCCGCAGCCTTCTTCAGCTTCATCAAGATCCGCGCGCTCGCCTCGGGCGGGCTCACCTGCTTGCCGCGCACGAGAAAAGCGGAGTCGGTGTTCGAGGCGCGGACGACCTTGTAGGGGACGCGCTTGACCTCGTCCTGCACCTCTTCGAAGCGGCGGCCCATGAAACGCTTGGCGCTGAAAACGGTGTTCTCCGGATTCGTCACCGCCTGCCGCTTGGCAATCTGCCCGACGAGGACCTCTCCCTTGTCGTCCCATGCGACGACGCTCGGGGTGGTGCGCTGCCCCTCCTCATTGACGATCACTTTGGGCTCGCGCCCCTCCATGACCGCAACGACGCTGTTCGTCGTGCCGAGGTCGATGCCGATAATCTTGCCCATGGTCGGTGTTCCTCCAATGAACCCGCTGATTCGAGCGGACGAGTCGAGCTTGGCGCCCTGCTCCCCCGAGCCGAGCGCCCGCGCTGTTGCGCGGGAGTTGGTCTTCTTCGTCACCCCAAAAGATTTCGGGTTTACCCCGGGTTGCGACCAGGTACAGGGGGTGACGCGAGGGCAACCTAACCACCTGGGCTCCGGCGTCAACGGCACGGAGTTTGAGTTCGACGCGATAAGCCGCGATTGGCGACCGGGATGGCCGACGCGATGGGCGACGGGAGGCTGCGCCCGCCCGGTCTGCGTCCGTCGAGCGAAAGGCCACCCCGGCGAACAGCGCGGCGCACCGGGAGCCTAGAGACCGGGTGGAGGGCGTGTTAGAGTGCCCCCATTCGCTTCTGAATCGCGCGGCCTGGCGCGAGTCTGATGATCCCTCCCGACGACAACTTTCCGGCTCCTCCCGACCTACCGTCCTATACGGTCGAGGACGCCGATACGACCGCGCAGAACGAGCGTCTCGGCACGAACCTCGGCGGGGACCCGCTCGAGCGCCACTCAGGCACCGGCTTGGTCCGCCATGACGCCGTGCTCGACGACGATCGCATCGACCCCGACGCTGCCAAGGTCGTGCGCCGGCTGGAGCGGAGCGGCCACCAAGCGTACCTCGTGGGCGGTTGTGTCCGCGATCTCTTGCTTGGCGGCAAGCCCAAGGACTTCGACATCGCGACAAGCGCTCGTCCAGAGGATTGCCGCGCGCTCTTTCGAAACTGCCGAATCATAGGACGGCGCTTTCGTCTCGCGCACATCTTGTTCGGCGGCTCGAAGGTCATCGAGGTGGCCACCTTCCGCCGGAACCCGGCCATGGAGGCGCCCGAGGAGGAGGCGGGCGACGTCTTCGACGATCTGCTCATTCGGAGCGACAACGTGTTCGGCGAGGCGCACGAAGACGCGCTCCGGCGCGACTTCACGATCAACGCCCTCTTTTACGACCTCGACCGCCAGCAGGTGCTCGACTGGTGCGGCGGAATGGAGGACGTGCGCGGTCGCACGATCCACACGATTGGTGACCCGACCGTGCGGTTCCGCGAAGACCCGATCCGCATTCTGCGGGCCATCAAGTTCGCGGCCAGGCTCGACCTCGGCATCGCGCCCGAGGTCTACGACGCCATGGTGGCGACCCGCGAGGACCTGGGCAAAGCGGCCCGACCTCGGGTGTTCGAGGAGATCCTTCGCTTGCTCCGGGGAGGGGCGGCGCATCGATCGATGTGGCTCATGTGGGAGACGGGCACCATGGCCGTCCTGCTGCCGGAGCTCGCCGCGTTTCTCGACGACGAAGAGGCGACACAAGGCGGGGCGCAGCGCTTCTTTCGGAACATGGACGCCATCGATTCGCTGACGCGCTCGCAGGGGCGCCCCCTCAACGACATCGTGCTCTGGACGGTGCTGCTGCGCGAGCCGCTCGAAGAGGCCTGCGCGGGGGAGCGTGACCGCATTCGGAGCGCCACGGACTTCCTGGATCCGATCATCGAGCGGGTCGCCGTGCCGCGTCGAATCGCCGACGCCGTGAGGCGTATCGTGGCCATCTTACCCAGGCTGGCGATGGGCCGGGCGGGCCGGTTTGCCCGAACGGAGCTCATGGGTCCGGCACTCGACGTGCTCGAAGCGGAGCTCATCGCCTCGGGGCGGCCGACCGAAATGGTTCACAAGCTTCGCTCCGCCAACGTCCCGGTTGGGCGTCCTCCGCGCGGGCCAGCGTTGCATCGGGACGTCCGCGGACACCGGACGCGCAACCCGCCGCCTTGAGACGATGATTGCGTATTAGGGCGCAAGCGCGGCCGCCAGCGCCTCCGGGCCATGTAGCGGCAGTGAGCACGTGCGACCGCGGCAAACGTATGCAACCGGCTCCGACTGCGGCGGCTTGCCTTCGGCGAGCGACTGGCACGCGGCGATTGTTCGCGGATCGGAGGGGTCCGCCCAGCCCAGGACGAGGTCGGGGAGGTAGGTGCGAAATACCTCCCGAGCGAGCGCTTGTGTGGCCGGGCTCGAGCGCGAACCCACGAGCACGACGTCCACCGAGCCGCGCACGAGACGGTCGGCGAGGGCGAGCGTGCCGCTCATCCCGAGGGGGTTCTGCGCCGCGGCCGCAGCGTGTCGTTCGATTGCGTCGATGGCTGGCCCGGCGTACTTCGGGTCAACCAGCGTCCCTAGTCGGAGCAGGACCCTCGACGCAATCGTGGCACCGCTCGGGATCGCGTGATCGTACGGGTCTTTGGCGCGTACGAGGATCTTCTCTGCGTCGTCGGCCGTGAAATAAAAGCCGCCGGGCGGGTCGTGCAGCGGCGCATCCTGCGACGGCCCGTCCTGCGGACGCGCGTCGTAGAAGTGGATCAGAATGGCGTCTGCAACAGCGCGCGCCAGAGACACCCAGTGTGGGTCGCCAGTCGCCTCGTAGAGCTCGAGCGCCGCCTCCGCCACGAACGCGTGGTCGTCGAGAAAGCCTGGCCCTTTCACGACCCCGTCCTTCAAGTGCCGGAGTACCCGGGCCCGGTTGCCGTCCTCGCGTACGATCAGGTGCCGTTCGATGACGCCCATGGCCTTTTCGGCGGCAGCCACGGCCGCGGGCCCGACGACGGAACCTGCGCGGGCGAGGGCGCCGACCATCAGTGCACCAAAGCTCGCCAGGATCTTTTCGTCGCGAAGGGGTTTGGGGCGAGCGCCGCGAGCCTGCAACATCGAAGCGCGCGCCCGCGCCAGAGCCTCCGCCTCGGCCGGGTCGCGCGGCGGATGCACGAGCGACAGCACCGTCGCCCCGCTCTCTTCGAAGTTGCCCTCTTCGGTCACGCCGTAGACCCTCTTCGCCGCCCGTGCCGCCTCCTCGTCGCCCGCGCACGCCAGGTCGATTTGGCGCGGCGTCCAGACGAAGAACTTGCCCTCTTCACCCTCGCTGTCCGCGTCCTGCGTCGCGTAGAATCCGCCGTCGACGGAGGTCATTTCGCGTGCGACGTACGTGGCAATGGCTGCCGCGGTCTCGGCGTAACGCAAGTCGCCGAGCGCACGTGACGCGTCGGCGTAGAGCCGCAAGAGAAGCGCGTTGTCGTAGAGCATCTTCTCGAAGTGAGGAACGAGCCAGCGCTCGTCGGTCGAGTAGCGATGAAAGCCGCCGCCTAGGTGGTCCCAGAGACCGCCCGAGCGCATGGCGTCGAGCGCCTTTCGCACGCGCGCGTGGTCTCCGCTGCGCAAGAGCACCTCCAGGCTCATCGTGTTCGGAAACTTGGGGCGGCCGCCGAAGCCGCCGTGCGTAGCGTCGAACCGCGCCACCAGCTTTTGCACACCGTCGCGCACGAGCTCCGCCGATGGGGTGGCGCGGGTCGTCGCGTGAGCCCCGGCGACGACGGCGGCCTCTTCGATGGCCCGCGTCAGCTCGTTCGATTGCGCGTCGACGTCCTCGCGCCTCAGTCGGTACGCCTCGGACACCGCGTGCAGCACCTTGGGAAAACCCGGCACGCCGTACTTATCGGCAGGGGGGAAGTACGTTCCCCCGAAGAACGGCTTCTGCCCCGGGGTGAGAAAGACGGTGAGTGGCCAGCCGCCGCTTCGGCCCATCAGCTGAACGACGAGCTGATAAACCTGGTCGAGGTCGGGGCGTTCCTCGCGGTCGACTTTGACGTTGACGAATCCCTCGTTCATCTGCCGGGCGATGTCCTCGTTCTCGAAGCTCTCGCGCTCCATGACGTGGCACCAGTGGCACGCCGAATAGCCGATGCTGAGGAGGATGGGCTTGTCGGCGCTTCTCGCGGCCTCGAGCGCCTCGGGGCCCCAGGCGTACCAATCGACCGGATTGTGCGCGTGCTGCTGGAGATAGGGCGAAGTCTCCCGGGCGAGGCGGTTCTCCATGGGAGTCAGTTGCACCGGGCCCTGGCCGTGCGCAAGGGCGCAGTCGTGCCGCCCGCGGGCGGCCTCGTCAACTGGCCGTGATCTCGACGCGCAGGAGCTTGCGTCCGACGAAGAGGTAGTCCCCATGGGAGAGCTCCTTCTCCGCCTTCAACCGCACGAATGTCCCGTTTCGGCTCTTCAGATCGGTCAGCGTGAGCTTGCCTCCCGCTTCGTCGAGCTTGCAGTGCAGGGCGCTCATGTAGAGATCGCTCGGAAAGTTGAGGTCGCTGCCTTCGCGGCCGATCTGCAGGCCCGTTCCCCTCGCGCAGACGGCCATGCCCGGAGCGCCGCCTTGCAGAATCTGCACGATTTTGAAGTGCGCCTGGTGCTTGGGTGACGAGTAGAAGTAGGTACCGTCCGGCGCCGGGCCGTCCGTTCCTCTGGGAGGACCTTCCACGCGAAACAGTTGCTCGCCAGCCAAGAAGTGGTCGCCATGGGCGAGCTCCATAGAGCCCGGCACTCGCCAGAACACGCCGTTGAGTGACCCCTCGTCACGGACCACGAGGCGCCCGCCCCGGTAAAAAACATTGGCGTGTCGGGGAGACACGAACTCGTCATCGAAGACGAGCTGCCCGTTGCGACCGATGATGTGCTGCTCGGCGTTCAGCTGGTAACTCAGCCCCTCGATTCCATCGCCGCGGATGAGAATGAGCTTGGCCTTTCCGGGAACCTGCAATTGCCCGAAGAACTGCGTACGCGCGCTGAGCATCTCGGGCGGCAGCGCGGCGCCGCAGCGCCCGCAGAACTTGTGCCCCAGCGGTATCGGCGTCGAGCACGATTTGCATACGTAGTTTTTGGCCTGATCCATCGCATCCTCCAGAGACGACTCGGGGTGCGTTCGGCGACCGGCGGCTTCCTCCGGGTCGAGAGCGCGGGGTGACGATACCGCCGTTTCAGTCGATTGCGCACGTGGCTCGCTCACCGCCATCTCCGCGCCCGGTCGCGACCGAAACCGCCGCGGTCCGAGCGCGGTGCTCGTGAACACGGACAGCGGCGCATCGGAGCCACCCCGTAGCGGCTCCGAAATGGAGAGGGCAGGGACCCCGGGCGTGAGGGCGTCGTCGCCAAGGTCGAGTCCGTTCCCGCATGACGCGCAAGGCTTGCCGAGCGTGCTGCCCAAGGGATCGAGCGCGCGGTACGAGTCGCAGCGGCCGCACACAATGCCGAGCTCGAATTTCATCGCCCCTCCCAAAAGTACCAGGCTACGCGCCGCACCGTCACCAGATGACGGTCATCCTGGCGTCGCGATCGCGCACGCCCGCAGCTCCCACCAGCCTGAAGACGATGTGCTCGCATGTGCCGGGGTCGATGGGGCCATAGTCGCGTGAGTCGAGATGGATGTGGCGGTCATCGCTCAAGAGATACCAGCGGCCCGGCTCCACGTTGACCTTCGTCGGCGGAACAGGATGCTCACGCGAGCGAAGGACGGAGAAGGACGCCTGACCAAAGTCCTCGATCGCGCAATAGAGCTCGACGTCCATGCCGGTCTGCGGGTCGTATACGGTGTGCGTCGGCGCATCGCATGCACGGGGGCTCGGCGTCCGGTGCGCGTCGATCGTCATGACCTCGTTCTGCAGCTCGAGCATCTCGCCCGAGGTGGCGACAGCCCGCGCCACGACGAAGCGACCGGGAGCCTGCGGGTCGGCGCAACGAAGCAAGTTGCCACGCCCGACCGACGAATGCCGCGTCACGAGTAGGACGTCGCCGGCGTTCAGCGTCGGCTCGACGGACGCCGCGAGGAGGGGATCGTCGACCGGCACGCGCCACACGTCGAAGACAAACAAGTAAAGGACCAGCAGCACGGCGCCGGTGATGCCGGTCACCCATGCGACGATCCTGAGCCAAGTCCACATGATTGCTGCATCTCCCTCGTTGTGCCGCTCGGCGCCGCGGCGGTCGGGTGGTGCTCGTGTAGGTCGCCGTCGCGCTGGGCGAGGCTAGACAGTTGCGGGTCAAACGGGCAACTCGAAGCCCAGTTCCGCGCCCCCCCCGCCACCGTCGCGCGCGTTTTGCGGGAACACACGACCGCCATGGGCGCAGCCATTCGTCCAAACGGCGCGGCTCGCGACGTGAGTTCGCGAGGCCCGCGCGCCTGTTGGCCGGTCGGGAAAGCGCGCTCACGAAGGTTTTACGAGAACGTAGCCGACGCCGCGGACGGTGCGGATGCGCTTCGCCTTGCGGGCATCGTCACCGAGCTTCTGGCGCAGGTGCGAGACGTGGACATCGAGGGTGCGATCGACGCTGGGGTCGTACCCAGTCGTCTTGGAGAAGACCGCGTCCGCGAGCTCTTCCCGGGTGACCGTTTCGCCAGCGCGGCGCGCCAGGACGGCGAGCACGCGAAATTCGAAGGAGGTGAGCTGGAGCTCCCGTCCGTCGAGCAGCACGTGGTGTGCGGGCACGTCGACGAGGAGGTTCCCCACCGTGACCGGGCCCGGGGGCTCGGTCTCCTGCGCGGACGGGCGCGCGCGCCGCAAGACAGCCCGCATGCGCGCGAGGAGCTCGCGCGGATTGAACGGCTTGCAGACGTAGTCGTCGGCCCCGATTTCCAGCCCGACGGCGCGGTCCCGGTCGTCGCCGCGCGCCGTCAAAATGACGATCGGCACCTCGTGCGCCGCCCGCATACGCCGGCAGACTTCGAAACCGTCGTCCCCGACGAGCATGACGTCCAGGAGGACGATGTCGTAGGC
>JALYHV010000347.1 GCA_030776205.1 Myxococcota bacterium | reverse complement strand
GGACGGCGCGACAAGTGGTAGCCCGCGTCCGGAGGGTGGCAGTGCGCTCGCATCGCCACCCGCCCTCGCTTGCCTCCTTGGCGAGCGGTTCGATGGCGGACCCTGGGGTCGATCCCCGCAGTGCGTTGCTCGAGCGTGGCGCAATCGCCATGGGCGAGAGCTGGGCCGAGGGCTGGCGCGAGGATCTTCGGCAGCAGGGCCGGCGAATCGCGGGGGGTTGGCCCGGGACCATCGCCGAAGCGCGCGCTCGCACGCAGGGTTACTTCACCCGCGAGCTGCGTAGCCGGTCGATGGACGCGCTCACGACGGAAGAGCTCGATCGCCTAGCGCGCGCGGCCTATGCCCGCGCGAGAACGGACTGGCTTTCCCGCGTCGAAAGCCACGAGCCGGAGGGCTGAGCCGTACCTGCCGGGGGCGCGCGATGCGCGTGAGGCATGCGACCCACGACGGCGGTGGAGTCTACTGCTGGCGGCGGCCCGAGCCCTCTTTCCCAATTGCGATACGCTCACCACATGAGCGACGCGTTTCTCACCCGGGTTACGAAGGCCAAGAAGGAGTTGTTGGCCGCTGAAGGCGAGCTAGAGAAAGCTCTCGCGGAGATCCGCGTCGCACCGCGCGCCGAGAAGACCACGATCAACGCGATCGTGGAGGCGGCCTTTGAGAATCTGAAGGGCGCGCGCGCGAAGCTGGTCGAGCTGGAGGAGCTGTTCCGGAAAAAGCTGTAAGGCGGTGCGTCCGGGGGATCGACGCCCCACTTGGTGATGCATGAATGGCTGGGGGGCGCGAGCCTCGGCGGCCCGTGACACCGCCGCCGCAACGAGCGCCCACCTGGCCGGAGCCACGAATTCGTCGCAGCGCCGCAACGCAAGCTCCGACGGCCTGTCCTATGCAGAGACAAAGCCGGGCGTTGGCGCTCACGGAGCGATGACATTGGCGCTATCCGAATCACGAAGTCGGGAATCCACCCCGCTTCCTGCGCATGAACCTGCGACCGCTCCAGGGCCCGGGAAGTACCACCTCGTCGCCGAGCTCGCACGCGGCGGCATGGGCAACGTGTATCTCGTCGTCGTGCAGGGACCGGGAGGGTTCAACAAGCTCCTCGCGCTGAAGGAGCTGAAACCCGAGCTGTCCGACGACCCGTCCTACGTCTCCATGTTTCTCGACGAGGCCCGGCTTGCGGCGCGCCTGAACCATCCCAACATCGTGCAGACCAACGAGGTCGGTTCGGAGGGCTCGCGCCACTACATGACCATGGAGTACCTCGATGGGCGCTCGCTCCATCGCATCCGGCGCCGCTTCGTCGATCAGGGCCGGTTTCCGGTGGGCGCTCACCTGCGTATCATCGCTGAAAGCCTACTGGGGCTGCACTACGCGCACGACCTGGTGGGCTTCGACGGCGAGCCCCTCGGCATCGTGCACCGCGACGTTAGTCCGTTGAACGTCTTCGTCACGTTCGATGGACAAGCCAAGGTGCTCGATTTCGGGATCGCCAAAACCGTCGACTCGTCGCACGAGACCAAAGCGGGAGTGCTCAAGGGTCGTGTCGCGTACATGGCGCCCGAGCAGGCGTGCGGCGCCAAGGCCGACCGTCGCGCCGACATTTACTCCGCGGGAGTCATGATTTGGGAGGCGGCCGCGGGACGCCGCCTCTGGCCAGGCATGTCCGAGGTCGAGGTCCTGTCGCGTCTCCTCCGCGAGGGCCCCCCCTCGTTGCGAACCGTCTGCCCCGATGCGCCCGAGGAGCTGGAGGCCATTTGCTCCCGCGCCATGGCGGCCCATCCGGGGGACCGCTACGACACCGCCGCCGAGCTGTACGAAGACCTGGAGGCGCACATCAACCAGCGCGAGGACGCGACATCCATGCGCCAGATCGGCGCTTTCATAGGCCGCACGTTCGCGGAAGAGCGGCGTCAAATGAAAGCGGCCATCGAAGAGACGCTCGCGCGGGCGCGCGGCACAAACCCGTCCGGCGTCCTGCCGGTCAGCGCGCTCCTTAGGCGGCCGATCTCCGGAAGCTTTCCAGCGAGCGCGGCCCCTTCGCGTATTTCGAGCAACGCGCCATTCCATCCGCCCGCGTCGGTCGGTCAACCCAACCGGGACATAGTCAGTGAGATGCCGCTGACCTCGGCCACCAGTGTTTCCCCGAGCGCGACCGAGCAGGCCCACTCAGGGCGGTGGGCTCGCTTGGGACTTCCGGCAGCGATGCTGTGTGCGGGCGCCGCGGTCGGCTCGGTCATCGCCTTTGCGATCGTCCCCCACATCGCGTTGCGCGGTCATCCCGCCGCCGTGCGGCCGACGCCAACCGTTGCGCTTGCCCCTATGGTCTTCGTCGCCTCGCCCGACCTCGTCGATATCAGCGTACGCGTCACGCCGCCCTCCTCACGAATTACGGTGGACGGGGCGTCCATCGCGAACAATCCGTTTCGCGGGCGCTATCCCAAGGACAACCAGATTCACCATATCGCTGCGACGGCTGACGGGTACGAGCCCAAGCTCGAGGACGTCTTGTTTTCGGGCGACGTCTCCATTGATATCAGCCTCGATCGACGCGCGCCTCTCCCGCAGCGCAAGGGTTTCGGGCAGCCTCGATAGCCGTCGCGGGTCGCCCCGCGACGAGTGAGCGGGCGGCTCGAAAGCCACCCGCGCCGCTCGCCGCAGTTCGCTGATGCGCCCCGTTTACGGATGATTGAAATTGCCGCTCATGACGATCGCGGTCAGCATCCCGACCGTCGCGTTGAAGTACGAATATCCCCCAGGCATTCCGGCCACCGGCGCATCGAGCGTGGCGCGATTGAGGCCGTCGAGCACGAACTGCCAGCTCGCGTTTACGAAGTTGCCGTACGTCGCTCCTCCAGAGAGAGCCCCCACCGCTGCGGTACCGACGACCGACATGGAGTTCGGCA
This sequence comes from Myxococcota bacterium, assembly GCA_030776205.1. Taxonomy (GTDB): domain Bacteria; phylum Myxococcota_A; class Polyangia; order Polyangiales; family Polyangiaceae; genus Palsa-1150. Next base: position 7,852 of record JALYHV010000347.1, on the reverse strand, counting down.
GTCCCGGCGGCATCTGCGCGTAGGGCGTCCCGTCGAGGTTGTATTCGTCGACGACGCGGTCGATACCGCCTGCGGCGACACCGGAAAAGAATGCGCTCGTCTTGTCGAGGTAAGCCTTGGCAGCCGGCGTGTTGTTCCAGCAGTAGTCGAGGCCGACGCGCCACGGGGTGCGGTGCGCATCGTACTGGTAAATGACGTCCGTCGCCGGGGTGGCGCTTCCGGAGTTCGTCGCGGGCGACGTACAGCCGCTGCCGCACCACGCCGGGACCAAACCTTTGCTGCCGCTAATGCTCCCGCCGAGGATGGAGAGGACCTTATCGGCGACGGCGGTCCAGCCGTGTCCCGCGTCGACGCCGGCAAAAACGCGGTAGTACGCCGGGGCGAAGTACGACGGGTTGGTCGGAACCGGCGAGCCGTAATTGCTGCCGCCCTTGGGTGTGGAGCTCGCCGCGTCGATGTCGTGCGTCCACACGTCGTTGATCACGGTCGCGGCGGTTGCGGCGTAGGATCCGCCCCAGCGCTTTCCGGCCATTACAAGCGCGAAGGCGGCGTCTTCGTCGGCGTCCGTGGCGGAGCCGCTGCCACCCGTGATCCAGGTCATGAGGGTGCCGACCGCGATGTTCGACGTCCAGTACTTCCAGAGCCCGTCGAAGAGCGGCTGGTCGTTCATGGAGACGGCGATCAGCATGCCGTAGCCGATGCCCTCCGAGACGGTGTCGTTATTGCTCTCCGGACGCTGCACGCGAAACCCGCCGCCGGCAGGGACCACGAAGCGGGCCTTCCACTTTTGGTACGCCGAGTAGAGGTACTTGCCAGCCGCCGTGTTGTTGCCTTCGAACTGCGGCCGGGTGCACTTCCAGCCATTCCCCGTGCCGTCGCTGAAGGTCGGGATCGTCGCCCCTGCGGGCGCGAGGCCCTGGTCACCCTTGTAGAGGGAGACGTTGTCGACCCAAAGGTCGTACCCACCTGTCTTGTTGAAGTCGTAATACTGCGAGAACTGGAAGCCGAGCGCGTGCGCCGGGTTGAACACCGGCGCCTGGCACACAGTCCCCGAAGGACAGCCCGTCGTGCTCCCGGCCGTCGCGGGGGGAGCCGGAAAGTACCGCGGGATGAGGAGCGAGAAGGGGACGTAGACCGTCTGCATCGACGTCGTGATATCGGTGCTCGTGAGCACGCGGCCGCGCGTATTGTAGAGGTCGATGGTCTGCGTCATCGCCACTCCGCCGCCGGTCGCCGGCTGGCTCTCCGCCGTCAGCATCTCGAGATAAATGGGGCCTTGGGGAGCGCTGGATCCGGTCTTGATGTCGAATTGAATGCCGCTGTACGCGCTGAGATCGTAAGCACTCTTGCTCGTCCCGTTGGGGACGAAGGTCGCCCCGAAGCCGGAGTACTGAGCCGCCCCGGTATGAACCGCCGAGGTCGAGTGCATCGCCCACAGATTGCACGAGCCCGGCTTGTCGTCGGCCGGCGCGGCTTCCACCGCGATGGGCCCGTTCAGCACGCCCGCGGGGGTCTGGGAACCGCCCATCGTGTCGTGGAATACGTACCACCACCCGGAGCGTCCCCCCTGATGGATCAGTGTGCCTACGCCCTCCTCGAAGTCGGACAGCACGTCCGGACCGGACGGCATGCAAGCACGCACGAGGGGGCCCCCGTCCGGCCCGACGACGGGCCCCGGGCCGGAGCCTCCGTCGCCGGAGCCACCTACGCTGCCGCTGCCGCTCGATAGACCGCTGCCGCCACCGCCGGTCCCGCTCGTGCTGCCGCTCGCCCCGACCCCGCTGCTCCCGCTGTTCGCCGGGTTGTTACCCGACCCACCCGTGTTGCCGGAACCGCTCACGCTCCCGCTGCTGCTGCCGCTCCCGTTTGCGCCGCCCGAGCCGGCACTGGAACCGCTGCCGCTCCCGCCGCCGGAGGGCGGCGTGGTGTCGCTGCTGCTGCAGGCCAGAAACGAAGGCAGCAGAAGCGCTGCCGCGCTGAGGAACACTAGAGAAGGGGAACGACGCATCGATATCTCCTGGACTGCAAGAGCTTGGTTGGAAGCGCGCAACGGAACACCGCGAGCCGTCCGCGTAGAACGGAGTGTGGGCATAGTGGTCGCAGCCCGTCTGCCCGGCGCATCTTCCGTCCATAGTGGAAGATTTTGCCGCTGCTACCGCGATGGTCTTCGCTCAGGGCGCGGGAGCTGCCGCGCGCGAGAAGACAGCAGTGAACACTTCGCGGAGCGTCTCGTACAGATAGCCGTCGACCGCCCCCAGCTCGAGGACGAGCAGTCCCAGGTCCTTGCCCTCGAAGGTCATGGGCAGGATTGCAAAGGCATGCCCTCCCATCTTCGGCAGAACATGCTGGCGAAGGATTTCGCCGGCGGGACAAACAACCTGCGAAAGACTCGCGTGAGCACCGCTGTCGGGCCTTTCAACCAGCGTGAGACGGGCACAGCGCGTAGCACCCTCAGGGCCTCGCCATTCAAGGATGAAGCAACGCGGGATGCCGAGAGCCGGCAGGTTCGCCCTCACGGCAATCGCGAGCTCGTCTGCGTCGCGCGCAGAGGCGATGTCTGCCGCGGCACGGCCGAGCGAGCGCGCGCTCTTCCAAGTATGCATCCTTCGCTCGGCCTGGACGCGATCGATGACGTGCGCGGTCATGACGCGCGCCTCGTGAAACAGGTCCTCCGCGCGTGCCCTCCGCTGCGGGTCTCCAGAGAGACACCGCACCACTCGCGCCCGCAAGGCCGACAGAACGTCATTGCAGACCGAGGGATCTACGCGACTCGAGGAAAGCCGGCGCAGGAGCTCGTCGTAAGCACGCACGAATGCGTCGCCGCTCTCCGCCCGAATCTGATCCACGAACGCTCGCAGGAGCCGCTCGTCCCAGTGCGCCCCAGCCGCGCTGAGCTCCCCACGCGCGGCCCGCGACATTTCGGCGAGGATGATCTCGCGACGGCGTATGAGCGCCGCTTCGAAGCCGAGACGAGCCCCCGGCGCCTCGGACGCGCGCGTCGTGCTCGAGTGCGCGGTCATGCACCCGCACGAGCGACGGGCTACCAGCTCGGTGTGCCGCACGACGCGCTCGGGGCGAACGCCATGGCGCAGCTGGTCGAGCACGATGCGGACGGCATCGCGTCCTTGCTCGTAGCAGCGGCTGCCGCACGGTCGTGAGCGGCGGGAGAGTGAAGCGCGCCTCCTCGGCGTCGTCGAAGCCGACGACGGCGACCTGATCCGGGACGCGAATTCCCCTCGCGGCAAGCTCGTCGAGCACCCCGAAGGCCATGCAATCGTTTGCTGTTGCGATGGCGCCGATGTCCTGCGGACGCAGCCCGCGCTCGTCCAGCAGGACGCGCACCGCGTTTTTGCCGCTCGGTTGCTCGAAGTCGCCTTGAACGACCCGCTGCTCCGAGTAGGCGATTCCGTTCTTCTCGAGGAAGCTCCGGTAGACCGCAAAGCGCCGCTCCGCTTCCGAGTTCGCCTGGGGTCCGCGGACGAAGGCGATGCGCTCCGTCCCGTGGACGCGCACGAGGTGGTCGAGGACGGCCTGCATCCCGACCTCGTTGTCGATGCAGACGCTCGACATCCCTTCGAGCTCGACGGCGACGCTGCACGCCGGCATCGCCTGGTAGCGCTTGCAGTATTCACCGAGGCGATGGAGCCCCGTGCGTTTGCCGATGGATCCCGAGAGCAAAATGAGCGCATCGACGTTCTTGGGTCGAGCGAGGTCGAAGACGCTGTTTCGATCTCCTCCGTCCAGGCTGGGCGCGTCGAGGACCCCGCCTACGAAGCAGAGCAGGTGGGCCCCTCGATCGTACGCGGCGTCCATCGCCCCACGCAGAACCGCCCACTGGTAGTGGCTGTCTTCCAGGCCATCGACGAGAAAACCGATGCTGGGCTGTGGTCCATTGACCGTCAGGCGTTTGGGTGCGGGACGCGCGCGCTCGCGTAACGATTCATTCATGGCACGTGAGTCCCTCGACGCGTTGGACCGCATGACTGCGGGCAGCGCAGACGATGGGGGCACCGACGAGCTCTGCAGACACCCTACGAAACGGAACGGTACGAGCCGCGTCGACCATAAGTGGACCCGCGCCTCGTCCTCGAGCAAACGGTCATGCTCTCGGTCTCAATGCGCGAACTTACGAACGGCCTCCAGCAACTCCGAGCGCCCGCACGGCTTGTGAATGACCGCGTCGCAACCAGCGCTTCGCGCGTCGTCGTCGCTTGTCTTCAGCGTCTCGCCGGTGATGGCGATGACGGGGATTGCGCGTGTTCGCTCGTCGCGCTTCAGGATTCTCGTTGCCTCCCACCCGTCCATCACGGGCAAGGCGAGGTCCATCAAGATCACGTCGGGCACGTCGGAATGGGCCATTTCGAGGGCGCGAAGCCCGTGCTCGGCCACGAGGACCTGACAGCCTTCGTCACGCAGACAGTCCGCGTACGCCTCGCGCAAAGCGAGATCGTCGTCCACGACGAGCACGCGCATCGTCCGTCCCCAGGCGCTCATGCGAGCATCCAGTGTCGCCTCTTTCACAGGGCGATGTCGAGGGCATCGGCTGAAATCACGTCGTCCGCCGCGGTGCAAAGCGTCGCCGCCCCCGCCCCTGGGCGCACCGGCGATGTTGCGCACATTGCGCTGCACCGGCACGGTATCTCTGCTCCGCGACCTACAGCCGCGCCGGCAACCCTCGATGTCACCTCGGATCGGGCGAGCGCTCGTGCTTCGAGTCAGGCGGCGAGAGTGTTGGAGCGAGGCTGCTCTCGCCGGACCGGAGCGGGACGCCGGCCGGTCGGGTGAGAGCGGACGGGACCGCCGACACGACGTGTGGCGCCTCCGTTGGCGCGCGCCGCAATGGAGCCTGCGTGTCGCGTGCAAGCCGCACGCGACGGTCGGTCGTCAGGACCAGCCCGACGACGCAAGCGACGCCAAGAAAGCAAACGACGAAGGTCGCGCCGAGCACTCCGCGCCGAACGATCCAGCCGCTCTTCGGCTCTGGTACTGCCGAGACGAGAACGACCGGAGACGAGCCTTCCGGCGCGGGCGCTCCGCGGCGCTCGGCGAGCACCGCTGTGCCTATCCCGGAGGGGAGACGAGGCGCCTTGGGGAAGAGAGGGGGCGGCTCCGACGAGGGCTCGCGACGCGACACCTCCGCCGGGATGGCTTCGGGCAGATGCCGCTTCACTCGCGCCACGCTGCGCCGCTCTGGTCGGGCGGTTCCTTCCCGGGTGGCACTGTCTTCCACCGCCGATGCCGCGCGAAGCAAACGGCGTCCACGAGCAGCCAAGGCACAGTGCCTCAACGATACACCCAAAGGCCAGACCGTTAGAAGCCGACTCGAACGGGCTACGACCAGGATCTCGGTCACGCGAAGAGACGAGAGAAACGAGACGGTGCGCCTGAAGCGCCAGGGGCGCTCTTGGACTTTCGTGATGCGCGCATTACATCCCCGCCACGGAGCTCGGGCCCATCGCCATGTCGTCACGGTTCGCACCTTTCGCTTGGAGCCTGCTTGGTTACGATGTCGGCGTCGCGGCCTGGGGAGGATACGTGCGCGCGTCCGGCTCGGGGGCCGGCTGCGGCAGCCATTGGCCTCTCTGCAACGGGAAAGTCATGCCGCGGGCGCCTCGGGTCGAAACGCTGGTCGAGCTGTCGCATCGTCTTTCCAGCGGCGTCGCGCTCCTGCTCACGATCGGGCTGCTCGGCTGGGCGATGAGCACATATCCACGCGGCCACCTCGTGCGGCGGGGCGCGACGGCTGCCGCGGGCTTCATGATCTCCGAAGCGCTGATCGGGGCTGGGCTCGTCCTCTTCGCCCTCGTGGCCCACGACGCCTCGACGGCACGCGCCCTCAGCGTGGCGCTGCACCTCGTCAATACGTTGTTGCTGCTCGCCTCCACCGCTCTCACGGCTTTTTGGGCCAGCCCTCGGAGCGGCGAGGCAAGCGACGCTGGCAGGCTTCTTCCAATCGAGGGGCCGCTCCGCTGGGCGGTCGGCTTGCCCCTCGTCGGAACTTTGCTCGTCGCGGCGAGCGGTACGGTGACCGCGCTCGGCGACACGCTTTTTCCCGCGTCATCGATTGCTGCGGGCTTCGGCGAAGACTTTGCGCCAGGCGCGCATGTGTTCGTCCGGATTCGGGCGCTGCACCCGGTGCTCGCCGTGATGACCGCCGCGGGTATCGTCTTCGCGTCTGCGGTCATCAGGAGTCTCCGGCCCACCGGGCAGGTTCGCCTGCTCTCGCGCGCTGCCGCGGCGCTGGCTATTGGCCAGGTCTTGCTCGGGGTGCTCGACGTCCTGACGCTTGCCCCCATATGGATCCAGCTCGTTCACCTCGTGCTTGCCGACATGGTGTGGATAGCGCTCGTGCTGACCACGGCCTCGGCACTCGGCGAGGCGCGCCGGCCGCGACCAGTGCCCGCGGCCCTTGAAAAATCATCGGTCGGCGCTCCGTCCTGAGGGCCTCCGGGAGCGTGTCGGCGATGACGGCGCCGCGGACATCGACCGGCAAGAGAGCTCGCGTTGTCACCGAGCGGGCCGCCCGGCTCGCTCGTCCTCTCGTGCGACATACGCGAGCACCGCCAGCTCGCCGAAGGCGACGGGGTGCACCGGCGGTCGTGGCGTGAACGGGCGGGCGACCGCGCCGCCTCGCGCGACGAGGAGCCGCGCGCACAAGGCCATGCATCACTTGCCCTGGCACCAGCCTGTGCCGAAGCCGGTGTAGCGCTTGAGCGACTCGATGTCGTCGTGCCCGCGTGCGATGGCGTCTTCGATGTCGCGCAGCGTGACGTCTTCGCACCGGCACGCGAGCGTCTTCGTCACGTCACCCTCCCTCGTATTCGCACCGCGACTCGCAGGTCTCGAAGAGCGCGATGCGTACGAGCGACGGCAGCGCAGCTTTCAACCGCTGCCACATCCAGCGCGCCAGGAGCTCGCTCGTCGGGTTCTCCAGGCCGGGGACGTCATTCAAGTAGCGGTGATCGAGCTCGTCGTAGAGCGGCTTCCACGCGTCGTAGAGCGTCTGAAAGTCAATGAACCAACCGGTGTCTTCGTTGACGGGACCGGCCACTGCCAGCTCCACCCGGAAGCTGTGCCCGTGGAGGCGGGCGCATTTGTGCCCGGCGGGCACCTTTGGCAGGCGGTGCGCCGCCTCGAAGCGGAACTCGTGCACAAGGCGTACGTTCATGGTATGAGCCGCGCGGTCCACCCATGTACATCGCCCTTTCGAAAAAGCCGCGCAAGGTCAATCGCAAGAAGAGCACTCGTTATCGAGCCAAGCTCAAGGCGAAGGACAAGGGCCGCCGCGCCCGCGTCTACCAGCTGAAAAAGTAGGCTCGCCGCTGAGGCGCGGCTCAGCCGCCACCTCTCTTTAGTTCGGTGAGTACTAGCTTGGCGACCGCCTTCAGCGTGTCGAACACGCCGATGCCGGTGCGCGCTACCGCGTCGAAGTCCGGCACGCTCATTCGATTGAGCAGCTGACGCAGCTCGTCGGTGGCGGCGACGTTGGGTAAGTCGCGCTTGTTGTACTGGATGACGAAAGGCAGCTTCTCGAGCGAGTACCCTTGCTCGGCGAGGTTCGTCCGGAGGTTGTCGAGGGACTCCTCATTCGCCTCCATGCGCTCGATCTGCGAGTCCGCGACGAAGATGACGCCATCGACGCCCTTGAGAATGAGCTTTCGCGAGGCGTCGTAGAACACCTGTCCAGGCACCGTGTACAGGTGAAAACGCGTCTTGAACCCGCGGATCTCGCCCAACGAGAGCGGAAGAAAATCGAAGAAGAGAGTTCGCTCCGTCTCGGTGGCGAGCGAAATCATCTTGCCTTTGTGCTCAGGGTTCGTGCGCTCGTAGATGTACTGCAGGTTCGTCGTTT
>JALYHV010000346.1 GCA_030776205.1 Myxococcota bacterium | reverse complement strand
CGCAATGAGCGGCTGCGAGAGCGACACGGAGCCATCGAACGCCCGGCCGTCTCCCCACGACTCCAGGTAGTGCGCCTCGGGCACGAACCAGTCGCAGGCTCTCGCCGTCTCGTTCACGTACGGGCCGACGTACGCGCTCTCCTGCGCGGCACCCATGTGACGGGCGAGATCCAGATCCGCGAAACCCGTATAGGCAGGGTTTCCGCCGATGGCGATCAGCGTGCTCGCCTCGCCCCGCTCGAGCGCGCTCGCCAGCGGCCCGAGGTCGAAGGCATCCGTGCCCGCCCCGAGGATCGCGGAGGGGGCATAACTGATCGTCCTGCCGACGTTCCTGAGGACGGCGTTGAGCGCGTGGCCGAGCGCGTGCACCTCCGCCGGTTGTCCGTCGCCGACGAGGACGACGCTGGCGCCGCGGCGCCCGTAGAGATCTCGCGCCACGGCGCTCGTCCAGGCTGCGTGCATCGACGCTCGCGAGGCCCACGGCGCGAGCGCTCCGAGAAGCTCTGCGGGCAGAGCGGCGCCGAGCGGTGCCAAGGCCAAGGCGATCGAGGCTGCAACCGAGAGAACGTCGCGCGCTCGCACCCGAAGCCGATGGTCCGCGCTCATGCCCGTGACGCTGAGGACGGGCTCCACCGCGTAGAGGCGGTTCATCTTGTCCGACGCCCCGCGAAGACGGCGCCCTCCCGCGAAGTCGCGTGCCATCACCCGCCACGCGGGGCCTTCGGCGAGGAAGTCGCTGTCCAGCGCCAACACGACTTCCGCGCCTGCGAGGCTGACGCGTGGTTCGAGGACGGTCTCGAAGGCAATGCGCGCCCCTGCCCAAACCGCCCTCGGAGCGAGCGGTGCGTGCCAGCGAACGTCGAGCAACGGAAACCGCTCGTGAAGGCGAGCCACCTGATCGGCGATCAGCGGCGAGGACGTCGCGGCCACGAGAAGATGCGCGCCATCCGCCGCGAGCCTGGGCGCAAACGCCTCGACGAATGCTTGCCACGAACGAGGGTTTCCCCCCTTCGTCATGCCGCGCGCGCGATCAGGGTCATAGAGATCGAGGATAGAGGCCTGTTCCAGCGGTCCGGTCGCGCCGAGGCTCGCCGGGTGGCTCTGATTCCCCTCGATCTTGGTCGGACGCCCCTCGTGGCTTTCGACGACGACACCCACGGCATACCCGTCGAGCGCCATTGAGCTCGCGAAGAAGATCGGATTTCCGGGCACCGCCTCGGGCGGTTGGATCGCATAAGGCACGATCTTCTGGCGGGTCGCGCGATTGCACGCGGACGTGCCCGCCAGGGCAGCGCTCGCTCCGACGAGTCGCAAAAAATCCCGGCGCGCGACCGCGTCGGGCGGCTCGTCGGCACCCGGAGCGAATTCCGGCGCCGGCGCCTCCGCAAGATGCATAGAGCGCGCGAGCTCGGGCAAGCTCCTCCAAAGCCTCCCCCGCATCGGTGTTCTCCTTGCCTTCACGCGTTCTCCTATCGATGGCAACCGCTGCAATCCGTCGTTGGATGCACGTCGAGCTGCGCTCGGATCTCCCGGCCGACCTCCAGCTGGGGACGGTCTGGCTTCCACTCCATGTTGGTGACCTCGTCTCGAGGCCTGAGGTGACCCTCGGGGTTCCGATGGCACGCGAGACACCACTGCATCAGCAGCGTCTCTTGTTGGTACACCTGACCCATGAGGTCGACCCGGCCGTGGCATGTCACGCAGCCGACCCCCTTCGCGACGTGGACCGAGTGATTGAAAAATACGTGCCGCGGCAGGTTGTTGACGCGCACCCACTCCACCGGCGTTCGTGAGAAGTATGCGTTGCGGAGCGCGGTCAGCTCGGGACTCGCGGTCCAGATCTGGCTATGGCAGTTCATGCAAACCGAAACCGCGGGGACCCCGGCGTAAGCAGAGCGCACCGCTCCGGCGTGGCAATAAAGGCAGTCGATCCCGTCGTCGCGCACGTGGTGCCGGTGGTCGAACTTGATCGGCTGCATCACGGGGTCTCCCTGGCCCGTCATGTACGGCGTCCGAACCCACGCCATGGCGAGGCATGGAACTGCGATCGCTCCAGCGAGGGCGATGCCGATCGCCATGCGGAGGAGCGAATTGCTCCATGCCGGGAAAAGCGGCGTACTCGACTGCGGCAGTTGGGATCGCATAGCCGTGCCTATGGCCGCGGGAGGCGGCGGGCTCGTTGCAATCTACTGCCCAAGCGAATGCCGCCGGGGATGCGGGGGCCGCGACGTGTCGGCACATCGATTGCGTCGCATGGCGCAAACGGAGCGCTCGATGGCATCTATGGGACGCAAAAAATGGGCAATCGCGGAGGGCTACATCCCTGAGTGGAGCCACGGTCCCACTCCCGAGTTCGAGAGCCATGAGACCGCGTGCATGCTCAACACGTCCGACGTGGATGCTCACGTGACCATCACGGTGTTTTTCAAGGATCGCGAGCCGGCGGGTCCGTATCGAATGACGGTTGGAGCACGACGGACGTTGCACCTGCGTTTCAACAGTCTCTCTGATCCGGAACCCGTCCCCAAAGGAACCGACTACGCGAGCGTCATCGAGTCGGACGTGCCTATCGTCGTTCAGCACACGCGCCTGGATTCGCGACAGGCCGAAAACGCACTCATCACGACGATTGCGTACGCGGACGACAACTGACGAGAGAGAAAGCAGTCCCCGAAGCGCGTCCCTTCGGGGCGTTTCGCCACGACGCGGCACAATGTTACGCCCCTCGGCGCTTTCGGGCGGGGCCACCATCGGTCACTCCGAGGTTGTGAGCGGTGTTCACGAGCGACACGTGCGAGAACGCTTGCGGGAAGTTGCCGACCAAGCGGCCTGATGCGCCGTCGTACTCCTCGGCGAGAAGTCCAACGTCGTTCGCAAGACCGACCAGACGCTCGAAGAGGCGGACGGCCTCCGGTCGTCGACCCATCAGCGCCCAATTGTCAGCGAGCCAGAAGCTGCACGCGAGGAACGCGCCCTCGCTGCCCGGAAGGCCGTCGAGCTCGCCGCGCGTCTCGTACCGCCGCACGAGGCCGTCCCGCATAAGGCGCTGCTCGATGGCGACGGCGGTGTTGCGGACCCGCGGGTCGTCCGCCGGAAGAAAGCCCAGTAGCGGAATCATGAGCGTGCTCGCGTCGAGGTCTTTGGAACCGAAGTACTGGACGAAGGCGCCGACCTCAGGGTCGTACGCGTTCCGGCAGACCTCCTCGTGGATCTCCTGGCGCAGCGCCCGCCAGCGGTCGAGTGGACCCGTCATCCCGAACTGTTCGACCGCCTTGATGCCGCGATCGACGGCGACCCACGCCATCACCTTGGAATGCGTGAACTGCCGCTGGGGTCCGCGTACTTCCCAGATTCCATTGTCGGGTTCCCTCCACGTCGTCTCGAGAAATTCGAGCAGCGAAAGCTGCAAATTCCACGCGGCAGGCTCCGGGTGAAGGCCCACGCGGTAGCACTGGTACATGGCATCGAGGAACTCGCCGTAGACGTCCAGCTGGCGCTGCGCGGACGCGGCGTTGCCGACGCGGACCGGGCGCGAGCCGTCGTAACCGGGAAGCCACTCGACCGTCCACTCCGGGATGCGGCGCCCGCCATCCACGGCGTACATGATCTGCAGCTTCGACGGCTCGCCGGCGACGGCCCTCAGCATCCACTCGCGCCACGCCGTCGCTTCGTCGCGATAGCCGCTCGCGACGAGCGCGAGGAGGGTGAAGGTGGCGTCCCGCACCCAGCAGTACCGGTAGTCCCAGTTTCGCGTGCCGCCGAGAGCTTCCGGGAGGGAGGTCGTGGGCGCCGCGACGATGCCGCCCGTGGCGGAGTGGGTGAGGGCTTTCAACGTGATGAGCGAGCGGACGACCACGTCGCGAAACGGGCCCTCGTAAGTGCAATGCCCCGACCAGGCCTGCCAGGCCCGCTCGGCGCGCTGGACGATGGTGGCCGCTTTGGCGCAGGGCGGTTCTTTGATGTGCGAGGGGTGCCAGCTCAGGACGAACGACACCGCGTCGCCCGCGCTCAGCTCGAGCTCCGCGACGGTGGTCATCCCTTCACCCCGGACGGGCACGTCGCTTTGCAAGTGCAGCGAGTCGGGGCCGGCGATCGCGCGAATGCCGCCGGCGCCGTCGGAGCGCACCCAGGGGACCACCGACCCGTAGTCGAAGCGCACGACGAGCTCCATGCGCACTCGGACGCGCCCGCGTACGCCGCGCACGACGCGAACGACGTGCGGAATGAGTTCCCGTTGCGGCATGCAGTCCGTGACGGTCACCTCGCCGTCCTCGGTCTCGAACGTCGTGTCGAGCACGAGCGTGCCCTCGCGGTAGGCTCGCCTGGTCGCCTTCACGCGTCCGCACGGAGCGAGCAGCCACCGTCCGTGCTCGGGACCGCCCAGCAGCGCGGCGAAGCACGCGCCGGAGTCGAAGCGAGGCAGGCAGAGCCAGTCAATCGACCCATCGCGTCCGACGAGCGCAGCGGTCTGGCAGTCACCGATCAGCGCATAGTCTTCGATGCGGGAAGGCACGATGGATTCAGTGCACGCGGTGTGCCCGCCACCGCTCCGTTGGGCCGACGGCTCCTACTCCTCCGCTGGCCGATCCCGCGCCGTCATGCCCCCGGCGGGCGGCGGGTTGGCCTCGCGTTCGAGGTACCGGAAGATGGTCCGGGGATCGACCCCGAGGTCGCGCGCGGTCTGCGTGCGATTGCCGTTGTTTCGCTCGAGGACGTCCAGCACGTACTTGCGTTGGAATTCTTCTTTGGCCTTTTCGAGTGGCAAGATCGCATTCTCGGCGTCGGGGCCGAGGTCGAGGTCCTCCGGTGCCAGCAGCGATTTGTCGCACATGACAAGGCCCTTTTTTATGCGATTTTCGAGCTGGCGGATGTTGCCCGGCCAGGGGTGCTTTCGTATCGCGGCCAACGAGGCTGGCGTGAATCCGCGCACGTGCGCCCCGAGCTCCTCGGCGTGCTTCGACAGAAGCGCCCTCGCGATGATGAGGACGTCGTCGCCTCGGTCTCGCAGCGGCGGGAGATAGATGTTGACCACGTTCAGCCGGTAATAAAGGTCTTCGCGAAAACGACCGGCGCGGATCTCGTCCTCGAGCACGCGGTTCGTAGCGGCGACGATGCGAATGTCCACCTTTTCGGCCTTGCTGTCACCGACACGAAAGACGACGCGCTCCTGGAGCGCACGCAGGAGCTTGACCTGTAAATTGAGGGGAAGCTCGCCAATCTCGTCGAGAAAGAGCGTCCCTCCGTTCGCGACCTGGAACTTTCCCGGTCGTGAAGCGTGCGCGCCGGTGAACGCACCCTTCACGTGTCCGAACAGCTCGCTCTCTATGAGATTCTCGGGTATTGCGCCGCAGTTGATTACGACGAACGGCCCCGTCGCACGCCCGCTGCGTCGATGGACCTCGCGCGCAATGAGCTCCTTGCCAGTCCCCGTTTCGCCGGTGATGAGAACGGAGATGTCGGTCGTTGCCACCTTCTGCAGTTTTCGGAACACCTCCATCATGGAAGGGCACGCGCCGATGATCTCGCCGAAGCGCTTGTCATTCAGCTCTGCAACGAGCTTTTCCTTGTCCGCACGCAGGGCATGAAGCAGAAGAGCGTTCTGCAGAATCAGGCTCGCTTGCCCTGCGAAGATGGACAGCACCTCCAGCTGATTGCGCTCGAAGAGCCCTTTGACCCGGTCGTTGCCGACGTAGAGAACGCCCTGCACGTGTCCTTGGGAGACGAGCGGCGCGCACATCACGCTCGACAGACGCAGCGCGAGCACGCTCTCGCTCGTCTTGAATTGCGAGTCGCTGAGCGCATCGCTCACGATGACCGGGCGCCCCGTTTCGAGCACCTTCCGAACGATGCTGTCGCTTATGGCGCCGCCCGCCTCCGCGATCGCTTCGCGCTTGACGTTGCGCGAGGCTCTAATCAGCGGTCCGGCCTGGGCCTTCGCGCTCGTCTCCCCAACCGCGCCGTCGACCCTGCCTTTGCTCGCGCGCGCGTCCGACTCGGAGCTCTCGGCCGACGGATTTTGGAGGAACGCCTCGTCGTTCAGCAGGATGAGACCTTTCTCGGCCCCGGTGACCTCGATGACGGCGTCGAGCATGCACTCGAGCAGCTGATCGATGCCCTTCATCGTCATCAGCTTTCCGCTGAACTCGTAAAGGGTGCGCAAACCGGCAAGCTGCTGGTTTGTCACGTGGAGCACGTGGAGCTCGGTGTCGGTCATCGTGCCGCCGACGAGGTCTCCCCCTGCACGCTCATCGGCGCTCGCCTGGCGAACCGCCTTCTGCGGCTCATCGAACATGCTGAAGCCGAGCTCCGCCTCACCGAGCGTCAGCCGATCGCCGTGGACGAGCCGGACGCGCCGCTTCTTCTTGCCGTTGACGAGAATCTCGGCCTGCTTGTCCACCTCCTCCAGGTTGAAATCCCGTCCGTCGAAGAGCACCTGGATGTGCGTCTCGGCGAGGCCGTGGCTGTCGATGGCGACGTCGTTGCCGAGCGCACGCCCGACGGTCGTGACCGGCTTGTGGAGGACGAACGTCCGCGGCTGGCCTTGCGTCGGAAACCACTTGAGTAGGGGCATGGGGTGCGGGCGAGGGCCGATGCGAAGGCTACCTCAAAAAGCGCGCAATTGACGGCTCCGGCAGAGCTGAGGCATAAGGGCCACCGTCCTCGACCCTCGCTCGGGGTACCCTCGGGGACTCGCGCGTGACCTGCCGCGGCAAGCCGAGGACCTGCCGCATCGTTCGCGAACGCGCCGCCGTTCAGAACCGGCCGTATGCCGTCAGCTGCACGCCTCCGCGCTCGGTTGGACCGACGCCGAGCTGAAGAGGAGGTGCCCAAGAGGCGGTGCCGGGCGTGTCCGTCATGTTCGCGGTGAGCGCCGCCGCGAGCGCAATGCCCGCCAGCCCGCCGAATGCGTTCGCGATGAGGCCATGGCGCGGGTCGGCGCTGCTGCCGATGTAGAAGAGATAGACCGGCGTCGTCGCGAGGGTACCAAGCAGATCGCCTAGCCACATGTACTTGATCGTCTGCCAGGACGGCACGTACACGGTCGAAATCGCGCCGGTCGCGAGAATTCCGGCGTTGTATCCGGCGAAGCCCCAGACCGCGGCTCCGTCCTTCCAGTCGCCGCCGACGACCCCGGCGCCGAAGAGTACGCCGCTGATCGCTCCCCAGCCTGCGCCGCTCGTGATGAGCGCGAGGCTTCGCGGGTCGGGCTGGAACCACTCGCCGAATGCGTATCCGCCGATGCCGCCTGCGGTTGACGCGAGGAAGGTCACCGTCGTCCATGTCGGGAAGTCCCACGACTTGGGGCCACCGTTGCCGGTGAGCTGCCATTGCAGGCCGGAGATGGCCATGCCCTCCACACCGCCCAGCAGAAGGCCCGTCGCTATCGACGAGGGCACGCCGCGATCGAACTCACTGCTCTGATCCCAAATGTACATGCCGATCGGCACCGCGGCCCCGAACGCAAGCGGGGCGAGGAAGGCAATTCCCGGATCGGACACCTTACCGAGCGCGTCGATCCACACGCCCGTTCCGATGCCGTAGGCGATGCTCGCTCCGTAGAGGTACGCCATTTCGCCGTTGCTCCGGTATCGAGGAGGGGGCGCCAAGGCCAGCGAGGGCGAAGCCGGATACGGCGGTGGAGCAACAGCTTGCGGTGGCTGCGTGGCAACGTACGGGGGCTGGTACGGCGGAGGGTAGGGCTGCTGCTGCGGCGGAGGCGGATAAGGCTGCTGCTGGGGATAGGGTTGCTGCGGGGGAGGCGGATAAGGCTGCTG
>JALYHV010000345.1 GCA_030776205.1 Myxococcota bacterium | reverse complement strand
CCTTCAGTGCTTGCCGAAGACCCGAGACGAGCGTCTTGGTCTTCGCGCGCTCATCGCGGTCGGCTTGGACGATGGCCTGCCAGGAAGCCCTGGCGGGGACCACGGCGTTGCCGGACGCGATGCGCGCCTGAAGCACTGCGATGATGGCGGCGGTCGTGTACGACGTACCTCCGATGAGCAAGGAAGAAAGCGTCTTGGCGTGCGCGTTGAGACCGTCGATCAGCTTCTGATCGGAGTCCTGGCGCTGGCTGCGGTTGAGGATGTCTTTGGTAGCCATGATAGCTTCTCCAATGGTTTGCAATGGGACACGAGCGAGGTCCGGCCGAGCGCCAAGCTGGGCTTCGCCCCTCTCACCCCTAAGCCGCCGCGACCTCCCCGGGTTCGCGAAAGAAAAATCCGATTTTCGTTCGCTATGCGTCGACAAGGCCGAGGGCTCGCCCCAGGGCACGAGAGGTGATCCACGACGATCGCCCAATAAGGACGAGGGCCCACAAGAGTGGTCCATGTGCCTTACCGTTGTAAGGACGATGACCCACAAGGGTCGTCCACGCGCCTTACCGCTGTAAGAACGCGGGCCCACAAGAGTGGTCCATGTGCCTTACTGTTATAAGGGCGAGGGCCCACCATGGTCATTCACGTGCCCTACCGCTGTAAGGACGAGGGCCCACAAGAGTGGTCCATGTGCCTTACCGTTGTAAGGACGATGACCCATAAGGGTCGTCCTGGTGCCTTATCGTTGTAAGGACATGGGATAACCCTACAGGTCCCGCGTCCTCGTCCTAGGCAAAGACACGCCCGGACCTCGTTCCTCCTCTGCGATCGCCGGACGATCCTGCGACCCATCGCGCGCGTACACTTCCGGGCCTGCAGGGGGTACGTTCCGTTCGGGCGAATCCACGGTGGGTGAGGTCATGGCCTCTGCGGGTGCGGTTCTGGAGGACGCACCGGTGGGGCATGCGTTGCGTCGCATGGCTCATCGCGTCTTCGCGCGATTCCCGTCGTCACGGCGGACGGGACTCCGCTCGGAATCCTGTCGGACGTCGTGGCGCTCAATGCCTTCGCGCGTGATCGTCGGCCGTAATAGACCCGCGGGAGCCTGCGCATCGTTCGAGACCGCATCCGTCTCTCGTCAGGCGCCCCGGCGCACGCAGGTTGCTGGCGTGTTCACGACGATCGACGCGCTCAACCTTCTCGCCGAGTACCTTCGAAATCAAAAGGCGTGACCCGGCGTTCGCGCAGAACGTGCGCCGACGCGCAAGCCCCGCGCTCGCCGAGGCACGCGGGGCCCCGCAAAGGCACGCGGGGCCGGGATGGCGTCCCCGGGCACGGCCTGTGCTAGGGGCCCGTAGGTCCTCAAGGGTCCGGCCGCTCCGCGCCGGGCAAAGACCAGCGCAAGGACGGCGGATTGTGCACGCCGTCCAGCGCTCCACCATTCGCTTTCGGAGGACTCATGCAACCAAATCGTGCCTTGCCGCTGCTCGCGGCGATGCTCGTCGGCATCGCCATCTACTTCGCTTCAGCGGGCGACGCGCGCGCGATTCCGAGCTTTGCGCGGAAGTACCAAACCAGCTGCCAGACCTGCCACACCGTGTATCCAACGCTCAATCCGTTCGGCGAAGCCTTCCGGCGCGACGGGTACCGATTCCCGAGTCAGAACGGCAGCGTGGACAGCGACGCGGTGAAGGCCAGCACCATTGCTCTCGGACAGGAGGAGTCCATTAAGACATTCCCCGACTCGGTGTGGCCCGACAAGATCGCTGAGGCTGTTCCTCTTTCAGCGATGTTCAATGGCAGAATACCAATCAACCTGCCCAATTCGGAGGCAAGAAACCAAGCCGGCAACACCTTTACGTGGACTGGAGTCCAGGCTGAGTTGCATCTCTTCGGAGCGGGTGCCTTCAACGACACGCTCACGTACCTGACCCAGCTGACGCTCGCGTCCAGCGGCGGGCTCGATATCGAGACTGGGTACCTTCTCTGGAACGACATCGTCGGACCGCGCCATCTCGTCAACCTCTGGGTGGGGCGCCTCTTCGCTCCCCAACTCACGAGCTTTGGCCTGCACAGCGCGTACTTGAGCGACACGGTGATGCCTGCCGTTTCCGTCGCAGGGCTCTATAACCCCGGCGCGGGCTTCACGCTGGGATCGGGTCACACCGACGGAGCCGAGCTCAATGGAATCGTCGCCCACCGCCTTAACTACGCGCTCGGCTGGGTGGCTTCGTCGAGTTCGCCGGGGCTCAAGGTCCCGAATGCCGAGGATGTCTATGCCCACGTGGGCATCAAATCGGGCGGAGTGGCCCTCGATGGCGAGGGAAAGTACGGCCCAAACGTACCCGATCCGCGGAAGCCCTGGGCGGAGCGGGCGATTACGCTGGACGTTTTTGCGTATCACGGGATTGCGCGACTCGATAATGGCACGGGCGTCTCGTCAGGCACCGCGCCGACTCCGACGCCTCAAGACGACAGGTTCAACGCCGTGGGGGGTGTGGTGCACGGGCAATGGGACTCGCTACTCGTCACCGCGGGTGCCCAGTTCGAGCGTCACGAACGGCCCTATCCCGGGACCGCGGCGTTGTCGCCCGCGATCCCAGGTCAGCCGACGCGCGTGAGCGGGTCCGCGATGGTCCAGTACGATGAAATCGACTACGTCGTTTGGCCCTGGTTCGTGCCGGGTGTACGCGCGGAGTACACGCGGGCGGCGGTCGAGTCGGCTGCGGACTCTCAGCTTCTTCGGATCATTCCCGGCGTCGCCATGCTGGTTCGACCAAACATCAAGGTCGTCCTGACCGGCGACCTCGAGTGGGGTCAGAATCTGCCGCCTGTCGGAGCGTGGACCGCTGCGGGTGGCGCGGTCGTTCCGAATCAGACGAGCAAGTTCGAAGCGGAGCAAATCAACGCGACCCTCGCCGTTGCCTATTGATCGGAGAACGCAATGAAACGACTCGTAATCCTTTTCGCGCTCATCTCCGCTGGTCCTTCCGCGTCGGGCCTCGGCTGCGAAGGCGAGCCACCCGTGGTCGCGCCGGAAAACACGCCAAGCCTCGCGTCTGGAGCGGCTGTCGCTCCCGGACGACCGACCAGCGAGCCGTCGTCGTCGCCACCGCAGATGACCGCGTGCCTGCCTCCGCCATGCGCTCCCGCCGCGTCGGCGATCGTGCCCGTCGGCCCTAGCGTGGCTGTTGCGTCCGAGTCGACCTCGGCGTCCGCGCTACCCGTCCCTCCGCAGTCAATTCCGCGCGGGAATGTCGTCGGAGCGATCACCGCGAAACCCGCAGCAATGGCTGGGCAAGCGGTCGTCTATCTCGAGGACGGTCCGAATGAAGACGTGCCGTCGCACATGCAGACCGTGACGATTGCCAACCGCCAAATGAACTTTATTCCGTTCGTCGCGGTGGCCGCGGTGGGTGGCAAGGTGGTCTTCACCAACGAAGATCCATTTCCGCACAACGTCTTTTCACCGGACAACGACAAGTTCAATTTAGGCAATATCCCCCAGAATGGAGCGCACACGCGCACGTTCAAGACCGCCGGGGCCTACTCGCTGCTCTGCAACCTGCACCCTGGGATGCTCGGTTATCTCGTCGTTACGCCGTCGACTTGGTTTGCGAGGACCGACGGAAAGGGAAGGTTCGAGATGAAGCATGTCCCGAGCGGTTCCTACCGCGTGACGGCCTGGGCCCCGCGTCAGGCGCCCGTCACTCAGCCCGTGACGGTCGCGGACGGCGACGTCACCGTCAACTTCGACCTGCATCGCTGAAAGGAAAACAGTTCCATGCGCTCACTGATGTTGCCAGTCCTCGTCCTCTTGCTCGCTACGGCCTCGGGTTGTGGCAAGGCGCCCGAGCAGAGCCAACCCCCGCCGGCAGCTACAGCGAGCGCCGTCGAGGTCAAACCAAAGGCGGAGCCCGAGGCGACTGTCGTCAAGCCCGTGCAGCACGTCGAGCTCCAACTCGCGACCGTGGCCAACACGATGATGTACGACAAGAAGTCCCTCACCGTTCCTGCGGGTGCGGAGGTGCATCTCGTTCTCAAGAACAACGCCACGGCGGCGACCCTGCCCCACAACTGGGTGGTCGTGAAACCCGGCACCGAGGCGAGTGTCGCCGCGGCGGGGCTGAAGCTGGGCGAACAAGCGGGCTACTTCGACGTGCGCGACAAGGACGCCCTCGTTCATACGCCGATGGCAAAGCCCGGGGAGTCTTCCGAGGTGACCTTCACGGCGCCCGACCCCGGGGTTTACCCGTACATCTGCACCGTCCCGGGACACTACATGCTCATGAAGGGCGTGCTCACGGTCACGCCGTGACGCGTGGAAACCAGAACGCCATGAAAGCCATTCGATTTGGGACGGTGTGGGCGGCACGGTCCGCCGCGCTCGCGATCACTGCGGTCGCGATGTTTAATTGCAACAACGTCGGTGACTGCCCGGCCGCTTCGGCCATCACGCCCGGGGGCTCCTGCAGTGGCGACTTCCTCCAGTGTCCGTACACGCTGGAGTCGCTCAGCCC
>JALYHV010000344.1 GCA_030776205.1 Myxococcota bacterium | reverse complement strand
GTATCGAGATCGATGTCAGCGCGCTTTCCAGCTTCGTTCAGGCGTATCAGGAAATTTTGCCGCTCACGATCGCCGAGCTCTGGGCGCTGCCGACGATGCTTCGGATCTCGGTCCTCCATGGCCTTCTCCACTTTCTCGAGGAGCTGGACGTGTCCGTTCACGGACGCCTCGAACGTGCGCCTTCCCCCCGCGCTCCACCGGATGCCGAGCCGGTCGGGCTCGGTCCTGGAGATGGCGTCGAGCGGTCGATTCGCGCGCTCCGACTGCTCGCCGAAATCGATTGGAAAGAGTTCTTCGAAAAGACGAATCGGGTCGAAGGCGTCCTGCAGAAGGATCCGGCGGGCGTCTACGGGCGGATGGACTTCGACACCTGCGATGCGTACCGAAAGACCGTCGAGGAGCTGGCCTGGGGTACCGACGTTGCCGAGGAGGACGTCGCGGAGCGCGCTGTGGAGCTCGCGCGCCAGAACATCCCGGATCCGCGGACGAGCCACGTCGGCTATTACCTCGTCAACGAAGGACGGAGCCTGCTCGAGGGGCTCGTCGGATATCGTCCCCGAGGAGTCGAGCGCGTTCGCCGGCTCTTCACCCGTCGGCCAACGCTGACGTACTTCTCGGCGCTCGCAATCGCGACCGGAGGGCCGCTCCTCGTTCTGGCGTGGGAGCTCGCGCGCGGCGGGGCGCATCCACTGTCAATCGCGGTCAGCGTTTTGCTTTCCGCCGTGCCTGCATCGATCGTAGCGGTCACGGTCCTGCAGTGGGCACTCGCGCGGCTTCTTCGGCCGCACGCTTTGCCGAAGCTCGACTTCGCGAAGGGACTGCCGGGCGACATCCGAGCTCTCGTCGTGATCCCAACCCTTCTCGGGGGACGCGAAGACGTCGATGGAATGCTGAGGCAGATCGAGCTCCACTACCTGTCGAACCGCGATCCGCGCCTCGAATTTGCTCTCCTCACGGACGACGTGGACTCGGGCGCCACGCCGGCGGACACCGCGCTCGTCGAGAGCGCCGCGCGCGAGATCACCGCGCTCAATGCGCGGTACGGCAAGCAGAACGTGGGGCCCTTTCACCTCTTGCACCGCGAATCTCGCTGGAACGCCGCGGAGGGTCGGTTCATGGGCTGGGAGCGTAAGCGAGGGAAGCTCGACGAGCTGAATCGTCTGCTCCGTGGCGCGAAGGACACGAGTTTCACGCGCCACATCGGAAGCCCGGAGGGCCTCGTAGGGATCCGCTTCGTCATCACCATTGACAGTGACACCCAGCTCCCGATGGGGACTGCGCAAAGGCTCCTCGGCTTGCTCGCGCATCCGCTCAACCACGCGGTCTTCGACGACGCCACGGGACGCGTCACCTCCGGGTACACGATCGTCCAGCCCCGCGTCGAGATGTCACCGTCGAGTCTGCGCCAGACGCTCTTCGCGCGGATCTTCGCCGGCGACGTCGGGTTCGACATCTACACGCACGCCGTGTCCGAATCGTACCAAGATCTCTTCGGTGCGGGGATCTACGTTGGCAAAGGTATCTACGACGTCGACGCGTTCATGCGAAGCGTCGACGGGCGCGTTCCCGAGAACGCCCTCGCCAGTCACGATCTCTTCGAGGGCATCCACGGCCGAACGGCGCTCGCCACCGACATCGTTCTCTTCGAGGACTACCCGGTCCAGTACGCAGCCTACGCGCGGCGAATGCACCGCTGGGTTCGAGGTGACTGGCAGCTCCTTCCGTGGCTCTTCTCGACCGTCCCCGCGGCGGCCGGCGAGCCGATTCCGAGCCCGCTCGTCCCCATCGATAGGTGGAAGATCTTCGACAACCTGAGACGCAGCCTCACGAGCCCGCTGGTCTTCGCGCTCATCGTCTTGGGCCTCTGCTGGCTGCCAGGCTCGCCGCTCGGGTGGACGCTCGGGGCGCTCGTTATCTTGCTTCACCCGAGCTTCCCTGCGCTGCTGCACGATGGGCGCAGGCGCGCCCTGAACCTTGGACGTTGCGTCCTGACGATCGCGTTTCTCGCGCACGAGGCGATCGTGGTCGTCGATGCCGTGATTCGCGTGGGCGTGAGAATGACGATTACGCGCAAGCATCTCCTCCAATGGACGTCGGCTGCGCACACGGCCTTCGGGCTAAGGGCGCGGTCCTCGCGCACGGCCCTGTGGCGTGAGATGATGGGATCCCCAATCCTTGCAGTAGCCACCGCGGCCCTTCTCGCGTGGACGAGACCGTCGGCCCTCGGCGTCGCGGCTCCGCTCCTCGCGCTCTGGTTCATTGCCCCGGAGATCGCGCGCTGGGTGAGTGAACCGTCGAGGTCCCGCGAGGCGCCGCTGCGGCCAGACGAGCGGCGACAGCTTCGGCTCCTGGCCCGCAGAACGTGGCGCTTCTTCGACATCTTCGTGGGGCCAAACGACCAGTGGCTCCCGATCGACAACTACCAAGAAGAGCCGCGCGAACAAACGGCTCACCGTACCTCGCCGACCAACATCGGGATGATGCTCCTCTCGACGCTCGCGGCGTACGATCTCGGCTACGTCGGTCCGGGCGAGCTCGCTTTACGCGTGCGTAGCGCATTCGAAAGCATCGGACGTCTCGCTCACTACCAGGGACACCTCCTCAACTGGTACGAGACGAAGAACCTTCAGCCGCTTTTGCCGCGCTACGTCTCCACGGTAGACAGCGGGAACTTCGCCGGATGCCTTGTGGCGCTCCAGCGGGGGTGCCGCCAAGTGGCGTGCGGCCCCGTACTCCGCGCCGCAGCGTGGGAAGGCCTTGCCGACTCGCTCGACCTCCTGGAGGAGGCGCTGGGATCCGTCGATCCGGCAAAGGCGAGCGCGCTCCGATCCGTCATCTCGCGAATGCGTCGCGCGGTCGAGGCGGGGTACAGCAATCCCGAGGACGCGTATCCGACGTTTCGAAGCCTCGCCGACGAAACCTCTGCCGAGCTCGATCGCGAATTGCTCGCGCTTCTCGAGACCGGCGCCCTCCGCCACGACACCGACACGCTCCGCGCGCTTCGCACGTCGATCGAGCGTTTTCACGAACAGCTTCGGCAGATGCGCAGCGAGATCGATGCGCTCCTTCCTTGGCTCCCCCTGAGAGACGAGCCGGCCGCTCGCGCGCTGACGGTGCCTAAACGACTCCGACTCGACCAGGTCCCGGACACTTCCCGCGCGCTGCTGGCGCAGGTCGACCGATGGGAGCAGGGGCATCGAGAGCGGGGTGATCTTTCGCCCGTTCTCGAGGGATCGGCGCGGCGCCTGCGAGAGGCGCTTCATGACGCAGAGGCACGCGCCAAGACGCTGCACAACGAGCTCCTCGAGCTCGCCACGCGTGCGGAGGAAGAAGTGCGCGGGATGGACTTCCGGCTCCTTTACGACGGCAAGCGGAAGCTATTTCACATCGGCTACAACGCAACGCAGGATCAGCTCGACGGGCATCACTACGATCTGCTCGCTTCGGAGGCGCGGCTCGCGAGCTACCTCGCCATCGTGAAGGGGGATGTCCCCGCGTCTCATTGGGCCATGCTGGGCCGGCCGATGATTCAAGGTGTCGGCGCACCTCTGCTCTTGTCGTGGGGCGGAACGATGTTCGAATACCTCATGCCGTCGCTCTTGATGCGCAGCCGTGAGGGGACCTTGCTCGCGCAAACCTGCGAGCTCGTCGTCGACGCGCAGATCGCGTACGGCAAGGAGATCCGCGGGCCGTGGGGAGTCTCCGAGTCCGCCTACGCGCGCCTCGATGCGCATCAAACCTACCAATACCGATCGTTTGGGGTTCCCGGCCTCGGCTTCAAGCGCGGCCTCGAAGACGATCGCGTGATCGCGCCGTATGCGTCGATGCTCGCCGTGTCGGTTCGGCCGCGCGCCGTGCTCGACAACATGAAGCGACTCGAAAAGATGGGCATGCTCGGGACGTACGGCCTGTTCGAAGCCGTCGACATGCGTCCTCTGCGCGCAGAGGACGGTCGCTCGTTCGCCGTTGTGCGCTCGTACATGGCACATCACCAGGGAATGCTTCTGGTTGCGATCAACAATCTCTTGAACGACCAGATCATGGTCGATCGGTTTCACGCGGATGGCGAGGTCGAGACCGGTGAGCTCCTGCTCAACGAACGCGCGCCAAGGACCGCGCCTGCCGAATGGCCGCTCGCGGAGCACGTCGAGAACACCGAGACCGCTCCAATCGACGGGCAGGCTCGCGTCCCCTCGCCATGGGTTCCCGAGGCTCAGGGACGGCCGCAAGCACTCGTCCTCGGGAACGGGCGCCTCTCGAGCATACTGACGCGGTCCGGTGGGGGGGGATTGGTGTGGGAGGGCCTTGCCGTCACACGCTTTCAACCCGACGTCGTCGGCGACGGTGATGGAGTGTGGATCTACCTACGTGACGAGGAGACCGGCGAGCTTTGGCTGGCGAGCTCCGGGAACGCCCATACGACGTATTCGGCGCACAAGGCGGAGTTCCATCAGCGCGCCCACGGAATTTCGGTGCGCGTCGACGTCGCCGTCGCGACTTCCGACGACGTCGAAATCCGGCAGATAACGCTGCACAACGAGACCGATCGGACCAGACTCCTTACGGTGACGAGCGCCGGCGAGCCCGTGCTCCTGCCCGTGAGACAGGCCGAGACGCATCCAGCGTTTGCCCGGCTGTTCGTGGAGAGCGAATACGTCACCGAGCTCGATGCCCTTCTCTTCACGCGGAGGCTGCGGTCGCCATCGGACGAGCGTGCGGTGCTCGTCCACCGGCTCGTGACCGAGAGCGCGGCGGTGACGCTCGCAGGTTACGAAAGCGACCGCATCGCATTCTTCGGTCGCGGTGAAGGCGCGCGTACTCCGAGGTCGCTTGCGGTGCCGGGTCAGAAGCTTCGCGGGCGGGTCGGGTCGGTGCTCGATCCGATCATGAGCCTGATGGCCAACGTCGAGCTGAAGCCGAATCGGAGCGTCACCTTCGCCCTCGTGACGAGCGTGGCTCGCACGCGCGCCAAGGCCCTGGAGCTCGCACGTCAGTACGGCTCGATGCACGCCGTTCGCTGGGCGTTCCGAGACGCCGAGCAACAGAGCGGCAGACGTCTGGCCCGAGCGCATCTCGAGCCCGAGCTCCTGCCCACCGTTCAGCAGCTCTTCTCCGCACTCCTCTTCGCCGATCCGACGTTTCGGGTGCCCCCCGACATGCTCGCGATCAGTCGTCCTTGCCAGCGCCGCCTCTGGGAGCGCGGGATTTCGGGCGACGACCCCATCGTGCTCGTGCGCGTGAGCGATCCGGAGGCTCCACTTCTGCGCGAGACGATCGCCGCCCAAGGCTTTCTACGATCCTGCGGAGTCCGGATGGACCTCGTCCTGGTAGACGAGCAGCCTTCGGGGTACATCACCGATGGCGCGGGAACGCTTCGGAGTGTTCTCGTCCACAGCGAGGTGGAGGACTGGCTCGGCAAGCACGGCGGCATCTTCGTGCTCGCAGCCGATCAGCTCGCGGCCGGCGAAGGGTTGCGCCTCGAGGCGAGCGCACGCGTCGTGCTGGACACGCGCGATGGAACGCTCGCGCCGCGAATGGCGCGGCCCATCGAGAGTCCGCCGAAGTTGCCTCGCTTCGTGCCAACGCTCGTGGATGCGGAGCCATCACGCTCGCCCCAGCGGCCGGATTTGCTCTTCGACAACGGCTTCGGCGGTTTCACCAGGGATGGGGATGCGTACGTGGTCTCCGTCGAGCCGGGCAACGCGACTCCGGCGCCATGGTCCAACGTTCTTGCGAATCCGAGCTTCGGCTGCCTCGTCAGCGAGTCTTCACTCGGCTCGACGTGGTCGCTGAACGCGGGTGAGAACCGGCTTACGCCGTGGAGGAATGATCCCCTCTTCGATACCCCCGCCGAGGCGCTCTACCTCCGAGACGAGGAGACCGCAGCGGTGTGGTCCCCGACGCCGCTACCCGCAGGCGCTGACGCCGAGACGCTGGTGCGCCACGGCGTGGGCTACACGACGTACACGCGCGAGAGTCACGGTCTCGTGCAGGAACTAACCGTGTTCGTACCTCCCGATGCGCCGGTTAAGGTGGCGAGGTTGCGGCTCAAGAACACGCTTCCTCGGCACAGGCGACTGACGGCCACGTACTACGCCGAGTGGGTTCTTGGGAGCCTGCGCGAGAATCAAAAACCGTATGTGGTGAGCGAGTTCGACGCCTCCCACGGTTGTCTTCTGGCGAGGTGCGATTGGAATGCCGACTTCGGGGACCGCGTTGCGTTCCTCGCCGCTGGGCGCGAGGTGCACGGCTTCACGAGCGACCGCGTGGAGTTCCTGGGTCGCCGCGGTGACTACGCGCGGCCTGAGTCTCTCGGGCGATGGGGGCTCACGGGAAGCATCAACGCTGGCGCTGGTCCTTGCGCCGCCCTGCAAGTGCACTTGGAGCTTGCTCCCGACGAGCAGATCGAGACGCATTTCATCCTCGGACAGGCCGAAGGTCGCGACGACGCGCTTCGGATCGTGGCTCGCTTTCGCGATCCCAAGGCTGTTGAATCCGCATGGAACGAGCTCGGCGTCTTTTGGGAAGGTCTGCTCGGCAGCGTGCGGGTCAAGACGCCGGAGCCTGCCATGGACCTCATGCTCAACCGATGGCTGCTCTACCAGAGCCTCTCGTCGCGCCTGTTCGGGCGCACGGCCTTCTATCAATCGAGCGGCGCGTTCGGGTATCGCGATCAACTTCAAGACGTCCTCGCGCTCTTCCACGCGGCGCCCGAGCGCGCGCGCGCTCAGATCCTCGAAGCGGCGAGACACCAGTTCGAGGAGGGAGACGTTCTGCATTGGTGGCATCCGCCCGCGGGCCGCGGTGTACGAACGCATTGCTCCGACGACATGGCCTGGCTCCCCTTCGTGACGGCCGACTACGTCTTCGCCACTGGCGATTCGTCGATCCTCTCGGAGTCGATCCCATTCCTGACGGGCGAACCACTGCAGAAGGGGGAGCACGATAGGTACGCGGAATTTGCGGTTTCGGCGAATAGCGCGACGCTCTTCGAGCACTGTCGCAGGGCCCTCGAGCGTGCAGTGACCGAGGGGCGTCACGGTCTCCCTTTGATGGGCGATGGTGACTGGAACGATGGCATGAACCGCGTCGGCTCCGAGGGTCAGGGCGAGAGCGTTTGGCTTGGCTGGTTTCTCTGCGCAACGATGACTCGCTTTGCCGCGCTCTGCGACCGTCGCAGCGAGAGCGTGGACGCCGAGGCCTGGCGCCTTCGCGCGAAATCCTTGCGAGAGAAGATCGAGGCCTGCGCATGGGATGGCGGCTGGTACCTGCGCGCGTTTCATGACGACGGCTCTCTCCTCGGCTCGGCGAAGGAACGTGAATGCCGGATCGATTCGATCGCGCAGTCGTGGGCCGTCCTATCTGCCCGGCCCGACGCGACGACCGTCGCGGCGATTGAAACCGGAGCTCGAGCGCGTCTTGCTGTGCACGCGGCCGACGAACAACTCGTCCGCGAAGCCGACCGCCTCGTTCTCTTGCTCACGCCGCCGTTCGAGAGCACTCCGCATGATCCGGGCTACATCGCTGCCTATCCGCCTGGCATTCGCGAAAACGGCGGCCAGTACACGCACGCAGCGACGTGGCTCGGCTTCGCGTACGCCGCGCTCGGTGACGGCGAACGCGCAGAGCGAGTGTTTCGCATCCTCAATCCGATTCTCCACGCTCGCACCCGCGAAGAGGCGGACCACTACCGCGTCGAGCCCTATGTGCTCGCGGGCGATGTCTACGGCGCTCCGCCGTGGGTGGGTCGAGGAGGCTGGACTTGGTATACCGGAGCCGCGGCGTGGGCGTGGCGCCTAGGCGTGGAACAGATCCTCGGCCTCCAAAAAGAAGAGGGGGAGCTCCGAATCGATCCTTGCATTCCGCCCGCCTGGAAAGGGTTCGAAGCGTGGGTTCGAGTCGGGGCTCAGCGCGTTCACGTCGTCGTCGAGAATCCCGATGCCGTCGGCAAGGGTGTCGTCATGGTCACCCTCGACGGTGCTCCGCTCGAGGGGACCCGCATCCTTCTCGAGCCAAGCGTCCGCGCCGAGAGGGAAGTTCGCGTCCGGCTCGGTAGGTCCAAGACGCGACAGGGCGCCGGTTGAGCGACACTGACGTGGGGCTTTCACGCACCGAGTCGGTAACCGCATGGACATTGCCGCATGGACATTGCCGCATTTCATGCGCGGGCATCGGCGGATTAGAGCCCAAAGCGGTACAGCGCCGCAGGCTCAGCAGGAGGCCGATGTGACGGCTGGTACGGCCGCTAATTGAGTGCGGCTGGAGTTTCGCAAGCCGGAAATCCCTGCTCATTGAAACGGCCGCTGATGGCCTAGGCAGGCTGGCCTGCCTTGACAGGCGTACGCTTTATTTGACGGTTTTCGCTGGGGATAGCCATGCGTCACTGATGCCATGCGAAGAAATGGTTCAAGCTCGGCTCCGCGTCGGTTGAGCGTGTCCCCCACTCTGCCATTGCCTACGCCGCGCGCGCGCGTGCAGCATGCTCTCGAAGCGGCGCCGGTCGTCGGATTGATACTTCAAGCCTCTTGAAGTGGCTCTCGGTGATGGGTTGTCGTCGGAGACGCGGGGCCTGCTGAAGCTCCGTTCGACGCCGACGTCCGCGAAGAGCTGCGCAAGACCGTCGCTTCGCATCGGACCGCCGCGGTGCGCATGCACGGTGCGCGAGCCGGGCACGATGCCATGCCGCGTGCAGGTGTCCGCGAAGAGATGCCGCGCGAGCTTGGCGCTCTCGCGTTCGGCGACAATCCACCCGACGAGGTATTCGGCGACGACGCGCGCGCCTGGCCGTCACGCGCTTTCTCCCCAATCGAGCGGAACTCTCGCCGCACCTTCGCTGTCTGCTTCGCAAATGATGGACGACCCCGCGCCAGCCGGGCGCGACGACGTTTGGCTTTTTTTCGTGCTGGCATGCGGCATCACCTGGGCGCTCGACCTGCCCCTGGCGATCGCGTGGGCCACGAATGCGTCGCCGCCGCCGTACGCGATGCCGATGGTGGGGCTGGGCGCTCTCGGCCCAACGTCGGCAGCGTTCCTGCTCGCGGCGCGGCGGGGTGAGCTACGGGACGTCTTCGGCAGGTGGCGCACCGACCCGATCTGGATCGTGCTTGGGCTTTTCCTCCCCATGGCGGTGCAGTTCCCGGCGACGCCAATCGAGCTGGCTCTCGGTGGCCATCCTGCACATTGGCTTTACCCGCCCGTCAGGCCCGAGCACTTCGCTGCGCTCGTGATGTTCCCGTTGGGAAAGGAGCTCGGCTGGCGCGGCTTCGCGTACCCCCGCCTCGCGCAGCGGTACGGTACGGTGGTTGGCTCCCTGATCCTGGGCGCCGTCTGGGGGCTGTTTCGCATCCTGCGCATCCTGGTGCTCGCCGTGGTTGCCGCCCTCGCAGCACGTTCGTTCGTGACGAAGAAGCGCGTCGCCGAACGGGCCCCTACGAGCTGAGTCGGGACGCGCGCCCGATCACGTCGAGGAAAGTGTTGCTGGCCGAGACGGCAAGGACATGACCCCCGAACCCCAGCGACGAAGTCACTTTCGATCGAGTAGCCCCGGGCTTACCGCTACATGCACTTGGGTGCGGTGACGCAAGTCCGCCGGATTTCGCGCGCGGCCAGCGCGAGGTGCGCCGTCTGCGCCGGCGACTCGCTCTTCGACACGAGAGTGCGCGCCATCGTGAATGTCTTCATGTCGCTGCTGTACTTGAACGGGCTGAGGACCACGCCGTGCGCGGGGATGTGCAAATCGCTCAGGCCGGGCGGCGGCGCGCCGAACTTCCCGCAGAACGAGCCGTCGCAGTTGAGCGTCCCCTCGCTGCGAAAAGTGACTGGGCGGTTCCACGTGAGCGTCGTCCCTGCGAGCGCGCCGCTCACCGTTCCGCAGGCCTGGCCCACCATGCGGGTCGTGACGTCGCTCGCCACTGATGTTTTCCAGAAGAGCGTCTTCGAGACGACCTTGAACGACTCGCGCAGCTCGTACGACGCGAGGCTCGCGCGTCCGTACGGCCGCCCGGCCACGTCGTCGAACCGGAGCACCATCTTCCCCGGCCCCACCAGATACACTCCGTCTCCCTGACCCATGGGCGTGTCGCTCAACTGCATGTTTCCGGAGAGATCGTATTCGACCTCCCACGAGTCGCATGCTGCCGAGGGCGCCTGCGCCGAAGCGCCCCGGGGTGGCAGCGCCAGGATCCCGCCGACGGCGGTGACCGCCAGCGACGCCCGAAAGAACCCCACCGATCGACGCCGCATTCTCCTGGCATATGGTACCACGCCAACCGCCCGTCAGGCGTCCTTGACCGCCGTCCCGGTGTACGCGATACGCGTCGAGCCGACTAAGCGACGCGTGAAGTTCGGTGGCGTCCCCCCATGCGAACGAGCCAGGAGGATCGTCCAAGCCCGTGCTGAACTCTCTTTGGTGCGGCAATAAGCAGCGAATCGCGTGTTGCTTCAAAGTCCCACGAGCCCCCGACTCGGGCGGAGACGGTTGGCGCGCGCCGGCTTGTCCGCTAGCAAAGGCGCTTCCCATGAACCGACAAGACAGCGAGACCTTGGTGCGACGCTGGACGGAGGCCATCGCGACTGGGCGGCTCGACGTATTCGACGAGCTGCTCGCCGAGGACGTCGTCGATCGAAGCGGGTCAAAGCCAGTGAGCGGCGTCGAGCCGATCGCGGCTCGCGCGGGCGCCGTGCGTGCAGCCTTCGCGGACATCCAGATTGCCGTCGATGAGTTGATCGACGGGGGCGAGGCGATCGCC
Source organism: Myxococcota bacterium (assembly GCA_030776205.1). Lineage (GTDB taxonomy): Bacteria > Myxococcota_A > Polyangia > Polyangiales > Polyangiaceae > Palsa-1150. The sequence continues at coordinate 2,796 of JALYHV010000344.1, read as the reverse complement.
TGGCGATGGACGATGACGGGAACTCACGTCGGGCCGTTCGCCGGGCTAGCACCGACGAACCGCCAGGCGACTCTTCGAGGCGTCAACTTTCAGCGCCTCCGCGGCGGCCGGATAGTCGAGCATTGGACGCTGGTGGACGTCTTTGGCGCGGTGCAGGGCCTACGTTGCTGAACCAGCCGGTCCGCCTTCGCCGCGGTAGGACGCGCACCTCTGGCGGTACCCACTGCGCGGCTCCGCGCGTCACCGAGCCCGTCGCCATGCCGACGTCCAAGGGAGCTCGGTTACGACGCGACTATGGCGTTCACGACGCCCACGTAGGGCATGAGAAGCCCGCCTCCGGGATACAGGGCGCGAAGCTCTCGATCGTCCCAGCTCTTCGCAAGCCCGAGACCCCGCGCCCTAAGGAACGACGTGAGATCGTCACGCTCCGGAGACAGCCCGAAGACGAATGGCTCGCCGCGTGATGCAGCGAATGTTGCTTGTGCCTTGGCCCCCTCGAAACGCCCCGGATCCGCAATCGCCTCGTCGTAGAGGAAGTCGAATGCGACCGACGAGCCTTGAACTGAACGGCCTACCAGCGACAGCACATCATCGACCGCGTTTGGGCGCAGGTACATCGTCACCCCTTCCCACAGGAAGAAGGTTCTGACGGCCGAGTCGAAGCCCGCCGACGAGAGGGCTTTTGCAAGCGCGTCGCTGTCGAAATCGACGGGGACGTAGCGCACGTGGTCGGGGAGCTCCCCCAGCATTCGGCGTACGCAATCCTGCTTCCACGCGAGCGTCTCCGGATGGTCGATCTCGAAGACGCGAGCGCGAGCCAGTTCTCGGCGGAAGCGATAACCGCGCGAGTCACCCCCCGCACCGAGGACGATGACTTGCGAAGCCCCGTTGCGAACGGCCGTGAGCGTCAGCTCGTCAAACAGGCGCGTGCGAATCTGATGGAGAACGAGCGCGCCCGGCAGCCGTCGCTCGACGTCGCGGCGCGCGATATGGCGCAAGACCGGCAGCAGCCCTAGCCTCCAGACCGCTCGGGTCACGAAGTAATGTGCAAGGTGATCGGGGTTGCGGAGGGCCGCAGGGTGCTCCAGCGCGCCGAGCGCACGGCAGAACGCTGCCCCTTCGGCCGTCGTGCTCCGGCTACTCGAGGCGTCCATGTTCCGAGACGAGGCAACGCATCAGGCTAATGACAATGTTGGACGCGGAAAGTTCCTCCCGTATTCCGGCGCCGGCGCGCCGCCGGTCTCCGGCGTCTTCACGCCGCCTTTCCCGAGAGGTATCGTGCGCGTATTCACCGCGACGAGTGACGTGAGCGACGTGGAGGTCAGCCGATGAACCGGGTTGCAAAAGGAACGATCGTTACGGCCGCTTTCGTGCTCGTCCCGTCCGCGGCAGCGGCAAGTCCAAAGCCACTAATCAGCTACTTTCAACCGATGCCCATCGTCGGGAAGCTGTCTACGACCGTGTGGGGAGCGTCGATGGTGGGCCCACGGGATCCCGCCAATGGTCTCGAAGACAACGGCGCAATGGGAGGGGTAGGTCCTCAGCAGGAGACTTATTTCTACTGGGACGGGAAGATCCTCCATGGAAGCGACGGAAAATATCATATGTATGCCAGCCGCTGGCTGCACAGCAACGGATTCGGCCCGCCAGGAGGCGGGGCGACCGGCTGGAAGCAATCGATCCCAGCGCAAGCGATAAGTGACAACGTGATGGGGCCGTACGTCACCCAGGGCGATTGTTACACGAGCAACCTGGGGGGCAACAATAGGGGACACAACGTCACCGCGCTGAACGCCCCCACCGGCGCGATTCCGTATATCCTCTCCGTGGGTGAGATCGTGCCCGGCCAGATGTTCGGCGCCACCTCTCCGAACGGGCCATGGATGTCGTTGGGCGCCACCACAACGAACGCCAATGGGCACACGGTCTGCGGCAATACGTCGTCCAATTTCACCTTTACCGTGGGCCCGAACAACCGGTTTTGGGCCACGTCCCGCGCCGGGTGCGTGATGGACAGCGACCAGGTCACGGGCCCATACAAAATCGAGACGGACGTTGTCCTTCCCAACCTTGAAAATAACGACAATCGCTCCGAAGACGAGGTGATTTGGTATAGCGGCGGCTATTTTCACATCGTCTACAATTATTGGGACGTGCAACGGGGCTATCACATCATGTCCAAAGACGGCATAACGAATTGGACGAGCACCGGCCTCGCTTACCAGGCGTCCCAATCACCGCCCAATTCCAATTCGAATTGGCTGCGGTACACGGACGGGACGGTCAACCAGTGGCACAACATGGAGCGGGTGGGCGTCTACCAGGAGAACGGCCACGTCACCCATTTCACCTTCGCCGTCACGGACGTGAACAAGAACGTCACCGGTGTCAGTAACGGCGGAAGCAAGATCCTGGTGGTTCCGTTCGACGGCGTGCAGTTCGATTGCGACAACGGAGACCCCGCTTCTTGCGCTGAAGCCGCCGATGGCGGTGTGGTCGGCAGGATCGACGGCGGGATCGTGAATGACGGCGCTGCTGGGGAGGGGGGCGATTCGAGCGATATGGACGCAACCGCGCCGACCAGCGCGGACGCCAGCAGCGGAACGAGCAGCGGCTCGGGCGCCAGTAGCGGCGTAGTTGCCGGGAGCGGACTAAGCAGCGGGGCCAGCGGCAGCAGCGGATCCGCCGGCAGCGGCGCAGGCAGCGGAGCCAGCGGTGGCACCAGCGGAAGCGGCGCCGTTCCCGCGGACGCAGGAGCCACGACCGGAAGCGGATCGCCGAGCGCAGGCTCGGGAC
>JALYHV010000343.1 GCA_030776205.1 Myxococcota bacterium | reverse complement strand
AATGCCGAATAGGACCCAGTTGTAATAAGCACAACCGAGGCGAGGATCCGCGAGCCACCTCTTGCCGAGGTACCAGAGCGGAGCCGAGAACAGTGGCCCCATCAGCGACAGCTTGACGGTTGGCATCCTGCCGGACTCCAGCAGCGACGACAACGCGTCGAAACGCATGGCGCCGTCGGCGCCGACCCAGTGCCTCTCGAAGAACAGGACGGAATAACTGGCTACGATCAGTCCCCATTCGACGAGCCGCGCGGCTGCGGGCTTGCTCTTCGCCTCGCAGTCGAGCGGCGGACCCAGGCGCACCTGTGGAGCAGCGGATTCGGGCGCCGCGTCGAGCCCGACGACCGGAGGAGGGGATGTCGGTCGGTGCAACGTGGGCTCGATCCGCATCACGACTCACACGCTCAGGCGACCCCGCTCGGGAAAAGCCGTCTAGTTTCGTGCTTGCTACCACCCGGTCCGCCGCTTCGCAAGGACGACTAGGGCCGCTCGCGCCGACGCATGACGGAGGCGGGAGCCGCCTTGCACGGCTCTCCCTCACCACACCACCGCGACCGGAATAGCCGAGCGCGTCGTCGATCCGTTGCCAAGCTGTGCCGAACGGTTGCTCCAAAATGGCGCGGCGAGCTGCTGGGGGCTGAACGGCGAGGGCCAGCGGTCTGGCAAGCGCCGCCCTTCTCGCGAGCTCCGCCGTCCCGCTTGCGAAAGACGCGCTCTCCGATTCCCTGACCGTTCTCGTCGCGCTCGTCGCGACGCCTGTCCTTCTTTGGAGAAAGGTAGACGCGCGCTCTGGGTGATCGGCCCCGAGCTCTTGTCCTTGGCCTTGACGAGCCACTTCGAAAAAATTAGAACTAATGCGTGGCGTCGAAGTTGGATCACCACGCCGAGCAGCTGGGCGCGCTGGGACATCCGGTGCGCCTGGCGATCCTGCGCTTCGCGGTGCAGGCCGGACCCGAGGGAGCGGCCGCCGGGGCCATCCAGGCCCATGTCGGACTGCCCGCATCTACGCTCAGTCATCATCTGAAGCGCCTCGTCGACGCCGGCGTGATGCAGACGCGCGGAGAGGGGACGTTCCATTACTACTCGGCCGACTACGGCGCGCTGCGCAAGCTGACGTCGTACCTCTGGGAGGATTGCTGCAAGGCCGGCGCGAAGGATGGCTGCTGCTGAGATTCTTTTGACCCGATATTTCGAGTTTTGTCGAAAGGAGATCTACGAATGAATGTCCTGAAGCCACACGTCTCGCTCAACATCTCCAACATCGATGCGTCCGTTGCCTTCTACGAGAAGGTCTTCGGCATATCGGCCACCAAGCGCCGTCCCGGCTACGCAAAGTTCGACCTGAAGGAGCCCTCGCTAAATCTCACGATGCAGGAGGCGGCCCGATCGGGCGTCAACGCCAGCCACTTCGGCGTGCAGGTCGCGAGCACCGAGGACGTGGCCGCCGCCTGGTCTCGCTTCCGGGCCGCGGGCCTCAAGACGCTTACCGAGGAAGACACCACCTGCTGCTACGCCATGCAGGACAAGGTCTGGGTCGAGGATCCGGACGGCAACATGTGGGAGGTCTTCGTCGTCAAGGCCGATGCCGCGACGATGCACGACGACCCGGCGAACAGCGCCGCTGCCTGTTGCGCGCCCTCCGCGCTGCCGGCGCAGGACAAGCCGGTGCAGCTCGGGAAAAAGAGCGGATGCTGCTGAGAAAGCTCATCGCCGAGGCGCTCGGCACCGCCCTGCTGCTCGCGACCGTCGTCGGATCGGGCATCATGGGCGAGCAGCTCTCCGGCGGTAACGTAGCCATCGCGCTTCTGGCCAACACGATTGCGACTGGGGCCGGCCTGGTAGCCCTCATTCTGACGTTCGGCCCAATATCCGGCGCGCACTTCAATCCCGCGGTGACTCTCGCGGACGCGAGCCAGGGCGGCGTACCGTGGCGGGCGGTGCCCGGCTACCTGCTTGCCCAGATCGTGGGCGCGTTCGTCGGCGTCGCCGTCGCTCACATCATGTTCAAGCAGCCCGCGCTCTTCTTCGCCTCGCAGCATGAGCGATCGGGCCTGTCGCAGCTCGTCAGCGAATTCGTGGCGACCTTTGGCCTGCTTTCGGTCATCTGGGGCTGCGTCTGGCGGCAGCCGCACACCGTCCCGTTCGCCGTCGGCGCGTACATCACCGCGGCGTACTGGTTCACGTCATCCACGTCGTTCGCCAATCCCGCCGTGACGCTCGCTCGCGCGGCGAGCGATACCTTCGCCGGTATCCGCCCCGCAGACGCTCCCGGCTTCATCGTCGCCCAGCTTCTCGGTGCGGCAGCTTCGACGGCGCTATTTCGCTGGCTCGCTCCAACGCTCCCCCAATACGCCGATCGCGTTATCGACCGGGAGCCGGTGCCCCAACCGGATGCGCGCGAGGAAGTCGCATGAAAACCGTGATTTTTGCGTGCATTCACAACGCCGGCCGATCGCAAATGGCGGCGGCGTGGTTCAACGCGCTCGCCGACGAGGCGAAGGCGCGCGCGGTCTCGGCAGGAACCGAGCCCGGGGCACGCGTGCACCCGGAAGTGCTCGAGGCGATGCGCGAGGTCGGAATCGACCTCGCCGAAATGAGGCCGCAGAAGCTCACTGACGACCTGGCGCGCGGCGCAGAGATGCTCGTCACGATGGGCTGCGGCGAGCAATGCCCCGTCGTTCCAGGACTCAAGCGCGATGATTGGCCGCTCGAAGACCCCAAGGGCAAGCCGATCGGGCGCGTACGCGAAATCCGCGACGACGTCCGCCGGCGCGTGGCGGAGCTGCTTCGCACGGAGGGCTGGGCCAAATCGTGAACGCCGAAAGGCGCAAGCGGTCCTCTTTTCTGTGCACCGGCAATTCCGCGCGCAGTCAGATCGGGGCGAACGCGACATTCCGGACAATGCGATGCATCATCTGGCGCGTCGGTTTTGCACCGCTCGCCGCGCGTGTTAAGGCTGTGTGCCGCTGCGACGTTTCTTCACGGTCGCGATGCGGAACACTGCGAGGGCGATCTACACATGAATCGAGAAACCTGGGCTGCTCTGAGCGTGGTGGCGCTGGTGGCGCTCGGCGGGTGCAGCAACAGCGACAACGGCTCTCCGAGCACCGGTTCTTCGGGGGCAAGCGGAGGCAGTGGATCGTCGGGATCCGCCGGCTCGGGTAGCTCCGGCAGCTCCGGCGTGTCGAGTGGTTCCGGCGGATCGAGCGGCGGGACCAGCTCCGGCGCCGCGAGTGGTTCCGGCGGATCGAGCGGAGCGACAACCTCGGGCGACGCGGGTGCGGCCAGCGGTTCGAGCTCGGGGAGCTCGGGGGACGCCGGCAGCTCCGGTGGCTCGGCTGACGCCGGGAGCTCCGGGAGCTCGGGCGGAACGGGAGCGTATGTCCCGTGCGCGGCCGACTCGACTATCCCGAAGGAGCCCACTTACCCGACGACGTGCACATCGGTTCCTGCGACACAGACGGTTGCGGACGGGGCGGTGCCCAGCGAAGCCAATCTCGATACGGGCACGATCACTGGCGCATTGGCGAGCGCGAGCTGCGTCAAGCTCGTCGTCTCGGGCGCCAAGAACGCGTTTGTCATCGATGGCTTGAGCATCCCATCCAACAAAACGTTGTGGGTCGACGCGGGAGTGACCGTCTACGGCAAGATCCTCACCTCTTCGACGCTGATCACGATCGGCTCGGGTGGAGCGCTGATGGGAGCGGGCACCATCGACGCGCAGGGTGGCGAGCCCTCTGCGTCCGGTGGCAGCTCGGCGTGGAAACAGTCGAGTGATCTCCGCGCCAGCAACGGAAGCGCATCTTTGCCGCCGATGATTCAGTGGTCCGGCAGCAACGTGACACTTTACAAGATCACGCTTCACAACGGACAAAAGTTCCAGGTCATCCCCAACGGATCGAACTACCTGATCTGGGGAATCACAATCAAGACGCCGTCGCGAACGACGAACAGCCGCGGCGATGCCGTGTCGCCGTTCTTCGCGCGGAACACGGACGCCATCGACCCCGGTCAAGGCGGCTCCGGCGGGAGCAACGGTTTCATTGTGTACAGCAACATCTCGACGGGCGACGATCACATCGCCATCAAGGGCAGCGGGGGCGTCAGCAACATCAAGGTCCTCCACAACCATTTCGGCAGTGGCCACGGGATGTCGATCGGCAGCGAAACGCAGGGCGGGGTCTCCGGTATCGAGGTCTGCGACTTGACGGTGGACGGCAGCCTCCGCCCGACCGGTGGATCACCACCCATCGACGTCAACGGGCTCCGAATCAAATCGGACTCGAGCCGCGGAGGCAAGGTCAGCAATATTACATACGATCAGATCTGCGTGAGGGACGTCGATTTTCCAATCGTCTTCAATCCGAACTACTCGACGAAGACGGGGAGCTCCGTCCCGAGCTACACGGGCCTCACCGTCACGAACCTGCACGCCACGAGCAGCTCCATCGCGCAAACGGTCGTGCTCGACGGCTTCAACGCCGCCAACCCGACCGTCGTCAGGTTGAGCAACGTCGTCGTCGATGCCACGGCCGCGGGAAGCGCTCGCGCGACGTCGCAGTTCGCGAACGTGACGCTCGGCCCCGGCAACGTGTCTCCGCTGCCGACCGCCTCGTCCACCGTGACGGTGACGAACAACATCTCGGGTGCTTCGACGCCGATCGACTGCAGCGCACGCTGGTTTACCTTTTAGGTTCCACGCCGGAACCCCGGGCGATTGCAAGAACCCTCGGGGGAAGCCGACGCGGGGGCAAGCCCCAAACAATTACGGAGATACGATGAACAAAGCACCGCGTCGCATGATGATGGGTGTTTCGTGTTTGCTCGTCTCGGGGGTCCTCGGGCATGCGACCGTCGCGCATGCACAGCCGCCGCCGGCACCGACGGGCATCGAATCGCACCCCGATGGCAGCGGGAAGATAATGCTCTTCTGGAATGCGGTCTCCGGCGCGACCAGCTACCGTGTTTACCGCGCCACGTCGTCCGGGGCCGAAGCCGCGACGCCACGCGCCACCACGACCACGGGCGTGAACAATGGGACCACGTACTTTTACAATGTCGCCGCAACCAACAGCGTCGGCATTTCGCCTGACACGAACGAGATCACCGCCACACCCAGCTCGCGGCGTTAGCCGGTTTGGGGGACGACGACACGGTTCGGCGAAGAGGCGCCAGCGGATGGGAGGCGCACTTGCCCGGCCGCCGAAGAGCGCGTCTACTCGCTCCCATGTGTGACAATGATTCGTTCGACGACATGGTCGTGTACGGCCTTCGCCCCGAGCTCCTCTCCCGTCGAGGATTCGGCTCCCTTTCGCTCGGCGCGGGCCTGGCGTCGCTCCTGCCGATCGGGTGCAAAACAGCCGATCCCGCCCAAGGTCCGGTGACCGCACCGACGGGGACGGCATCAGGAGCGTCCATCGCGACGACCGAATCGGAGGTCACCATTACGACGCCGGATGGCGCGTGCGACGCCTACTTCGTCCATCCGACGAGCGGGCCGGCTCCGGCCGTTCTCATTTGGCCGGACATCTTTGGTCTCCGTCCCGCGTTTCGTCAAATGGGCAAGCGGCTCGCCGAATCGGGATACGCGGTGCTCGTGGTGAATCCCTTCTACCGGACGAAGAAAGCGCCCACGTCGGCTCCGCACGCCGACTTCGAAGATCCGCCGACGCGCGAAGCGCTGATGGCGCTGGCGCGCTCGCTCACGCCCGAGACCCAGGTCGCCGACGCGAAGGCCCTCACCGCGTGGCTCGACCAGCAGCCCTCCGTCGACAAGTCCCGGAAGATGGGAACGACCGGATACTGCATGGGGGGACCGCTCGTCATGCGCACGGCGGCGACGAACCCGGAGCGTGTCGGAGCCGCGGCAACATTCCACGGCGGAGGTTTGGTGACGGACAAGGCGGACAGCCCGCACCTCCTGATTCCGAGGATGAAGGCGCGCTTTCTCGTTGCGATTGCCGCCAACGACGACGCAAAACAACCAGATGCGAAGGGGACGCTCACTGCGGCGTTCGCGCGTGCGTCTCTTCCCGCGAATGTCGAAGTGTACGAAGGGACCATGCACGGCTGGTGTCCGCCCGATTCCCGCGTCTACAACCGCGACGCCGCGGAGAAGGCGTGGAGCGAGCTCGTCGTGCTGTTCAAGAGTGCACTCGGGTAGGCCATCGAACATCGGCTTCGCGATCGGCGGCGCGCCGTCAGAGACCTAGCCAGGGGGTAGGTGAAATGGTGCGCGACCCGTGCCGCACTTCGAAGTAAAGCATCGCGCCCTGGCCGTCGTCGCCGACCGTGCCTATGCGGTCCCCAGCCTCGACCTCTTGCCCGATTTTGACGTCGATCGTGTCGAGATCGCCGCTCACCGTGTAGTAGTGGTCGCCGTGGTCCACGATGACGATCCGGCCGTAGGGGCCGTACCGATCGGCGAACGCGATGCGGCCTGCGAAGACGGCGCGCACCGGCGTGCCGACGGCGGCGCGGATCTCCAGGCCTAGCCCCTCGGTGCCCTCGCGATGGGCGGGGTGAACGTCCGCGCGGCCCGCCAGCGGAAACAACAGTCGACCCCGCGCCGTCGCGAAGCTGCCTGCGGTCGTGACCGGGTCGAGCCCTCCTCCGCCGTACACCGGGACGTACTCCGCGGCGGCACCGGTCGATGTCTCGAAGGCCTTGTCGAACGCGGCTTGGCGGCGCTGTTCGTCTTGAATCGCGACGCGCGCGACCGCAGCCGAAGCGCGCTGGCTGGCGAGCGCATCCCGGTCTCGATCGAGGACCTCGATTTCGCGCGCGAGCTCAGCGGCTCGGCCGCGCAAGCGGATCTCGTCCTCGACGTCCGAGCTGAGAAGGCGGCGCGCGCGCTCGACGTGCATGGCGTGCGAAAGGAGTGCCTGAAATCCTCCGCCGACGGGCAGCAGACCCGCGCGGGTCAACCTGTAGAACGCTCTTCCACGGGCGACGATCCGCACGTGCCGAAGCGCGAGCTGGTCGCCGACACGAGAGAGCTCTTGCTTGTGCGATTCCCCTTCCGCAGCGATGTCGGCGAGCCGGCGATCGAGAGCCACTATGGTGAGCGACGGGTCCGGCACCCGGCCGGTTGGCGGAGCGGCGAGCGCGCCGCCAAGGAGCGGCTGCGCCGCAAGGACCCCGAGCGCGAACGCACGCTTCACACGGCCACCAGCTTGCGCAGACTGACACGCGCTGCGGTCGCCCCCAGCAGCGTTCCCACGAGCACCATGCCCAGCGCGACGGGCCACGGCAAGAACGTCGGCTCGACACCTATGAGCGAGGCAAGCTCCGCGTCGAGGCGGCCACGCACTAGGAAAAAGAGCGCGGCGAGCAGCGCAATGGCACCAATGGCCCCGAGCGCCCCCTGAACTCCGCCCTCGATGACGAACGGCTCCTTGACGAAATCGTCCGCCGCCCCGACCCACTTCAACACCTCCACCTCGGCGCGTCGGCGCTGCAGCGCAAGCCGCATCGTGGAGCCGACTACGGCGAGCACCGCGGCGAAGACCACGACCGCGAGCAGGGCCGAAGCCGCGAGCCCACCGCGGACGAGACGGCCCAGCCGATCCGTCCACGACTGGTACGTCTCGACATCGTCGACGGCCGGCAGCCGCTTCATCTTCACCACGATGTCGGCGAGGTCCGCTTCCGGCAGGTCGGGTGCCACGTCGACCTCGATCGAGGCCGGAAAGGAATCGGCCGGCAGCGCCGCCAGCTCACTGTGCGCGTCGAGCTCCTGCCGGCCGAACTCGGCTCGTGCGTCGCCGCTCGACACGAAGCGGACACCGGTGACCCCCGGTACTCGGGCAAGGGCGGCGCGAAGCGCTGCGATGTCGTCCGGCGCCGCGGCATCCCGGAGATACACCGACGCGCGACCCACGTGCGCCCAGCGCTGCTCTACGGCGCGAAGGTTGGTCACGACGAGGAGCGCCGCGCCGAGGCAGACGAAGGCGACCGCGAGCGAGAACACGCTGAGAGCGTTGAGGCGCCACTCGCGCGCCATCGCCCGGGCGGCCCTCTTCGTGGTCCTCAGCGTCAGCATGGGTCGGAGCTCCGTAGGTCAATGTCTCAGAGAGGCAGTCGGTTGTCGTACTCGTCCGTCGCGATCCCCTGCGGAACGTCCATGGCTTTGCCTTGGTCCAAGACCACCACGCGACGCGGGCGCACTTCGAGCAGCGAACGGTCATGCGTTGCAAAGAGAACGGTGGTGCCGTTCTCGTGGATTTCTTCGAACAGGCCGAGGACGTCGAGCGCGAGCTGCGGGTCGAGGTTGCCCGTCGGCTCGTCGGCGAGGATGAGCGCGGGCTCTGCCACGATGGCGCGCGCGATCGCGACGCGCTGCTGCTCTCCGCCGGATAACAC
>JALYHV010000342.1 GCA_030776205.1 Myxococcota bacterium | reverse complement strand
GTGGTCTAGTCGATCCAGCAGCTCGACGCCGCCCGCCTCGCGCACGAGCGAACGCGCGTCATCGGGGCTCAGCATGAGGGCCTCCGCACGCATCGACGAGGAAGCGCGCGGGGGCCACGGTCGGCTGATCGAGGTACGCGCGGTCCGCCACGGCGTGTCTTTTGACGACCGAGCGAGCAACGAGAAGGAGCTTGCGCCAAGTGGGGACGAACGCGCGACGGGTCACGGAGTCATATCGTGCGCGTGCGATGGCCCGCCCAATCTCGGAGTAAAGGAGGCGGGCGGCGCGGATGGCGACCCGGCACCGACGAGGCAGGCCCGCCACTCCGGCGTCGGCACGCAGGTAAAGCGCGTCGGCTTGCTCGAGGAGCCGCGCCACGACAGAACCCAGGCGCTCGTCGAATGACGCAGCCGCCAGCCAGGCTTCCGGTTCGAGCCCGCAGCCGCGCATCCAGGCGACCGGCAGATAGAGGCGCCCTCTGTGCGCGTCCTCACCCACGTCCCGCGCGATGTTCGTCAGCTGCATGGCGACGCCCAGATCGCAGGCACGCGCGACGACGGTGGGGGCGCGTACGCCCATCAGCAGCGTCATCATCGCGCCCACGCTGCCGGCGACGCGCGCGGCATAGCCGAACAGCTCCTCCATCGTCTCGTACCGGGTGCGGTCTACGTCCCACCCCAGCCCCTCGAGGAGGGCATCCGGAAGTAGAAGGGGGATGGCGTGTCGCTCAAGGACGACCGAGAGAGCGCGGTCGACGGCTCCGTTCGCCGGCCGCCCCGCATGCGCCCGACGCAACCGATCGCGCAACGCGTCCACCGTGGCGGCGCTCGCGTCGCGATCGTCGTCCACGCGATCGTCGGCCTGCCGGCAGAACGCGTACAGCACCGTCGCCGGGTCGCGGACCTCACGAGGCAAGAGACGCGCTGCTGCCGAGAACGTGCGCGAACCGCGGCGGAGCAACTCCTCGCAGCTGCGGAGATCGCCGGCTCGGAGCGGGTCATGCGGCATGGGGCACCAACGCATCGATAACGCGGGCCGACGAGAGGACGCCCGGCACGCCGGCTCCCGGATGGGTTCCCGCGCCGACGAGGTAGAGACCTTTCACCTCCTCGCTCAGGTTGTGCGGGCGAAAGTACGCGCTTTGGGTAAGGACGGGCTCGAGCCCGAACGCCGCCCCTCGCTCGCTGAGGAGCTCGTCGCAAAAGTGCTGCGGAGTCATCGTCCGTGATGTCACCACGTTGTCCATGAGGCCTGGAAGCACGGTCTCGGTGAGGTGCCGCGCGATGGCCTCGCGGTACGTATCGGCCTTGGCGCTCCAGTCCACATCCGCGTCGAGGTTCGGCACCGGCGAGAGCACGTAGAACGCGTCGCATCCCGGCGGCGCAAGCGCCGGATCGGTCGCCGTCGGCCTGTGGAGGTACAAGCTGAAGTCGTCGGCAAGCACGCGCCGCTCGAAGATGTCCTCCAGGAGCTCGCGGTAGCGCGGGCCGAACAGGAGCGTGTGGTGGGCGACGTCTGGATACCGCCGGCGCGTGCCGAAGTACCAAACGAACAAGCTCATCGAGTAGCGCGCCCGATCGAGCTTCCGGTCCGTCCAGCGGCGGCGTTGCTCACCTCCCAAGAGATGGCGGTACGTCCACGCGGAATCGGCGTTCGAGACGACGATGTCCGCCGGCAGCAGCTCGCCGCCGATGAGCGTGACGCCCCTCGCGCGTCCCTCCTCCACCACGATCCGGTCCACGGTCGCGCCATACCGGAACACCGCGCCGGCGCCCTCCGCAAGCTCGACCAGTCCTCGCACGAGCGCGCCCGTGCCGCCCATCGGGAAGTGCACTCCCCATTTTCGTTCCAGGTGCGGGATCAGGCTGTAGATGGAGGTCGTCCGGAACGGATTGCCGCCAACCAGCAAAGGGTGAAAGCTCAGGATCTGCCGCAGGCGCTCGCCGCGAACGAACTTGGAGACGAGGCCGTGAACGGTGCGAAAGCTCTCCAGCCGCACCATTTCCGGGACAATCCGAGCCATGTCCAGCCAGGTGCTGAATGGAACGTGAGCCAGGCGATCGAACCCCACGTCGAAGATGGCGGCGCTCATGGCGAGGAAGCGCTCGTAACCGTCCGAGTCCCCGGGCGACAACCGCGCCACTTCGGCGCGCATCCGCTCGGCGTCGCCCGTGTACTCGAAGGTGACGCCGTCATCGAAACGGATGCGGTAAAAGGGGTCGACGGGCCGCAGATCGATGGTGTCCGCCATGCGCTTGCCGCACAACGTCCAAAGCTCCTCGAATAAGAAGGGCGCGGTGATCACCGTCGGCCCGGCATCGAACGTGAACCCGTCTTGACGGAAGACACGCGCGCGCCCGCCGGGTTGATGGTGTCGCTCGAGCACGGTGACCGCCCAGCCCCGCGCGGCGAGGCGCACGGCGGCGGCGAGCCCACCGAAGCCGCTCCCAATCACGACGGCACGCCGTCCTGGCGGCGTAGTCACGCTGGATAAGCCTTGCATAGGGTTCTCCTAAACCGTACACAAAGCATGTCAAATGGTTGTATGAGAAAAGCCGGTCGCTCCCCTTCCCGCTTCCCGTCGCCGCCAGCGCACGAACCGCCTCGCGCCTCGACGACGCCGAGCGGCCCGTTTCGGATCCACGCCATCTCGGAGCTGACCGGCGTGCCGGAGCCTACGCTGCGCGCGTGGGAACGCCGCTATGGGATCCCGACGCCGGAGAGAACCGCAGCCGGGTACCGTCTTTACGGGGCGAAGGAGGTGGACCAGGTGCGCGGTATGCTGCGCCTTTGCGCGGGGGGAATGAGCGCGGCCGAGGCAGCGGCGCGCCTGCGCTCCGGCGGTCCTGCGACGGACGACGTGCGGGTCGACGGTCCCCGAGTCAATGACCCGGCCGAGGCGGCTTGCGATGCGATCCTCGCGGCGGTCGAGCAACTCGACGAGAAGCGGCTCGATTTGGAGCTCCGGAGGGCGATGCTGCTTGGTTCTTCCCTCACGGTGATCGATCACGTCCTCACCCCAACGCTCCGTACGATTGGAACGAGATGGGAGGCCGGTGACTTGTCGGTCGCGCAAGAGCACCTTGCGTCTCAGCGAATTCGGCTCCTCATGCACGACATGCTGCGTCTTGCTTTGCCTGTCGATTCGCCGCGCGCTTTGCTGGCTTGCTTCGCAGAGGAGCAACACGAGATGGGGCTAATCGCGGTAGGCGCGCGTTTGGCTACGTGGGGCATACGTCCCGTCCTGCTCGGGGCGTGCACACCGCCCGATGCCGTCCGCGCAAGCGTCGCGGCGTTGAAGCCCCGCTTCGTGGCGCTCTCCGTAACCGTCGCTCCCGAGCAACGGCGGATGCGACCGCTCGTCGCCAAATACGCGGTTGCATGCGGGAGTGCGCCGTGGCTCGTGGGTGGGTCTGCCACCGCGTCAATGGGTCGCGTCGTCCGCTCGTGCGGCGGCGCGGTCGCTCCGGAGGACCACGTCGAGCTCAGGATGATGGTGAGCGAGATGCTCTCGCGGTCCGTCGGGGGCAGAACGCGTCGGCTCCGGCCGATGTCCGACCGATGAGTCGATGCCGGGCCGGGCCGAGGAGTGGCTCACGACGCCGGCGAGGTGGAAGAGGAGGAGCACTGCCTGTGGTCAGCAGGCGGATGACGGTGGGCACCGGCACACACGCGCCCCGCTCCCTCGCATGACGTCCACGCCCCGTTCGTCGCGGCGAGACGCGGCCGAGAACGAGATAACAGCGCGGATCGATGCGGCCGTGCAACGCGGCTCGCGACATTGCCCAGGCGGCGGCACATGTGGACATCGTCAACCACATACCGGAGCTCATTGGCACCGATCCCTTCGCGAGAAATCAAGATATTGCTTCAAACGCGCGTTACTATCGTTCATGAAACTTTTCGTAACCGTTGCGACTGGCGAACGACGTAGCCGTGCAACGGGACATCGCGGGGAGGGGTCGCTGCGAGGCGTCCCGCGTAGATGAGCTCCCAAAGGGGGAACGAGGCTTTGAAGCCAATCAGCGTATCCACAATGACGCCAGCGTCGAGCGACCGTGAGCCCGTCGGTCGGTACGCTCCGTCCGGCATGAGGACGGCGGCGAGAGCGACACTCAACGTGCTCGTGGTCGACGACGACGACGACGTCCGGTCCACGGTGCAAGAGGCCGTGCGCCAGCTGGGGCATGAGTGTCGAACGGCCGGGGATGGACTCGAAGCGTGGACGATGCACCAGGCCGACCGCGCCGACGTCATCTTGAGCGACTGGAAGATGCCACGCATGGATGGACTCGAGCTGTGCCGTCGAACGCGCGCGCTCGGGACCGATTCGCCTTACACGTATTTCATCTTCCTGACCGGGCTCACGGACAAGGATCACTTCATCCGCGGGATGGAAGCGGGTGCGGACGATTATCATCCGAAGCCTGTCGATCTCGACGAGTTGCAAGCGCGTTTGACATCCGCGCAGCGCGTCATCGCGCTCTATCGAGAGCTCGCCGCAAAGAACTCCGCCCTCCGGCGGGACAGTGAAGCCTCCTTCGAGCTCGCGCGAGTGGACCCGCTTACGGGTGTCGCCAACCGTCTGCGCCTCGAGGAGGACCTGGACGCCATGTGGCCGCTCTGGAAACGTTATGGACGGCGATACGTCGCAGCGATGTGCGACATCGACAAGTTCAAGGAGTTCAACGACCGGTTCGGCCATGTTTCTGGCGACGAGGTGCTGCACAAGATCGCCCAAACGATGCGCAGCGAGCTGCGCGAGGGCGACGGCCTCTATCGCTATGGGGGAGAAGAATTCGTCGTGATCTTGCCCGAGCAGTCACTCGCAGACGCTGCCCTGGCCATGGATCGGCTGCGCCGCGCGATAGAACGACTGGCCATACCCACGGTCGGCCGGCCTGCGGCGGGCGGGGTCGTGACGGTCAGCGTCGGACTTGCCGCGCTCGAGATGAGCCGGGATGCAACGCGGGAGCACTGGCTGCGGCGGGCCGACGCCGCGCTATACCGCGCGAAGGCGCGAGGACGTAACCGTGTCGAGGCCGACCCGTAGCGCGCGTGCGGCGTGCTCCGGTGTCGAGGCGTGCCTTTTTCACGTGCGTACGGCTCGAAATGCGATAGGCTCCGCACCAATCAATGTTTCGCTTTCCCTACGAGCCCTTCTTTCGATGGCCCGCCCCCGCGCGGCGCCGGAGGTCGACCTCGTAGAAGAACCTTGACGTTCCGAGAGCCCCGAACCCCTGGTCGCCACGAAGCGACCGGGGGTTTTCGTTTTCTGGAGTTAGCCCCCCATGCGCAGCACGAACAACTTGCACGTCCTCGACTCCGAGCCGCTCCTCAGCCCAGATCGAATCAAAACGGAGCTACCCATCACCGAAGAAGCGGCCGAGCTCGTGTACCGGGTGCGCGAGCAGATCCGCGGCATTCTTCACCGACGTGATCCGCGCGTGCTCGTCATCGTCGGGCCCTGCTCCGTGCACGATCCGGCGGCCGCCCTCGATTACGCAGAGCGCCTCGTTCGCCTGGCGCGAAAGCACGAGCGCGAGCTGCTCGTGGTGATGCGCGTCTATTTCGAAAAGCCGCGCACGACCGTTGGCTGGAAGGGTCTCATAAACGATCCGCACCTCAACGGAAGCCATGACATTTCGGCCGGCCTTCACATCGCGCGCAAGCTCCTGCTCGACCTGGCCGGGCTCGGCGTCGCGGCCGCCACGGAAATGCTCGATCCCATCATCCCGCAGTATCTCGCCGATCTCGTCAGCTGGACGGCGATCGGAGCGCGGACGACGGAGAGCCAAACCCACCGCGAGATGGCCAGCGGCCTCTCGATGCCTGTGGGGTACAAGAACGGAACGGACGGCGGGCTCGCTGGCGCCATCAACGCGCTCATCGCCGCTTCGAGGGCGCACAGTTTTCTGGGCATAGACGGCGCGGGGCGCGTGGCGATAGTCCGCACCACTGGCAATCCCGACGGCCACATCGTCCTGCGGGGCGGGAATGGAGGTCCGAACTATTCCCCCGAGCACGTGGCGTCCGCGGCCGCAGCGCTCAAGAAAGCGGGCGTGCAGACGCGTTTGCTGATCGACTGCAGCCACGACAACAGCGGGAAGAGCCACCTCCGTCAGCCCGATGTGCTCGAGGAGGTCGGTCGCCAGCTGTCCCAAGGGACGAGCAATCTGCTTGGAGTGATGATCGAGAGCAACCTGATAGGCGGGCGGCAGGAGCTCCGAACCGGAATGTCGCGCGGCGACCTCGTGTACGGGCAGAGCATCACCGACGCATGCGTCGACTTCAGCAGCACGGAGGAAATGCTCGCCGGGCTCGCCGGTTCTGTCCGATCGAACCACGAGCGGGCACTCGCCGTCTGAACACGTCTATCCTGCGTCGCGCCGGCCGAGCGGCAATCGTGGGCGCGCCCGCCGAGCAGCCGTCAGAGGGTGGTCGCCGAGAACGTGTTACAGGCATCGATGGAGCTGGAATCGTAACCCCTTCCGAACCAGCGCACGCGCTCCTCGGACGATCCATGTGTCCACGACTCCGGGCTCACGGTGCCGGTCGCAGTGCGCTGCAGCCTGTCGTCCCCGACCGCCGCTGCTGCGCTCAATGCGGAGCCTATGTCCCCCGACTCGAGGAGAGCGCGCTTCTCGGTCGATCGTGCCCACATGCCCGCAAAGCAATCGGCCTGCAGCTCGAGACGTACCGACGCTCCGGTCGCGCCGGCCGTAGAGCGCATGCCCGCCACCCGCTGGCTGATGCCTAGCAACTTTTGGACGTGATGGCCGATCTCGTGCCCGATGACGTACGCCTGCGCAAATTGCCCCCGCGCGCCCAGCTTGCCCGCGAGCTCGCGAAAAAACCCGAGATCGATGTACACCCGCTCGTCCACCGGGCAATAAAACGGCCCGGTAGCCGCGTCGCCGAAGCCGCAACCAGTCTGTGTTGCGTCGGTGTAGAGCACGAGCTTTGCGTGGCGGTACGGGTGTCCGGTCCGCGGGAGCGCCTGCTCCCAGGTGGCCTGCACGTCATCCAGCACGAAAGATACGAAGTGCACCTCCGACGCCTCGCTCGAGGCGGCGGTTGGGCTGAGCGTGCCGCCGCGAACGCGACTGGGATCAGCCGCGCCGCCGACGAAGCCCATGCTGCGCGCAACGTAGTAGACGACGCCGCCCACGACGATGATCCACCCGAAAGGGCTCCGCAGGAGCCACGGCAGAAGAAAGAGCAGCCCGCCAAGGTTGCCGCCGGCGCGCGCAGGCCCTTCGCCACGTCGGTCGATGAGGTCCGGGCTTTCGTGCGAATCGTCCCAACGCATGGCTACGGCTTATGTACGTACGAAACGCGGACTCTGCCATGGCGATCGGCCGAGCTCTTGTACGAACGGCGCAGCTCGAGTGATTGCCGCTCGCACCATTGCCATCAGGTGAGCTCGCGCCCTCGCGCGACGAGGAGCTTTCCGGAGCAGACGATCTCCTGGATGGCGCTTTTCGGGAGCGCCTTCACGAATGCGTTTACCCTGTCGTCGGAGCCGTGTACGGAGGCGACGAGCGCGCCGTGGCTCTCGTCGAGAACCTCCGCCTTGAACTCCCGGATGATGTCGAGAACGCGCGCCCGTGTGGACGAGTCCACAGCGACCTTCACGAGGGCCAGCTCGACCTGAACGGCGGATTCACCGGTGTGATCGATGACGCGCACGACGTCGACGAGCTTCGAGATTTGTTTGACGATCTGCTCGAGGCCGCTCGGCTCGCCCGAGGCAGCGATGGTCATTCGCGCGAAATCCGTGTTGGGCAGCGGACTGACCACTAGGCTGTCGATGTTGTACCCGCGGCGCGCGAATGTCAGCGCGATGCGGACGAGAACCCCCGGCTTGTCCACGACGAGAAGGGAGATGGTGTGTACATGCTTCATGCTCAGGTGCTTCCCGTGGGCTTGGGCAGCTTGTAGCTGGGCGGGCCGATGATCATTCGGGACAGCGGTGCCCCCGCAGGGATCATCGGAAACACGTTGTCCTCCTTGACGACCTCGGCGTTGATGACGCACGGGCCGGCGTTGTAGTCGGCCGCCTGCGCCAGAATGGTATCCACGTCCCCTGCATGCTCCAGGTGAAACCCCCGAATCTTGTACGCCTCGGCCAGTTTGACGAAATCGGGGTTGCCTTCGAGATCGACGCCGCAATACCGGTTGTCGAAGAACAGCTCCTGCCACTGTCGAACCATACCCAGATAGTGGTTGTTGATGATGATGACCTTGAGGGGCACCTTGAGGTTCGCGGCGGTCGAGAGCTCGCACATGGTCATCTGAAAGCCTCCGTCGCCCACTACGGCCCAGACCGCGCGCCCAGGCCGCGCGAGCTGAGCACCGATCGCGGCGGGGAAGCCGAACCCCATCGTGCCCGCGCCGCCAGACGTGATCCAGTGTCGATTGTGCTTGGTGAGACAGAACTGGGCGGCCCACATCTGGTGCTGACCGACGTCCGTGCAAATGATCGCCTCGCCGCGGGTCAGCTCGTGAAGCCGGTCGAGGACACACTGCGCGGTGAGCCCTTTGTCGTTGTTATACGACAGCGGGTATTTCTTGCGCCAACTCGCGCATTGCGCGAGCCAATCCGTCGTTTCGAGGCGCCGTACGAGAGGCAGGAGCCCGAGGACCGCCGCGCGCGCGTCACCCAATATGGCCACGTCGGGCCGAACTATCTTGTTGAACTCCGAAGGATCGACGTCGATATGAATCTTCTTTGCGCCCGTACAAAACTCATCGAGCTTGCCGGTTATCCGATCGTCCCAGCGCGCACCGATGGCCATGATCAGGTCACACTCGATCACAGCCGAGTTCGCGTAGGCCGTTCCGTGCATTCCGAGCATTCCGAGGTGCAATTCGTGCGTCTCGTCCGTCGCGCCCTTGCCGAGGAGCGTGTTGACGATCGGGGCCTGAAGCTTCTCCGCAAGCGCCATGATGGCCTCGCCAGCGCCCGAGATCACCGCGCCGTGTCCCACGTAAAGAAGCGGCTTTCGCGACCGCATGATCAGCGCGGCGGCGTCGTTCAGCTTGGCCACTTCGGGAGGGCCCGGCACGGTGTATCCAGGGATGGAAACCTCGTGCAACAGCGGCGCAGTGCAGGGCCCGGACGTCACGTCTTTGGGCAGGTCGATGAGCACGGGGCCGGGACGACCTGTGGTCGCGATGTGGAATGCCTCGCGGACGACGCGCGGGATGTCGTTCGAGTTCTTGACGAGGTAGCTGTGCTTGACGATGGGGTACGTGATGCCGGTTACGTCCGCCTCCTGAAACGCGTCTTTGCCGAGGTTTTCGACGAGCGTCTGCCCGGTCAGAACGATGATTGGCACCGAGTCCATGTGCGCCGTCAGAAGCCCCGTGACGGTGTTCGTCGCGCCCGGACCCGACGTGGCCAGCACCACGCCCGGGCGTCCGCTCGCGCGCGCATACCCATCTGCCATGTGCGCCGCGCCCTGCTCGTGGCGGACGAGCACCAGCTTCATCTTCGAGTCGACGAGCGCGTCAAAGATCGGCATCGCCGCCCCACCGGAAAGCCCGAAAACGTACTCGGCGCCCTCTTCTTCGAGCGCTCGAATCAGAACCTGGGCTCCTGTGGGATGCGCCGATTCACTCATGCCGCTTTTGTGTACCACACGTCGCAGGACGCGCCCCTTCGAGCGAGGCGGGCGGAATCGGTCGATGCTGGTAGGCTTGCGCATCGGTGCGAATGCCGGATGAAAACGAAGGCGTAAGGCAACCCGTCGAGGAGCCGGACGAGCCGCTCGAGCTAGACGTGGTCCCGATGCCGTCCGTAAGCCCGGGCGAGGCGGCGCCCGTAGTCGTCGTAATCGACGACGATCCGGACATACGCGGCATGATCGTACGGGCGCTCGGCCCATCGCACACCGTCTACGAAGCCGGCGACGGCGAGGAGGCCTTCGAGCTGCTCCAGGCCATCCCGGCTCCCGACGCGATTGTCTGCGATGTCATGATGCCCAAGCTGGACGGGCTGGCGCTCGCCAAGCTCCTTCGCAAGGACGCCGTGCTCAAGCGCGTTCCCATCCTGTTCTTGACGGCTCGCGGCTCACCGCTCGACGTCGTCGCCGGGATCAACGCCGGGGCCAGGCACTACGTGACCAAGCCGTTCAAGGTGGCCGATCTCGTCGCCAAGGTGACCGCGATGGCGCGTGCCGCCAAGAAGTAGCCATGCGCGACCAAGGAGAGGTCAGGCCCCTCCCTTGCCCGACGTGCCGCGCCGAGAAGACGACGGCTCGGGACGCGCGACGTACCTCCCGCCCGTACGGCGCGCTGGACGATCGCGCGGCGTTTCGACCTCGTCCGCCGCCCGCTCGAGGATCCGCGCCTGGACGCGCTACTCGAGGAGCCAGCCCCTTTTGACTACGCCGGCCAAGCTGCGCTCGCTCCTACGCCGCTTGCTCGATGATCTCGATTGCCGCAATCTCGACGAGCACCCTGCGTTTCCGGGACGGACCTCGATCACGGAGCGCAGCACTCGGTTACGAACGGGCGCGCGCCTCCCTCGCTGGAAGCAGTCCTCGCGTACCAAAACGAGGGGCGCCTCGGCGTGTTATCGTGACGCGGGTGGATGGCCAGCCTTTCGCCCTTGCCGGCCGCTTGGTCGTCATTACCGGTGCCAACGCCGGAATCGGGCGAGCCACTGCGCTCGCGCTCGCGGCGCGCGGCGCGGACCTCGTGCTCGCGTGCCGGTCGGAGGAACGGACGACGCCTGTCATCGCCGCCGCGGGCGCGGTGGGTGCTGGGAGGGCTCACTTCGTCCCGCTCGACCTCGGCGACTTCGCGTCGGTGCGCCTCTGCGCGGCCCGCATCGAGGCGCTCGGCCGGCCGGTCGACGTGCTGATCAACAATGCCGGGGTGGCCGGGCAGCGCGGGCTGACCACGGACGGCTTCGAGCTCGCGTTCGGGACCAATCACCTGGGCCACTTCTTGTTGACGTTGCT
>JALYHV010000341.1 GCA_030776205.1 Myxococcota bacterium | reverse complement strand
AGCGTGACGCGACGCTTGCGTCCTGTACCGCCTCGCTACTCCTTGGCCTCGTCACCGACATCTCCCTCGACTTTGTCGCCCACAGCCGCCGCGGTGCCTACGACCGCCTCGCCGGGCGAAGCGGGCGCTCACCGTTCCTGCCTCACGTGCGTGCGTCTTTTCGCGACCGATGTCTTCGTCACGAGTACGAGCGGGCTCTCCTGCGAGGTCGAGGAGATGCGCCTGCCGCTCATCGAGCTCACCTTCGAATACGGGGGCACCCGGGTGCGTGCCAGCGACGAGCGGACGCGCGTCTTTCGGTCGAGCGCCGGTGCGCTCGAGGCCGTGGACCGGGACGAGTCGGCCGAGGCCGCCGCGCGGAGGGTCATGGAGCGCCTCGGCGCGGTGGAGCTCGCGTGCACGGACGCGATCGCGCCGCCTGCGGACTGCGAGGCCGACTACGTCGTCCGTGCGGACGGGGGAGAGCAGGCGTTCTGCGCGTTCACCGCGCGCTCTCTCGCGCAATGGCGTGCGCTCGGGTGGCACGTCGAAGTGGACGCGGAGTACCCTTTTCGGCTTGTCGAGCGAGAGCCGGCATGGGTCGCGGCGGTGCGCCCATCGGACGAGCGGCCGGACTGGTTCGGCCTGGAGATCGGCGTCGAGATCGACGGGGTGCGCGTCGATCTCGTGTCGCTCCTTATCGACCTCCTCGATCAGCTGGACGAGGACGATGGCCTCGGCGGGCTCGCCGCGTCCACCCGAGCGACATGGGCGCTCCGCGTCAGCGCCACGCACCATCTCGCCGTTCCGCTCGACCGGCTCCGGGCGCTCCTCCGCGTGGTCGCCGAGCTTTACCAGGGAGAGCACCGCCGGCTGCGCGCTTTTCCCGCGGTGCGTGCGTCCGCCCTCGTGGAGCTCGAGTCGTCGTTTCGGCAGGGCGGGGGACGCATCATGTGGGCCGACCCCGCCGGCGTCCTCGATCGGGTCCGCGGCCGCGCCAAGGCCGCTCCGCGCAGTTCGGACCTCCGGGCCTCCGGCTTGTGCGCCACGCTCCGGCCTTACCAGGCCGAAGGAGTGGCCTTTCTGCAGCGCCTTGCCGCGACTGGGGCGGGAGGCGTCCTCGCCGACGAGATGGGCCTCGGCAAGACGCTCCAGACCATCGCGCATTTCTGTGTCGAAAAGCAGGAGGGTCGCCTAGATGCGCCGGCGCTCGTCGTCGCGCCCACCACGCTCGTCGGCAACTGGAGTCGCGAGATCGCTCGCTTCGCCCCGGCGCTTCGGGTCCTCGTGCTGCACGGGCCCGATCGGCGCACCCGCTGGCCCGGCGTCGCGCGCTTCGACGTGGTGATCACCACGTATCCCGTCCTCGTGCGGGACGAAGAGCGCTTTGCCGAGCAACGCTTCCACGTGGTCGTGCTGGACGAGGCACAGGCGATCAAGAACGCACGGAGCCAGGCGCGGCGGGCGATCGAGCACGTCGTCGCGCAGCACCGTGTGTGCCTCACCGGCACGCCGGTCGAGAATCACCTCGGCGAGCTGGGATCCATCTTCGGTTGGCTCGCCCCCGGTCTGCTAGGCGACGAGCTCGCATTCCGGCGCTTCTGGCGCGAGCCCATCGAGCGCCGCGGCGATGACGAACGGCTGGCCGCGTTGCGCGAGATCATTGCGCCCTACGTGCTCCGGCGCCTGAAGCGGGACGTCGCGCGCGAGCTGCCGCCAAAGACAGAGCTGCCGTGTCCCGTCGAGCTGGGTCCTAAGCAGCGCGAGCTATACGAAAGCATTCGCGTCGCTGCGCACGCCGACGTCCGGAAGGCGATCCGCGCCAAGGGCCTCGCCGCTTCGTCCGTAACGATCCTCGACGCGCTCACCAAGCTGCGCCAGGTATGCTGCGACCCGCGGCTCGTCGCGCTCGACGCCGCGCGGGCGGTCCACGACTCCGCAAAGCTCGAGGCGCTCATGGCCCTCGTCGGCCAGCAGCTCGCGGGCGGCCATCGCCTGCTCGTCTTTTCGCAGTTCACGAGCATGCTCTCGCTTATCGCGTCCGCCCTCGACACGCGCGAGATCCCGCACCTGCTGCTGACCGGTGCGACGCGCGATAGGCAACGTGTCGTCGATGCGTTCGAAGACGGCAGGGCCGACGTGTTTCTCATCAGCTTGAAAGCGGGGGGTACCGGCTTGAATTTGACCGGAGCCGATACGGTCGTTCACTACGAGCCCTGGTGGAACCCTGCTTCGCAGGCGCAAGCGACGGACCGCGCATACCGCATAGGTCAGCGGCGGCCGGTCTTCGTGCACAACCTGTACGTCGCCGGCAGCGTCGAAGAACGCGTCCTCGATCTGCAGGAAAGGAAGCGTTGGCTGTCGACGGCGCTCCTCGGCGACGGGGCAGCGGCCCCTCCGATGAGCGAAGGAGACGTGGACGCTCTTTTCGCTCCCCTCGATTGAAGGCGGCGAGAGTCCGTGCGCCTTCGGCCCGACAGAGCCGCAAACCGGGTCGGGCGTGGCCATTGGGACAGCACGCGATATGATGTCGGGTTTGTCCACGTACATCAGGTCGTCGCACGGTGCGTTGCTCGCGGTTGTTTTGGTGCATTGCGGTGGGGCAGGCACTGGAACATCCACCGGCGTTGACGCGATGGCGGGTGCCGACGACGCAGGCGCGCCGGCGGCTGACGCCGGGATGCCCTCGGGCCGCGACGGCGCTACCGTTCGACCGTCCCACGTCGAGGCGGGGCCGGTGGTCCCGGCGGGCGATCCCGGCCAGGTCGACGTTACCTTCGCGGTACGCACCGACCAGAACGTCCACGCGATATCCCCATTCGTTTACGGCGTGAACGACGAGTCCGTCGCCGCGCGGGCTCATGCGCCCATCGTGCGATCGGGAGGGAACCGCGCCACCGCGTTCAACTGGGAGAACAACGCGTCCAACGCGGGCAGCGACTACCAGTTCGAGAACGATGACCTTTTCTGCCACGGAGGGGGTTGCGTTCCGGGCGCTGACGCTCCCGGCGGTTACCTGAGGGGGCTCGTCGAAAGGGCCAGCGCCGCCGGGGCCGCGGTCCTCGTTACAGTTCCCATCGTAGACTACGTCTCGGCAGACACGAGTCCGCGCGGGGACGTTCGCGGTTCCGGCGCGAACTACCTACAAACCCGATTTAAGCAGAACAGGCCGGCCAAGGGCTCCGCCTTCGCGAGCACGCCCGACGTGACCGACGGCTTCGTGTACCAGGACGAAATGGTGCACTGGTTGCTCCAAGCCGAGCCGAACGCAACGCTCCTCTTCCAGCTCGACAACGAGCCCGACCTCTGGTCGGCAACCCACGCGGAAGTGCACCCCAACCCCGTGACGTACGCGGAGTTGAGCCGTCGCAGCATCGATTACGCCGCCGCCGTCAAGGCCGTCTCGCCGGGCGCGCCGGTGTGGGGCCCGGCCAACTATGGCTGGCAAGGCTTCGTGGATCTGCAGGGCGCGTCCGACGCGAAAGCGAACGGCGACTTCCTCGTGTACTGGCTGGAGCAGATGAAGGCCGCCGAGAGCGTCGCGGGCAAGAGGCTGATCGACGGGCTCGATCTGCACTGGTACCCGGAGGCCGTGGGCGACGGGAAACGGATCATCGTGTCCGACGCCACGCCGGGTCTGGTCGCGGCGCGGGAGCAGGCACCGCGATCGCTCTGGGATGCAACCTACGTCGAAAATAGCTGGATCGCGCAGGTCTCGACGAAAGGCGCTATCGCTCTCCTCCCGCTCGTTCAAACCAAAATCACGCAACACTACCCTGGCACCAAGCTGTCCTTCTCCGAGTGGAATTACGGCGGTGGTGGTGACATCAGCGGCGCCATCGCCGCCGCAGACGTGCTCGGAATCTTCGGGCGAGAGGGCGTGGACATGGCGATGATGTGGCCGCAGAACTCGGACGAGTCCTACGCGAACGCGGCGTTCGCAGCCTTTCGCAATTATGACGGCCGAGGCGCCGCCTTCGGCGACACGTCCGTCGCCGCGACGACGACCGACGTGCCTGGCTCTTCCGTGTATGCGGCCATCGACTCGACCGACCCTTCGCGAGTCGTGGTGATCGCGATCAACAAGGGCAATACGGACCGAATGGCCGGTGTTCGGATCAGCCACTCCACCGTGTACGCGAGCGCGTCCACCTACGCGATCACGGCAGCGGGGGGCGCGAAGCCCGTGCCTGGTCGCGCCATTCAGCCCGTCGCGACGAACGCCTTCCGGTACATGATGCCCGCCCAGTCCATTACGGTCATCGTCCCGAGTCCGTGACCAAGCCAAAGCCGGTGGGGCATCGCCGTTGGGCATTGGAGTCGCTGGCTCGCTGGCGTCCTAGCCGTCGTCTCCACCTCTCCACGACGCGCTGCGGCCCCGGCGTTTCTTCTGCGCGAGACGGCGCTCCACGCTGGCGCGGGTTGGCCTCGTCGCTCGACGGGGGCGGGGTCGCACAAGCGCGCCGGCGACGAGCGAGCGGACCTTCTCGCGCGCGTCGACCAGGTTCATTCGTTGATCGCGGGTCCGCTGGCTCGTGACGAGCAGATGCCCCTCGGAATCGACGGAACGGCCACACGCCACGCGGAGTCGCGCGCGCGCTCCCGCATCGAGCCCCACGATCCGCTCGAGATCCACCCGAAGCTCGACCTTGCTCGACACTTTGTTGACGTTCTGGCCTCCCGGGCCGCTCGCACGCACGGCCTTCATCGAGAGCGCCTCGGCGGGCACGATGACGCCACCACCGACCACGATTGGCTCGGCCACCGCCTCGAAGCTAGCACCTTTTTGGTCGGTCGCTTGCGGGCACGGTCTTACCCAAGGCCGCGAAAACAGGGCACTCAGCGGCGAGGCGTCAGGGGGGGATTGCGCCACGCGCCGCTGAGCGCCCGTCGAGAAGACGGCACCTTTGCCGCGGCGCTTAAGCGGGCGCAGCCGCGTCCGGGGCACGGCATCCCCAGCCGCGTCACTCGATCGTCACGCGATCGTCAACCTCTCGCGGACGAGTTCGCGTAGAGAAGGCGCCTATGGCCCGTGTGCTGGTCATCGAAGACGAAGCCGACCTCCGCGAGGTGCTCGACTACAACCTCACCAAGGAGGGTCATCGCGTGCACCTCGTTTCGACCGGCGCCGACGGCCTCCGCGTCGCGCGCGAGATGCATCCCGAGCTTATCTTGCTCGACTTGATGCTGCCCGACATGTCCGGCACCGCCGTCTGCAAGACCCTCAAAAAGGAGCCAGCGACCCGCGACGTGCGGGTCATCATGGTCACCGCAAAAGGCGAGGAGATCGACCGGGTCGTCGGTTTCGAGCTGGGCGCCGACGACTACGTCGTCAAGCCGTTCAGCGTCCGTGAGCTCCTCTTGCGCGTCGGCGCGGTCCTGCGCCGAACGGACACGCCGCCGTCGGACTTCATCGAGTTCGGCGAGCTCCGCATCGACCCCGCCGCTCACCGAATATGGGTGGCGGGCGCGGAGGTCGCGCTCACTACGCTCGAGTTTAAGCTCGTTTTGACATTGTACGAGCGCAAAAACCGCGTCCAGACGCGCTCCGTCCTCCTCAACGACATTTGGGGCATCGAGGCGGACATCACGACGCGCACGGTCGACACGCACGTGAAGCGCTTGCGAGAAAAGCTCAAGTCGGTCGGGCGGTACATCGAAACTGTGCGCGGTGTCGGTTATCGCTTTACAGAGGCCCCCGTCGAGGAAGAGCTCTGATGCGAGCCGCGGACCGGAACCCTCGTGCGGAAAGGCGGAGCACCGGAGGCTCGCGCACGCGCTGCCGCGAGCTCAGCGTGAGCTAGGCCGGCGGGGGCCGTCCGTCAAAATCAGGTCGGGCGTACGTTTCCGCGTTGTGCGGACGTAGGCTTGCGCTGGAGGCTGGACTGCCTACGACGCAGAACGCCCCGCTCTTTATCGTAACCTTTTTGCTTGCATGGCGGTGCTACCGGCTCGCAGTTCGCCAGCTACACTCACCCTGGTCGCCTTAATCCCAGGGAGCCTTCTCATGCGCATTGCCCGTCACGTTTTCTCGCTGAGCGCTGTCGCTATGGTGGGTTCGCTCGCATGGGGATCCGGGTGCGGTGCGCACGACAACACGGGCACGGGCAACAGCCTGATCCCCTCCGGCAACGTGCAGGGCTCACTCGCTGGGGACGGGGGCGGCACGAACGGCGCACCGCAATGCACACAGGCCGGCGCGTGCGTGACCGCGTGCTCCAGCGGTGCTTCGACGACCATCAGTGGCACGGTCTACGACCCTGCTGGGCACAACCCGCTCTACGGAATCGCCGTTTACGTTCCGAGTCAAACGGTGAGCCCCATCATGACGGGCGCATCCTGTTACAGCTGCGGTGACCTGTATAGCGGTGGCCCAATCGCTTCCGATCTTACGGACGCGGCTGGGAAGTTCACGATCAAAAATGCCCCGAACGGACCGAACATCCCGCTCGTCATTCAAGTAGGAAAATGGCGCAAGCAACTTTACGTGCAGAACGTCGCCCCCTGCACCGACAATCCGCTGCCGGACAAGAGCCTGCGACTGCCGAAGAACCACAACGAAGGCGATATCCCTAGTATTGCCATCGCGACGGGAGGAGCAGACACCCTCGAGTGCCTGCTCGGCCGCATCGGCATCGACGCTTCGGAGTATACCGGCGGGCCTGGCGGGCAGGGGCGCATCCACATTTTCACGGGCGACAACGGGGCGACCACCGCTCCACGGTCGCCTCCCGGCACCGCCCTTTGGGCGTCGCAGGCGACGCTCATGCCTTATGACGTGACCATCCTCTCGTGCGAGGGCCACGAGACCACGCAGATGAACCAGCAGGCGCTGTTCGACTACGCAGCCGCTGGTGGACGCGTCTTTGCCTCGCACTTTCATTACGCCTGGTTCAACACCGGTCCTTTCTCGATGAACATGCCTCCGCTCGCTTCATGGCGGCAGGGCACGCAGAGCTACGGGGGTGGCGGAGGCGGGGGAGGCGGCGGGGGAGGGCCGTCGAACATCAACGCCGTCATCCAGACCACGCTCCCGACGGGAGGCCCGTTCGTGAAGGGGCAGGCCATGAAGGACTGGCTCGGCAACGTTCGAGCGCTGACCGCCGGCGAGCTGCCGATCACCAACGCACGCCACAACGCGCTCGTGACCGTAGCCAACACGCCGTCGACGCCTTGGATCGTCGGCGACGCGCTATCGACTCCGCCAAACATGACGGAGTACTTCTCGTTCGACACCCCGCTGACCGGCGCCACCGTCAACGAGAAGCCCTGCGGCCGCGTCGTTTACAGCGACCTGCACGTGAGCGCTTCGTCCGGTGACTACGGTGCCAATCAGCTGCAGGGAGGTGGCTGCAACGGGAACTGCGTCGTGCCGACGGATTGCGCGAACATGCCTCTCTCTCCCCAGGAGGACGCGCTGGAGTTCATGCTTTTCGACCTCTCCGCGTGCCTCACCCCCGTGAATACCCCCCCGCCGAAGCCGGGCGTTGCCCAGTAGCCCCCATCGCTGAGCCCGTGCTCCTTCGCGAACGGAGCCGCTCGAAGGCAAGGTACACGACCGGCGTCGTGTAGAGCGTCAACAGCTGCGACGCGAAGAGCCCTCCGACGATGGTCGTGCCGAGCGGTCGCCGCAGCTCGGAGCCGAGCCCGTGGCCGAACGCCAGGGGCAAGGCCCCGAAAAGCGCTGCGAAGGTAGTCATCAAGATGGGGCGAAAACGCAGGAGCCCGGCCCGCAAAATGGCGTCCTCCGGCGAGGCGCCGTCGCGCCTCTGCGCCTCGATGGCGAAGTCCACCATCAGGATGGCGTTCTTTTTTACGATTCCAATCAGGAGCAAGAGGCCTACGATGGCGATGACGTCGAGCTGCCCTCCCGAGAGAAGGAGCGCCAGCAGGGCTCCAATTCCCGCCGAGGGCAGCGTCGACAAGATGGTGATCGGGTGGACGTAGCTCTCGTAAAGAACGCCGAGAACGATGTACACCGTCGCCAAAGCGGCAGCGATCAGCATTGGCTCGTTCGCAAAGGACGCCTTGAACGCCTGGGCGGTGCCCTGAAAGTCGGCGTGCAGGCTGGTGGGCACGTGGAGGTCGAGGGCCGCCCGCTCTATCGCGCTCACCGCCTGTCCCAGCGCGATGCCGGGCGCCAGGTTGAACGAGATCGTGACGGCGGGAAATTGCCCATGGTGATTGACCGTGAGGGGGGCCACCCGCACGGCGGTCGTCGATACCGCGCGCAAAGGCACTGCCGCGCCCATGCTACTGCGAACATACACGCCGTCGAGCGCATCCGGGCTTCTGCGGTACGGCTCCGCGGCCTCCATGACGACGTGGTACTCGTTCGATTGCGTGAACGTGGTCGCGATCTGACGCTGGCCGAAGACGTCGTTGAGCGCATCGTCCACCGCTTGTGCCGTCACGCCGAGCCGCGCTGCGGTGTCGCGGTCGATGTTGACCGTGAGGAGGAGCCCTGCGCTTTGCTGGTCGCTGACTACGTCCCTCAGCGCGGGTAGTTTCCGCATTGCCTCGAAGAGCCGCGGCGTCCACTGCCGCAGCTCTTCCAAGTTCGCGTCCTGCACCGTGTACTGATACTGAGTGCGGCTCATTCGCCCACCGACGTTCACGTCCTGGCGGGACTGCACATACGTGTTGACGCCTTCGATGCGGGACAGCTTCACGCGGAGGCGAGCGGCGATCTCGTCCGCGGTCGCAGCTCGCGGCGGCTTGCTCTTGAGCGTGATGAACGCCGAGCCGGTGTTGCCCGTGCCGAAACCACCCGAGCCGATGAACGAGACGTAATGCTCGACGTCGGGATCTCCGCTCAGCACATCGTTCACCTGGGTTTGCAAGTGCCCCATCGCGGCGAACGAGATGTCCTGCGAGGCCTCGGTCGTCGCCGTCAGCAGTCCCGAGTCTTGCTGCGGAAAGAGACCAGGGGGTACGACGAAGAAGAGCGCCACGTTCAGCGCCACCGTCGCGACCGTCGCGACGAGCATCGTGACGCGGTGGCGCAGGGCCCAGCGCAGCCCCGACTCGTAGAACGAAAGCAGGGCAGCGAACGCTCGCTCGGACGCGCGATACGTTGGCCCGTGTTTCCGGTGACGCGGATCGCGCAAGACGCGGGCGCACATCATGGGCGTCAGCGTGAGCGAAACGACCGCCGAGGTCGCGACCGCGACGCTCAGGGTCACCGCAAACTCACGGAAGAGGCGCCCGACGATGCCGCCCATCAGCAAGATGGGCACGAACACGGCGAGCAGCGAGCAGGTAATCGAGATGATCGTGAATGCGATCTCGTCGGTGCCAACGAGCGCCGCGCGCATGGGCGTCTCGCCGCGTTCTATGGCTCGGGTGATGTTCTCGGTTACGACCACGGCGTCATCCACCACGAAGCCCGTCGAAATCGTGAGCGCCATCAGCGAGAGGTTGTCCACGCTGTAGTCGAGCAGCCACATCACGGCAAAGGTCGCCATAAGGGAGACCGGGACGGCGACCGCCGGGACGAGCGTGGCCCGTCCCGAGCGCAGAAAGGCAAAAACGACCGCGACGACCAGCACGACGCTGAGGAGCAGCGTTCGCTCGACGTCGGTGACGGACGCTCGAATGGTTTGAGTGCGATCGCTGCTGACCTCGATTTCGATGGCGGGCGAGATCGACGCCGCGAGCTGCGGCAGGAGCGCGAGCACGCGCTCGTTGGTGTCGATGATGTTGGCGTCCGGCTGCTTGCGGATCATGAGTAGCACCGCGCGCTTTCCGTCGGCCCAGCCGGCGACGCGGTTGTTCTCGACGTCGTCGAAGACCGTTGCGACGTCGCTCAGCGCTCTTGTCACTCCGCCGTTGCGGGCGACGACGACCCTGCCGTACGCCTCGGCGCCGAAGAGCTGATCGTTGGCGTTGATCGATGCCGCCTGTCTGCCTGAAATCGACCCCTTCGCTTCGTCGACTGTGCTCGCCGCGACGCTGCTGCGAACGTCGGCGGGGGCTATGCCCATACCGGCGAGCGCGGCGGGATCGACCTCAATTCGCACCGCAGGCTGCTGCCCCCCGCCCACCGTCACCTGTCCCACGCCGCGGACCTGCGAGATCTTTTGGGCGAGTACCGTGTTGGCCGCGTCGAACACCTGCGCCAGCGGCAACGTCGCGCTTCTCAGCGCGATGATGAGGATGGGGGAATCCGCGGGGTTCACCTTCCGGTACGTCGGCTTGAGCGGCAGATTGGGCGGAAGCTCGCCACCCGCCGCCGCGATCGCGGCTTGCACGTCTCTGGCCGCCGCGTCGACGTTTCGATCCAGCTCGAATTGAAGCGTGATCGATGTCCCGCCGTGGGTGCTCATCGATGTCATCTCGGTCATTCCCGCGATCCGGCCGAACCGTCGTTCGAGCGGCGTTGCGACCGACGAGGCCATCGTCTCGGGGCTCGCTCCCGGCAGAGTCGCGCTGACCTGGATCGTAGGGAAGTCGACACGCGGAAGCGGCGCGACAGGCAGGCGCACGTACGCGAGCAGACCCGCGAGGAGCACGCCGGCCGCGAGCAACGCAGTCGCTACCGGTCGCCTGACGACGACCGCCGACAGGCTCACGTCGCGACCTCGGCGACGCTCTTTGGACGCCGCGCCGAACGCGAGAGCCATCGCCCCGCCCGGTCCATATAGAGGTATACGACGGGCGTCGTGTAGAGCGTGAGCACCTGCGAAATCAGGAGACCTCCCACGATTGTAATCCCGAGAGGCCGTCGCAGCTCCGAGCCCATCCCGCTCCCGAGCGCGAGCGGGACGCCGCCCAGCAGCGCAGCCATGGTCGTCATCATGATCGGCCGGAACCGCAGGAGACACGCCTGATGAATGGCGTCTGCCGGCGTTAGGCCATGGTCGCGCTCCGCCTCCAGCGCAAAATCGATCATCATAATGGCATTCTTCTTCACGATCCCAATGAGGAGGATGATCCCGATCAGGGCGATAACGCTGAAGTCGGTCCTGGAGACGAAGAGCGCGAGGAGGGCGCCAACGCCTGCCGAGGGCAACGTCGAGAGGATGGTGATCGGATGGATGTAGCTCTCGTACAGAACGCCGAGAACGATGTAGACCGTGACCACGGCGGCGAGGATCAAGAGCGGCTCGCTCGCCAGTGATTCGTTGAACGCGCGCGCGGCGCCGGCGAAGTCGGCGCGCACCGTCGCTGGTAGACCGACGCGCGCTTGGGCCGACCGGATCGTCGCGACCGCGGCCCCGAGCGATTGGCCATCGGCCAAATTGAAGGAGATCGTCACGGCGGGAAACTGCCCCTGATGGTTGGTCGCGAGAGGAGCGGAGACCGCCGCGTAGTGCACCATGCTCTGAAGGGGCACCGCGTCGCCGGCCGTCGTGCGCACGAAGAGGTGCTTCAGAGCATCGGCGGTTCCGGCCATCTCGGGCTGAATTTCGAGGATGATTCGGTACAAATTGAGCTGCGTGAAAATGGTCGAGACCTGGCGCTGCCCGAAGGCGTCATAAAGTGTGTCGTCGATGACCTGCGGCGAGATGCCGAGGCGCGAGGCGGTGTCGCGATCGATGGTCAACGAGACCTGCAGCCCCCCGGTCTCTTGATCGCTTGCCACGTCCCGCAACGCGGGCTCCTTCCGCAGCTCCGCCACCAGCCTCGGCGCGAACGTCGCCAGCGCGTCGGGATCGGCCGATTCGAGCGTGTACTGGTACTGCGTGCGGCTGACGCGACTGTCGATGCCGAGGTCCTGCACCGGCTGAAAATAGACTTCCGCGCCGGCGATGTTCGCCGCCTTCGGCGTGAGGCGCGCCACGATCGCGGCGACGCTGCCGCGCTGATCGCGGGGCTTCAACGTGATGGATAGACGCCCGCTGTTGGTGGTCGGGTTGGTGCCATCGGAGCCGATGAACGACGCCACGCTCTGCACGTCGGGGTCCGACAGGACAACGTCCGCGATCGCGCGCTGCAGCTCCATCATCTTCGAAAAAGACGTGTCCGGGGCGGCGTGCGTGACGCCCAGGATCATCCCGGTGTCCTGCTGGGGGAAGAACCCCTTCGGTACTGCGAGGGCGAGCACGATCGTCACGCCCAATGTGGCGACGGTAACGAAGAGCGTCGTGCGCTGGCGGACGAGGACGACGCGGAGCCCTCGATCGTACATGGCCAACGCGCTCTCGAACGCGCGCTCCGACCAGCGATACAGCTTGCTTCGTCTGCGCCCCGGGGGTTCGGGGCGAAGCAGGTGCGCGCACATCATGGGCGTCAACGTCAACGACAGGACCGCCGAGACGACTATCGCCCCCGCCAGCGTCACGGCGAACTCGCGGAAAAGTCGGCCGATGAGCCCACCCATGAAGAGCAGAGGAATCAGAACGGCTACCAGCGAGACCGTCAGTGAGACGATGGTGAAGCCTATCTGGCCCGCCCCCTTCAGCGCCGCCTCGAACGGCCGGTCACCGGCCTCGATGTAACGAGCGATGTTCTCAATCATGACGATCGCGTCGTCCACCACGAAGCCGGTAGCGATCGTCAGCGCCATCAACGATAAATTATTGAGGCTGTAGCCGACGAGGTACATCATGCCGAAAGTACCGATGAGCGACAGCGGCACCGCGACGCTCGGGATGATCGTTGCGCGGACGTTGCGCAGGAAGACGAAGATCACGCCGACGACGAGCGCTACGGTGATCGCGAGCGTGCGCTCTACGTCGGTCACCGAGGCGCGGACCGTCTCCGTGCGATCGCTCAGGACGGCGATGTCTATGCCTGCGGGAACGGAGCCCTTCAACTGCGGCAGGAGCGCCTTCACCCGATCGGCGACCTGGATGACGTTGGCACCCGGCTGGCGCTGGATGTTGATGATAATGGCACGGTCATCGTTGGCCCAGCCCGCGAGCTCTGCGTTCTCGACCCCATCCACGGTATGAGCCACGTCGGCGAGTCGCACCGGCGCACCATTCTTGTAGGCGAGGACGAGGGGTGCGAAGCCGGCCGCATTGAAGAGCTGATCGTTCGTAGCGAGCGCGTAGTCCTGGCGCGGCCCGTCCAGACTTCCTTTCGGCTGGTTGACGTTGGCCGTCAGC
Source organism: Myxococcota bacterium (assembly GCA_030776205.1). Lineage (GTDB taxonomy): Bacteria > Myxococcota_A > Polyangia > Polyangiales > Polyangiaceae > Palsa-1150. Next base: position 21,308 of record JALYHV010000341.1, on the reverse strand, counting down.
AACACGGCCCGTACGTCTTCGAGCGTGAGCCCCGTTCCGGCCAGCGCCTGCGGGTCGACCTGCACCCGAACCGCCGGCTTTTGCCCGCCATTGATGGTCACCAGGCCCACACCGGCGAGCTGCGACACGCGCTGGGCCAAGATCGAATCGGCGTAGTCGTCCACCTGCTCGCGTGGCAGCACCTTCGAGCTGACGGCAAGGGTGAGGATCGGTTGGTCGGCGGGGTTGCTCTTCGAGTACGTCGGTGGCGTGGGAAGCTGACGGGGCAGTAGGCTCGAAGCGGCGTTGATGGCCGCCTGAACGTCCTGTTGTGCGGCGTCGATGCTGCGATCGAGATCGAACTGGAGGGTGATCTGCGAGTACGAGAAGCTCGAAACGCTGGTCATCTGCGCGAGGGAGGGCATCTGGCCGAACTGACGCTCGAGCGGCGTGGTCACAGCCGTGCCCATCGTCTCCGCGCTGCCGCCCGGCAGATACGTCGACACGACGATCGTGGGGTAATCCACCTGCGGCAGCGCCGAAACGGGCAGCTGTCCGAACGCGAGGAGCCCCACAAGGAGCAGGCCCGCCATCAGCAGCGTCGTCGCGACCGGCCGCCGGATGAACGGCTCGGACACGCCACGGCTCATGGTGTCCTCTCGTCGCGGGTCGTCGACTGCACCGTCGCAGCGCTGGGCGCCGCCTTCGGGGACACCTTGCTCCCCGGTCGAAGTTGAGCCTGCCCCTCGACGACCACCTGCTCGCCAGGCGATAGGCCGCGGGCGATGATAGCAAGCTCGCCTTCCAGGGAGTCGACCACGACGGGGCGAACGGCGGCCCTCGCGTCGGAATCGACGACGTATGCAAACGGACCTTGAGGGCCGCGCTGGACGGCCGCGGCGGGCACCACGATCGCGTTGCGGCGCGTTGCCAAGCGAAGGCGCGCCCTCACGAATTGGTTGGGCCAAAGCGCTTGCCTGGGGTTCGCGAAGATCGCTTTCAAACGTACCGTCGCCGTGGACTGGTTGATCTGGTTGTCGATGACCGTCAGCTTTCCCTGCCCGAGGGCGTTGTCGCCGTCGCGGCTTCGAGCCTCGACGACGAGCGCCCCCTGGGCACCCGCTGTGCTCGCGGTCTCTTCCGGCGCGACCCGCCCCGGCGTGCCGTCCCACCGTTCGCCCACGGTCGCCGCCTCCGCGCGAGCGCGGGTGATGGCGGGCAGGTCGTCCTCCGGCAGCGTGAAGAGGACGGCGACCGGGTCCAGCTGGGTGACGATGACCAGGCCGTTCGGATCGGACGCATGGACGATGTTGCCGGGATCGACGAGCCGCATTCCCGTTACGCCATCGATCGGCGACGTGATCCGCGCATAATCCATGTTGAGGCGCGCGGCGTCGACCTGCGCCTGGTCTCCGTGCACCTGTGCTTCGAGCTGAGCGACAGTGGTGTCCTGGTCGGTGAGCTGTTGCTCGGGGATCAGATGTTGCGCGCTCAGCGTCCGGTACCGTTCTCGATTGACCTGGTCATTCCGGAGCGTCGCCACGTCGCGTGCGAGCGTGGCCTCGGCCGTCCGCAGCTGCACGGCGAATGGTCGGGCGTCGATCTGGGCGAGCGCCTCGCCCTTCTTGACCTGCTGTCCTTCGGCGAAGAGGACCTTTTCGAGCCGCCCGTCGACCTGGGGCTTCACGGTGACGGTGTAGAAGGCGACGACGCTCCCCAGACCCTCCCGCCAGACGGGTACGTCCCGCTGCGCGACGAACGCCGTCAAAACGGGGATGATCCGGTCGCTCGCGGCCCTTGCGGCGGCGGCGGCGTCTGCCTGGGCAGCGCGCGAGCGCGCCCACCACGTCCAGCCCCCATAGGCGATGAGGACGACCACGAGCAGCCCGAGGAGCGTCATGCGCGCGGTGCTCTTCGGCTCGACCCGTCGCCCGGGGGGGACGCTGGCCGGCGGGTCGTCCGCCGCAATGGTAGGTATCGGCGGCGTGGTCATCGCCGCCCCAGGGCCCCCAGCAGCTGGGCCCGGGCCGTAGCAAGGCTGTAGTGTGCCTGCACGATCTGCGCGGCCGCCGCCGTGTAGGCGAGCTGCGCGTCGTTCAGCTCGAGGATGCCGCCCACTCCGGTCGCGTAGCGCTGATCGGCAAGGCGCAACTGCTCGCGCGCGTTCGTCTCGGCCTCTTGGGCGGCGCCAATCGTCGCCTTCGCCGCACGAAGGCCCAGCCGGGCGGAGTCGACTTCCAGTCGCACCTGCAGCTCCTCCAGCGTCCTCTGCGCGTCGAGGCTCTCGAGCCCGGCCTCCGCCTGGTGCACCTGTCCTCGCGTGAGCCCTCCCTGGAAGAATGGCCAGTTGAGGAGCACGCCCGCGTTCCAGTTGGGAACCAGCCGATCGAGCGACGTGCCCTGCTCACTCGCGCCTGCAGCGGCCGAGATCGTCGGGCCGTAGCCGCCCCTGACGGAGCTCAGAATGGCTTCTTGAGCTCCGCGCTGCCGCGCGATCGTGGCCAGCTCGGGGCGCGCGGCGATCGCCTTGCTCACGAGCACCTCGAGCGGCTGCTCTTCGTCGTCGACGGCTGGCAGCACCTCGTCGCCTACGTCGTAGTCCGTGCCGCCGGGAATGCCGGCTGCCTGGTTCAGCTGAGCCTTCGCCGTTTCGTAGTTATTCTGCGCCGTGATGAGCTGAACTCTCGCGTTGGCGAGGGCGGCGCGCTGCTGGGCCAGCGCGATCTCGGGCTGCGTCCCTACCTGCACGAAAGCCTGCACTTGCTGGAGATGCCGCTCCTGCTGGCCGACGGTATCCCGCGCGACGCCAACCAACTCCCTCGTCGCGCGCGCCGCGAAATATGCGCGGCGAGCGGCAAAGCGGATCTGCAGGCGGGTGGCTCCTTCCATGGAGCGATCGGCGTCGACCGTCGCCTCGGCGGCGCGATAACGCTGCCACGCCTGGCCAAAATCGTAAATCAGCTGCGTCCCCGTCACGCCGAAATTCCAGTAATCGAACGAGGTCGAAACCGACCAGTTGGGGGAAGCCGTAGTCGAGGGCAACACGCCGGGGCGGGCCACGAAGTTTCCCGTTTGACGCGTATACGCCGCGCTGCCGTCGAGCTGTGGCAAGAGGGGCGCGCGCACCTGCTCTGCCTGCGCTTCGGCTCCGTGGGTGACGGCACGTGCCACGAGAATCTGCGGCTGCTGCGCGTCGGCGGTGCGCTCGACTTCGGCGAGTGTCACCACCCGAAGCGAGCTCTCGGGTGGGGTTGGCGGCCGTCCCGCAGGCACCTCGTCGGAACCCCGGGAAGCGACCGCGGGCGCGTCGGTCGGCGCGGCCCGGACGGCTACCGATACCGTCGCGGCTGCGGCGCCTGCGAGCGCGACAAGCGCCAGCGAGCGAGGGGAGGCCATGGATTGTTCTCTGCTCAAGGGTGCCGGTTGCGTGCAGAGCACAGTACCTCAAGCGACGAACAGTGGGTTTCCTCCGACGAGGCGCCGTCACGTTCGGACGGGCAGCCACGCACGCCGACGGCCCGCGCGGTACCCTCTGCCCATGGCAGTCCCGACAGCGGCGGCAAGTCATCGCACTCTCGCGGACGGCGAATGCGCTGGGGCACCCGCAGGTGTCGGTCCTTCCGCTGGCCGAACACTGCCGGTGCTCCCGCTGCGCAGCGTCCTCGGCATCGCCGTCGTGGTCGGCGTGATCGCCCTGCAGCTGACAACCGACCTCGTGGCCGGGCGCGACAGCGCTCGCGTGCTCGCGCGGCTCGTGTTCATGTCCTTCGAGCTCCCGATCTTGATGCTGGCTCTTTCGGCCGCTTTCGGTCGGTCAATCAGGCGCCGGCTGTCGGCTGCCCAGGGCCTCGCGACGGGCGTGGGCATTGCGACGGTGATCGGCTGTGGCTTCGGCTTACTCTATGGTGCGGCGGCGAGGCGCGTTCCCGAGGTGGGCCTTCATTACCCGAACGGCATCACGTTCACGCGCTCCGCCCTGTTCGGAATTCTCAACGCGCAGCTCTACTTCGGTGTTTGGGCGCTCGCGTTCGTCTATCCCTTTGCGGTCGAGAGCGCACGGGTACGGGCGCTGGAGGCGCAACAGGTCCAGAGCGGGGCCGAGCTCGCGAGCCTGCGAGCTCACCTCGAACCGCACTTCATGCTGAACACGCTGAACGCCATCGCCGCGCTCGTCACCGAGGAACCGCGGGAGGCGCGACGGCTCCTCGTCTGCCTGGGCGATCTCTTGCGCGACGCCGTGCAGGAGCGGGGCGAGCTCCAGCCCCTCGACAAGCAGATTGCCTGGTTGCGGCGTTACGCGCAGATCCTCGAAGCGCGCCACCGCGGTGTGCTCCGCTTCGAGTGGGAGATCGCGCCCGGCTGCGAGCACGTGCCGCTCCCCCGCCTGCTACTGCAGCCCCTCGTCGAGAACGCGGTCACACACGGTGCGTTGCGGCGCGGCGACGGCGCGGGCCGGGTGACGGTGCGGGCATCGCTCGATGGGCAGGGCACGCTCGTCTGCGTCGTGGAGGACAACGGTCCGGGGATGCCCGACGCAGACGTGCGGGCGGGCGCCTTCGGGCTGCTAGCAGTGAGGCGCCGACTCGAGCTACAGGCTCAGCGTTCCTCGCTTCGCATCGAATCATCGAGTGAAGGCACGCGATCCATCGTCCAAGTCGCCCGGGCGACGCGCGAGTCTCGCTGAGATGGCCAGCCCTTCGTCGCCGCGCCTCCGTACGCTCGTGGTCGAGGATGAGTGGCCCGCGCGCAACTACCTCGTGGAGCTTCTCGAGTCTTCGGGACTAGCCGAGGTAGTGGGCGCGGTGGGAGGCATGGAAGAGGCGCGCCAGGCGCTGGAGGGTGACACGTCGCGCATAGGCGTCGAGGTGGCATTCGTGGACGTGCAGCTCGACGGAGCGTCGGGAACGCAGACGGGGCTGTCGCTCGTGCGCGCCTTAAACGGTTCGGTCCACTGTCCAATGTTCGTTTTGGCCACAGCTCATGACGAGCACGCGCTCGAGGCCTTCGATCTCGGCGTGGTCGATTACTTGCTGAAGCCGTTCAACGAAGAACGGGTCGTGCAGTGCCTTCGTCGACTGCATCAGCGTCGCGCCGTCGCTGTCCCAGCCCCTGCCCGGGGACCGTGGCGGATCGTAGCCCGTCGCAAGCGCAGTCTGGTTTTTCTGGAGCCGATGGAGATCTGGGCGTTCGAGGCCGCGGACCGCCTCACCTTCGTGCACACCACCCACGGCACGTTCGACGTAGACCTCTCCTTGGCGGCGGTGGAGAGCTCCTTCGGCCGAGCCTTCGTTCGCGTGCATCGCAATTGGCTCGTGAACTCGATGCACATCAAGGAGCTCGAACGCGACGGGCACGAGACGAAGCTCTTCGTCGGAGCGGGGGTCGCCGACGCGGGACGAGGGGTGCACGTCCCCGTGGCACGTGAGCGCGCGGCCGCCGTGCGTGAAATGCTGCTTACGAACTCGACCGGGTTGCGGCGGCAGTGACCCCCGCCCGAGATTGGCCCGAGCTGCAGCGCACTCCGCAGCGCGGGCCAATAATCAGAGCTTCACGACGGATCGCTGCACGGCCACGTTCATGTGGGCAATCAACGTGTGAGTCAGCGTGAGCGGTTTGTCGGCGACGGTTCCAGTGACGAAAAAGTGGAGACTTACCTTGCCTTCCTTAAGGTAGCTGAGCACTTCCGAGTCACCGATCGACAAGGGCAGACCCATCGTCGTCGCGTTGCGCGGCACGTCGACGTCGCACAGTAGCTGCTCAGGCATCGAACCGTCGGCCGCGGCGACGGTGGCCTTGATGTGACGGAGGTAGGCGAGATCGGCCCCGGAGAGCGCACTCGCCGATCCCGAGACGCTGAGCGTGCCGAGGTCACTCAGCGAAGCGAGGTCCTTTTTCAAATCCAGCGTCACGACGGTATCCGTGGTCACCGAATCCAGCGAGGCGGCGAGCCGCTGTGCGGCCGCCGGTGCAGCCGGGAACGTCAATGCCGTTGACGCCGTGACGTCTACTTCGCCTTGCCCATTGGTGCAGGCCGCACACGCGAGTACGAATGAACCGATGATCGTCGTTTTCATGTGGATAGTGCCTCAGAAATAAACGGAGAAGCCGAGCTTGCCCGAAGGGGCCAGCCAGCCGCTGTACGAAGGGTCGCCGATTCCTGAGCGAGCGCCGCCGGTCACATTTTGAAAGTGTGCAGTGCTGACGTCGACCCAGGAGACGCCGCCGCGCAAGAAGAAGCGGAACGTTGCGCGGTTACCGACCTCCATGCCGAGGTGGAGATTGGCGTAGTTGTATCCGATAGAAGGCGAGTTGCCGACCAACGGAAGTCGGCCTTCCCAGTAGTGCCCCCCTTCCGCGGTGAACGTCGGCGCGATGGGGAACGAAATGGGGTCGAGCGTGACGCCGAGGCGGCCGCCAGCCGCCATCCCGTTATGGGTGACGGCGGCGCCGAGGCGCAGCCACTCGAAGTGCGGTCGCACGACGAGACCGAGGGCAGCGCCGTCCGGGACGCCGAGATCCATGTCGAGCCCAAAGCTACGGTGGCGAGGCTCGGGGCGGCTCGGCGCGTGATCCGCGTCCGCGACTCCGTGCGTTTGATACGTTGCGGCCTCGGCCCCTGCGGTGCCAGCGGCAGTGACGGACGCGAGTAGGGCGCTTGTAAGCAACAGCCTCGACGCGGACGCCCGATTCGTTGGAGTGAACGACAGAGCCATCGCAGCCGGCTGCTCGCGGTCCGTGCCCTTTTGCGTCGAGCCCATAATCTGTACAACGGCATTCGACGATTCGCGCCAAAGAGAAAAGGGCCTTCCAGACGCGTTTTCGTCGCAAGACGTGGGAGCGTGTTTCTCCGCTGCGACGCTGTGAGGGAAGGCGCACAGCACGTCGGTCGTGCCCCGTGTCGTCGCGTCCATGGCCTACCGCGCCGAGCGGACCGTCTCGAGCCGCGATGGCACCCGCGCGCCGCGCTCAGAAGCGAGCGCCGACCGTGCCGACGCCACTGCCTGGTCCCGGCACAAAACCGAAGGCGACGGACGCGGGAGATTGCTTGGAGGTGAAGAAAAAGTAGGCAGCGAGCCCCGCCGACAACAAGCCGATGCCGAGCGACACGTCCGCGACGGCGAAGCGGGTTTGGATGGAGCTCTTCTCCGAAGATCCGCAGTGAGGACTGCATCCGCCAGGGGCGAGGTCCGTGTTGCGCTGGTTGAGGGCGGTAAGGCCCACGTAGGCTTCGGTCCCGAAGGCGGCGACCGCCACGCCACCGAGGATCCAGGTGGCGAGCGGTATCGGAAGACGAGTTCTGGCCGGGGACTCGGTCACCGGGGGGGTAGACGGCTCATCGACGGCTGCCGAAGCCGGTACGCTCGCCAGCGCGACCTGCGCAGGGGCCGTCGCGGCAGAGACCACGGCCGCTGGGGTGACGAGCGTCACCTGAATCAAGCGGTCGTGCTCGCCGGGTCGGATGACGAGGCGCTGCTCGACTGCAGGAGCGCCAGAAGCCTCGAAATGAAAAAGGTGTTCGCCCGGATCGACGGGAATGGGTTTGCCGTCGAGCGTCGCCGCGATGGAGCTGTCGTCCATGACGACGATGACGTTCGTCAGCTCGACCCCGGCCTCGTCGTGCGCTTTCAAAACGATAGTAGGGGTCTTCTCGTCGATTTCCCGCAGCCACTGCGCGCAGTCGGTCTTGACCACGGCGGGACAGGCATCACGTGCGCAGTGAGCGAAGGCGCGATGCGCCAGCTGAAGCTTGCCGTCATCGCGAAGCTGCTGGCCCCGCTCGGCCGCATTGATGCACTGTTCCTTCTCGTTTTGCTCAGCGGCCTGCGCCGGCACGGCGACGAGCGCGACGGAGCAGACGCCGAGCAAGGATATCGTTGCGCAAAAGGGGGAGCCGCGTCGATGCGTCATTTTATTGTGACCTCTCGCCATCAGAGACACGCGGACTTGTAGTGCTTGCGACCACGTTGATCGATCGTGAACGGCGGGTCGCAGTCGCTCCTCGTCGCGTGCGGGGACCCAGCGGTGTGCGCAGCCCGGGGAGAGCTCGTGGGCCGCGGGTCGGCTGGCGATGGGTTGCCCGGCGCCGGACCGACAAGCGGCGGATTAACTAGGGAGGGCAGCGCGACCGTAACCGATGTCGGCGCCGGTGATGGATTCTGGGGCTGCGGAAGCGTCACGGCGACTCGCGGATCGACCCCCGCACCGGGCAGGTCAGCGCGTGGCGTCGATGCCGAATGGTCGTGGCGGCCCTCGCCCATGAACGCAAACAGAGTCACGAGCGCGAGGACACCCGACGCCACCGTCAGCAGCGCGGCGCGCCCCCGACGTCGCAGGCGCCTGACCGTCGAGCTGACGGCGACGCGCGAGATCCCGGAAGGTCCGTCGGCAGACGGGTTCGCGGGCCGCTTCCAAGCGGGTTTGGTCGGAGTGTCATCGGCGGCGGTGCGCGCGGCCTCTGCGTCCGGACCCACCGGGGCGACCTCGATCGCGGCTATGCGTCGCGCGCGCCGCGCCAGGTCGTCGTGCGCGTAGGAGTCGACCCACTGACCTACCTCCGACATCGAGGCCGTCCCCGCGCACTGCTCCAGATCGTGCGCCATTTCTTCGGCGGTCGAATATCGGAGTTGCGGGTTGCGATCGAGCCCGCGCATGACGACCCGGTCGAAGGCCGCCGGAACGTGAGGGGCGACCTGGCTCGGCGGACGAAGCGTCTCCGAGAGTATGGCGGCGATGATTGCAGCCTCGTGCTCGCGCCGGAACGCCCGTTGGCCGGTGAGGAGCTCCCACAGAACCACCGCCGCCGCGTAGACGTCCGCCGTTCGCGTCACCGGCGTTCCGTGCAGTTGCTCGGGCGGCATGTACGCCAGCTTGCCCTTGATGTGCCCTTCTTGCGTCGTGTGCACTCGGCCCGCCGCCTTGGCTACGCCGAAATCGAGCACCCGCGCGGCGCCATCGACGGAGACGAGAATGTTCTGCGGTGACACGTCACGATGCACGATGTGCAGCGACTCGCCGTGCTCCCCCGTCGCTTCGTGCGCGGCGTGCAGCCCTTGCAATACGCCGCTCATGATGGTGGCCGCGATGCGGGGGTCGAGGTGGCGATCCGCCGCGCACATCGAACGCCAGACTTTGGCGAGCGACTCACCATGTACGTACTCCATCACGAGGAAGACCTCGCCCTCGGTGGTCACGACATCGAGGCAGGGGACGACATTCGGATGCCGTATGCGAGCCACGACGCGGGCCTCGTCGAGGAACATCGAGACGAACTCGGGATCCTTGGCAAAATTCGCGTGTAGTCGCTTGATGGCCACGACGCGGGAAAAACCGCTGGTGCCGCTGAGCCGACCGTAATGAACGGAAGCCATGCCGCCGGCAGCGAACTCGTCAAAAAGCAAATAGCGTCCCAATGACAGGGACGATCTCGGTAGGCGGAGCGGGGTCAAACCACGAGAAATATAGCCTTCCAAGCTCCGGCGGCCACCGGCTTGCCATGTATTCTCGAGTTGTTCACTTCCGGATCTGGTCATTAGACACACACGGAGATGTTCGACTGCCGTTCGTAATCCATTGCCGCACAAACGCCTCGTTCGCTCTTCACCGCTCTTCACATCGGGCGCGTCGCCACGTAAACGTGCGAATTGCCGCTGATTCGCTGCTTACGTAAAGTCTGCAACCATCGGAGGGACAGCCAATCGGGATAGTCCAGGGCGGTCGTATTCACCTGACTCGGGTTCGTCGCTGGGTCACTGGGCGGGCCGGCATTCGTCGTCCTTGCGCGTGGTGGAGCGCGGGCTCGCTGGCGCGGGTTGCTCGCGCTCGTGCGTAAGCCAGCCTCTCTGCCAGTATCGTCTCAGACTAGAACGGCTCATTCGCTGCGCGGCCTAAGGCCCGGGCCCACAGGTAGGTGGCACACGACGCAGCTCTGGCCGGCCCTTCGGGTTCACGCCGGTGCTGTCGACGTGCCCGACTACAGGAGACGGATGCGAGGCGCGGATCCTCTTGGGTCGCGGCAGCCTCCGTCACCGCCTCGCGGCGAAGTCCTTTCAGCGAAGCCACTGCAGGACGGCGGTCATGAACGCTTCGTGCGCCTCGACATGTGGAATGTGCCCGCAAGCGGGGATCGCGATCAGGCGCGAATCGGCGATTGCCTCGTGGGCCCGCTTGCCCAGCTCCGGGTAATCTCCGGCGACGGCGCGCAGCTCGTCCGGCAATTTCGCTTTGCCGACGACAGTCCGGTCGTTCACTCCCACCATCACCAAGGTCGGGGCTCGAAGGTGGCCCAGCTCGTACAGAACAGGCTGGGTATAGATCATGTCGTAGGTCAACGCGCCCGCCACCGCGACGCGAGGCCATTCTCCGGTGCCCAGCCACTGCGCTTGGTCGTCGACATAGAGCTCGTACTCTGGGCGCCAGGTTACGTAATAATTTTTCTGGTACGCCTGAATGGACGCACGAGTCGCCGCAACTTCTTCACGAAACTGCTCGTCGACGGACGTGTAACGGACGAGAGTTCGGTAGTCCTCCAGGCCGATCGGGTCTTCCAGGATGAGCCTTGCGACGCGCTCCGGCGTCATGAGTGCGAACCGCACGGCAAGCATTCCGCCCATCGAGTGACCGATGACCGAGACCTTGGAGATCCCGAGGTGGTCGAGCAATCGCGCGGTTAGGGTGGCGAGCAAATGAAAGGAGTATTGAATCGCCGGCTTCGAGGACATGCCGAAACCGATCTGGTCGGGAGCGATGACGCGAAAGCCTCTGGCCACCAGCTCGCGTATGGTCGGCTCCCAGTACAGGCCGGAAAAGTTCTTTCCATGCAACAGCAGGATGACCGGCTTTTGGCCGGGCCCCTCGCGTCCTACGTCGCGATAGGCCATTCGCAACGGCTGGCCCGCCACCTCGACGTCCAAGAATGCCGGTGGGTATGTGGCTTCAGGTCGCCTCGCCGATGCGGACGCCATCGCGCCGCCGCCATCCTCCTGCGCTGGAGGCGCCGCGCCGAGCGCGACGGACGGCGGGCCGCGGAACGGAGGTTGAGCCTGCGCTCGCGCGCACCCGATAGTCGTTACCAACGCCGCCACAACTGGCCACGCAACGCGGCAACGAGCGCACGTCACGCGTACCGTCCGGCCCAAGGCAGTCGCTTTCGGATGGACGTTGAGCTCGATCTTCGCCGCCGGTCGGCGGGCGCGTGTCCCTGTCGGTGCTTGGCTGTCGTGCTTCACACGCTGCATCCTCACGCGCTTGTTCACCCGCATCAAGGGGGAGCGGAGCCGACTACTTCGACACGCGCATAACGGTTCCCGAAAGATTGGTCCAGTAGACGTTCCTCGAGTCGAGTGCGATACCCGTGGCACCGTTCTGACCTGTCGCAATGACCGTAGGTTCGGTACAGCCAGCAGTCGCGCACCTCATCACTGTTCCGGAGTGGCCGGTCAGCCCGCCCCCAGTCCAGTAGGCGTCGGTCGAGTCCACGGCAATCGCAGACGGGTTCGCAAGCCCCGTCGCGACCACAACGGGCTGGGCACACCCGGTCACCGCGCATTTCAGCACTGTCCCGTCGCTCCCCGCGCCTGCGCCGCCGGTCCAGTAGACGCTCACGCCGTCAGTCGCGATCCAGAAGTGATTGTTCAGCCCGGAGGCCAGGGCGGTCGGCTGCGCGCAACCCCCTGTTGCACACGCCATGACGCTGCCGGGACTGAAGTCGATTGCCCAATACAAGCTCACCCCGTCGGTGGCGAGGCCGGCCGGGAAATCGACGGACGTGACGAGCAGCGGCTGCTGGTTGCAACCGGCCACTCCGCATTTCATGACGCTTCCTGGACCGTAATCGTTGGTCCAGTAAACACTCGAGTCGTCAACGGCGATCCCATACGGGGTGTTCTGGCCTACTGCGAGCAGCGTCGGGCCCGCTGGACAGCCGTCTACGTTGCATTTGGCGACCGAGCCGTCGCTGCCATAACCTTCGTTCACCCAGTAGACGTACCCTCCGCGCACCGCGATTTCATTCGGCGATACGAGCGCCGAGGCAAGCACGCGGGGCCCGAGCGGGCAGCCCGCGATCGCGCATTTCATCACTTTCCCGCTGGCCCCGGTGCCGCCCTGATTCGTCCAATACACTCCCGTCGCGTCGACGGCGATGCCGTAAGGGGCGTTCTGTCCAGAAGCGATGATCACCGGCTGGCACTGCCCTGCGTTGCAATCCCCCCCCGAGCACCCATGCCCGCAGGCGCCGCAATTGTCGCGGTCCGTGGCGAGGTCAACGCACGCGCCGCTGCAGGGTGTGGGTGCGCGCCCTGCGCAAGCGGAGACGCAGGCGGGCGCCCCGGCGTCGTCGCTGGGGCCACACAAGGGAGTGATCGCGGGACAGCTCGCGCCGCACGCGCCGCAGCTCGCGCTCGAGGACAGAGAAGTCGTGCAGCCCGTTCCCGAGTCGACGCAGTCGGCGTAGCCGTCCGCGCAGCGGTAGGAACACTGGCCGTCCTGGCACGTGAGCGCCGACGCGCTGACGTTTGCATAGCGTGAGCAGTCGTTTCGGCAATCCCCGCACGCGTGGATGTCATTGATCGGGAGGCACCCGTTTTCGCACGTGAGCTGATCAGCCTGGCACCCGCCGTCGCCCGGTTCGCTTGGTAGCGGTGCACGCGCATCCGGTGCGTCCGCGTCCGCGGCGCCGCCACCGGGCCGGTTTGCCGAGGTGCACCCAGATAACGTGGCCGCGAGAGCGACAGCGAGGCCAGCCCACGAAAGAGCCGGAGCCATTCCGATGTTTGGTTGCACGCTGCCTTCGCGGAGGCCGTCGAGCCTGCCCCGGGCCTTTGCCGTGCAGGGTGCAGCGCGGAGCGCGCCGAGAAGATCGGCACCGCTCGTCAGGAGATGACCCATTTCGCGCTGCAGTATACCGGCCGGAAGGAAGGATGAGCGATCCACTGAGGAACGTCTTATTGCCGCGGAGGCACGTGAGCTTGGCGTCCTTCCGGAGCCGCACGCGAGCTCCGCTGCTACTGGCTGGTCAACAACCTTGTCCTGACGGACGCGGTTTGGAGCAACTTCTCCGGGCGAGAGATCCCGCACTCTCCTCGTTGCCGTCTTTTCCCGGGCAATGACGGAAACAAAACTTAATGCAATGAGGCGCCATACTGCGAAAGACCTCCGCGACTGGGGCGGTGCGGCCTTCACGACGCGCTTCGATAGAGACAAGACGGACGGGGCGACGTACCGTGTGCGCGCCGCGGGTCGCGGACTAAAATAAAAAGTGGACGGAGAATCACGCCATGCGTCATTACCAAAGGTCGCTCCTCATTGCCGCGGTGCTCAGCTCGGCAGCTTGCTCGTCCGATGATTCAAAGCACGTCTCTTCCGGGGACGCAGGGGCGTCCGGCGACACAGGGACGGGCACTGATTCTGGTGCGGCGGCGGGTGATGCGGCGCAGGACGCAGGGGGCGAGTGCGCATGGCGCTCTGGGGCGGCCTCGGTCGTAGCCACGCCGTTTGCGGCGCCCAATGATTCCATCACGTTCAGCCCGCCGACCATTCCGTGCAAGATTTTCAGGATCACCGACTATGGTGCGGTGAGCACCCCGGTAACGGCCGACGCGGGCGTCAGCGGCGACGGGGCGGCGGGTGACGCGATGGCCATTGTCGAGGCGGCGGCCCAGACCGACTCGGGTTCGAGCGGGGATGCGGCGTCCATGAGCGACGGTGCCGCGAGCGGCGATACCGGCGCTCTGGAAGCCGGAGCGGTCGGGAGCGATGCGTCGGGCGGTGACGCGGCGCCCAGCAGCGATGGCGGGTCCGCCCTCGATGCAGGAGCCGTCTCCGACGCGACGGCGTCGGCCCCTGCAGCGGTCGAAGCGGGACCTCCCACGGCCACCGGCCCCATCCCCACCAACACGCAAGCGTTTGCAGCGGCGATAGCCGCCGCGAGCGCCGCAGGCGGCGGCGTCGTCGATGTGCCCGCCGGGACCTGGCGCACGGGTCCTATCCACCTCGCGAGCAGCATCGAGCTTCACCTCGAAGCCGGCGCGACGGTGCTTTTCAGTCAAAATTTCGGCGACTACCTGCCTGCTGTCCTGACGCGCTGGGAGGGGCTCGACGTGATGAACTGGTCTCCCTTCGTGTATGCGCTGAACGCGACGAACGTCGCGATAACGGGACCGGGGACTCTCGACGGCCAGGGTTCCGCCTGGTGGAGCTGGAAGTCGCCTTCAAAGGCGGAAGACCAGAGAATCTACACGTGGTGGCTGGCGCACCTCTCCGGCATTTCCTCGCCACCTACGGCGGCGCAAGTGCCGGTCTCGGCGGTCGTGAACGGCCTCCGTCCGACCATGATCGAGTGCAACGGCTGCACAAACTTCATGATCGATGGGATCACCACGGCCAACCCGGGTTACTGGGTCATTCACCCGCTCTACTCCAGCAATGTGATCATCCGCAATGCGCACATCACGTCGAACCTCATGGGCTCCAACGGGGACGGGATCGACGTGGACTCCTGCAAGAACGTCCTCATCGAGGACGATACGTTCGCCACGAGCGACGACATCATTTCGGTGAAGTCGGGGCTGAATGAAGTGGGGCTCGCGGTCAATAGGCCTAGCGAGGAGCTCGTCGTTCGGAACATAACGGCCAACCTCGGGCATGCGCTCTCTTTCGGGAGCGAGATGTCGGGCAGCATTAACAACGTGCTCGTCGACAACGCCACTTTGAACAACTTGCAGTACCTGCTTCGAATGAAAACGATGCCGGGTCGAGGCGGCGTGATGTCGAACGTCTGGTTTCAGAACGTCATGGCCTCGAACTGGACGATCGCGGGGATCGAGATCACGACGAATTACCCTTCGAGCACCATTCCGCCGAACGACACCGCCAAGCTCCCAACCGTGAAGAACGTCACGGTGAAGAACGTAATGGGCTCGAGCACGGCCCCGGTCTACAACTTCGTCGGCCTCGCGACGCAGTTGTTCAGCGGAATCGTTCTCGACACTGTGAATCTGACGGGGGCTCCTGGGACTTGCAAGACGGCCTCCGGCATCGCTGTGACAAACAGCATGATCGGACTGCCGACCGGCACCACGTCAATCATGTGCCCCTGACCGCGGCGGAACTGGGCGGCATAGAGCCCCTGGCGATGGTCACCGGGCGGGTGGCCGTCGCGATGTCCTCATGAGCACGTCAAGCTCGGGGAAGGACGAGACGTTGATGGAAATGTCAGCGACCGGCGGCCGCCGATCCGCGAGCGCCTTCATGACTTCGTGCACCGCGCGCCCCGCGGTGGGTGGGATGATGACCGTAGCAGTCAGCTGCCTGTCCAGGACCCACTGCTGCCCGTAAGCCACCGAGCCGTCGCAGCCAGTCACGCGCACATCGCGTAGATCAGGACGATTGCGGTTCTCGGCTTCTTCCACGAGCGCCCCTCGCGCTCCTATCGCCATGCTGTCGTTCTGCGCGCCGACCAAGCATTCCGTCGCCTTTCGACGATTGAGCCCGCCGAGCCAACGTCGCACGGCACGTGCTCCCCCGTCGATTGACCAGTCTCCGCTCTCCGCGACGACGTCGATTGGTGCGCTAGCCAGCTCGTTCTGCACGCCTTGCATCCGCAGCCGAGCAGAGGACGTAGACGTGGGTCCCTGAATGTAGAGAAGCTCGCCACCGCGCGGCAGCAGCACTCGGAACTGTTGCCCTTGTATGCGACCGATCTGGCGCTGATCGGGATCGACACTGAAGAACGGCAGCGTCGGATACTGCCGTCGAAGCTCGGCCAGGTAGTCGCAGGTTCGGTTGAGGCTGACCCAGCCGAGGCCCAGTCGTCCTGCCTCGTGGGCGGCGAGACGGAGCATCGATTCCTTCACTGGATTGACAAGGAGCGCCTGCGGGCGGATGGAATCGGGCTCGCGAAGGCAGTCCTGAATCTGCGTTAATTGCCGGTCGGCGTCGTTGTTGGCGATGACTTCCCGAACGAAGAGGCCATAGCGGCGCGCGGCGGCGTGGCAGTCGGCTCGCTGGAGCTCCTGATAGCGATTGTCCATGGCTCTGAAGAAGATGGCGATGGTCCGCGTGCCGAGGCGGGGTGGCGAGGAACCCCTCGGGTTTCCGCCCGTCGACGGAGGAGGCGTGGAATCAGCGCTCTGGCCATCGAACGCATCTGCGGACCGGTTCGCGGCCGGCCGTTCGGTGTTGCGTGCTCCCAGTCTCGCCGCCGGCATTCCGTAGGCCGGGGGCGGGAGAGAGTCCGATCGGAGCGGCGCACCCGCCTCTCGTTGGTCGGTGTGATGGTGTGTTCGAGCGGGCATCTGCGCTAGGAGTGCACGCGGCGTGCTCGGATGCGTTGTTGTGGGCGTGGGCTGACCGAAACGCTCGTCGTTGGTGTACGCGCGGCTTGTATTCACGTGCGCAGCGCCATCCCGCCCGCCATAAGAATCGAGCGGCGGATGCGCGTTACGGGGCCGCGAGAACGAACCGGAACGAATCCGGTTCCGTCGCGAGAACCACTCCGGTTCCTAGTCACGTGTGACGGTCCGTTCATTACCCACCACTTCAACGGCGACTTCCGCGGACGAACAACGCCGCGCGTTTGCCGACGCGGGACGGGTCGACCAGCCACCAGCGGAGAAGCGAGGCGTCTCAGCTGAGCGGAGCTCGTCTCCAAACCAACCTATTACGTGATGAGACCATAGCGTCGCATCAAGCGGCGTGCGTACTTGATGTGAACGCCCATCTGGCGTGCAACCGCCACGTGGTCTTCGCCGTGTTGGTCGACCAATTGCTTGAGATATTCCTTTCGGAACTCGTCTCTCGCGCGGGCGATCGGAAGGCCATGTCCCGTCATGCACGGACTCGTCTCTGGCTCCACGGGTCGAAACGTCGAGGGGCCGGCTTGCTGGAGAACCCGCTCGAACAAGCGGGCGTCGAGCGGCGCCTTCTGCGCCATCGCGCAGGCGCGGCGGAGCACGTTCCGCATTTCGCGGACGTTGCCGGGCCATTCTTGCCTCCTCAACCAGGCGATTCCGTCCTCCTTCAGCGTCGACGACTGTCCCCACTCCTGCTCGAGGAGATGACGCGCCAACAACCCCACGTCTTCTGGGCGCTCGCGCAACGGAGGCAAGCGCACGGTGGCCTCGGACAGGCGATAGTAAAGGTCTTCCCGAAATGTGCCGGACGCCACCATCGCCCGAAGCTCTCGGTGTGTGGCGGCGAGGACGCGCACATCGAGGGGTACATTGCGATGCGAACCGAGGCGGGTCACCTCCCGCCGCTCGAGCACGCGCAACAGCTTGGGCTGAAGAGCCAGCGGCAGCTCGCCTATCTCGTCCAGGAATATGGTGCCCGCGTGGGCCTCTTCGAATGCGCCAGGGACATCCCGGACCGCCCCAGTAAAGGCTCCACGTACGTGTCCAAAGAGCTTTTCCTCGATGAGGCTCTCGTTTACCGACGCGCAATCGATGACCACGAAAGGGCCGAGCGCCTGGGGGCTTTGGGCGTGGAGGGCGCGGGCGGCGAGCTCTTTTCCAGTCCCCGTTTCACCAAGCAGCAGGCAGGTCAACCGCGTGACTCCGATTGACCGCAGGAGCTCGATGGCTTCCCGCATCGACGCGCTGGTGCCAATCAGGCCGCCAAAAGTCTCTCCCTCTGACGCAGCGGTCCGGTCGGCGGGACCGAACCAAACGCGCGTGTCACCGAGCTCCAGTTGGCATCCAGGAGCGATCGCGACCTCGACGACCTTCACACCATTGACGAACGTCCCGTTGCGCGAGCCGCCGTCCCTGAGCACGTAGGTATGGTCGGCGAGGGTGAGCTGGCAGTGGTGGCGGCTGACCAGCCGATCAGTCAAGCGCAAGGCGTTGTCCTCCCCCCTCCCGATGGAGATGGTCCGCTCGTGTGCGGTGACACGCCGGCCCTGGTCGGGGCCCGCGACTACGTGCAGCCATAGCGGCCGCGCCGGCGCGCCCGCGGCGATCGATTGGCTCGAGCGCGTGACCGGTGGTTTGAAACACGGCATCGTTTCGTGAGCTGTCGCCTCATGCGGGCCCGCGTGCCCCGCCCGTTCGTCGGGCTCGCCGACCGGCTCGCGATGTGGGACTCTCGATGCACGAGCTCTCTCGCTTTGCACGCTTTCGCTACACTCCCATTGTTAACTATACGGGCGCGCACGCGCCCCCTACAGGCGTCCTCCCGAAATAGTGCGGTACGGCGCGCCGATCGCGCCAACGGCTGTGAGATAGGGCCATGGTGGCCAAGGGTCGACATGTGTGCGGAGCGCAGTCGGGGATCACAGCAGCGGCCGTCTTCGCGTCGTGATGGAGTGGATCATGGCTCTCGTCTCATCTGAGTCGTTGCATTCTCGATTCATTACGGCCGTCGCCGCGTGCGCGGCGCTGGGCGCCCCCTTCGCCATCGAGGGGTGCTCGGGCCGCACGCAACAACCCGCGGCTCCCGTCGGCGGCGACGGCGGCTCAGGCGCAGACCCGGGCTTCGGCACGATGGGCGCGGGGGACGCGTCCAGCGGTGCTGATTCCATGCGGAATGAGGCGGGGACGCGCGCTCCGTCCCCGTTCGATGCAGCGCTCTCACGGGAGACGGCGCTCCCGTCAGAGGACGCCGTGGCGCCAGCCACATCGGTCAGCGGAGCGGCGCTCGGTCATTGCGCGGCGCCGCTCGGAGCCAGTTGGCTCGACGCGCAAGCGGCTTATTCCAAATGGAAAAGCGATCTTCTTACTTCCAACGGCGCTCGAGGTTTTCTTCGCGTCGACCGACCGAATTCACCGGGGTCCATCCATACCTCGAATTCCGAAGGAATCGCCTACGGCATGATTTTGGCGGTCGCAATGAACGATCAGCCCACATTCGACTCACTGTGGAAATACGAGCAGCTCTTCCTCGACGGCAGCGGACTGATGAACTGGGAAATTCTGCCGGACGGCTCGGGACCGACGACACAAGGGACGGGTGCAGCGACGGACGCCGACGAAGACATGGCCTTTGCGCTTTTGTGGGCCGATCATCGCTGGGGAGGAAGGGGCTCTCTCGCCGATGCGTACCGAGCCGTCGCGCTTAAACAGATTGCCCTCGTGTGGCAGAGTGAAGTGGACCACTCTCGCGGGGAGGCGCTGAAACCGGGAGACCAGTTTCCGGGCGGCGCCGCGATTCTCAACATCTCCTATTTCGCTCCCGCATATTACCGTCTCTTCGGGGTGGCCAGCGGCGACCAGACCAGCTGGAACAAGGTCGTCGAGTCGTCCTACGCGATCTTGGCTGCGACACTCAACGCCGCCAACAAGAACACGACCAATGGGCTTCTGCCAGCATGGTCTACTCCCGCAGGAGCACCGCAAGCTCCCAATGCCAACCTTTCTACGGATCATCAGCTGGACTCCTGCCGAGTCCCCTTTCGCGTCGGGCAGGACTACTGCTGGTACGGTGAGGGCCGGGCTAAGGAATACCTCGCCCGCATAAGCACTTTTTACCAGCAGATCGGCGCGCGCAACATCGTGGACGGCTACACGCTCGACGGGCTTCCCAGGCCAAGCCATGCCACCGTCAATCAATCGGCGGCCTTCGTCGGCGCCGCTGGCGTTGGGGCCATGAGCGATCCGGCGTTCGCCATGCTCCGCGACCAAGCATATGCAGGAGTCGCCACCCTCAAGGAGCTCGATGGGAGCCTGTACTACACCGAGTCGTGGACGGCCCTCTCACTCGTCATGATGATCGGCGGATTTTGGAACCCGGCGGCACCGTAGCTGCCTCTTGAAGCGCGCGGCGCCGGACTTAGTCCGGCCGGGAGCGCTGTGAGGAACGGCGCTCGCCCCATGCAGGCCGGTCCCTAACGCGCTTCGAATTTGGCCGTTTCGAAGCTGACGCGATAGCGATTCGCGCACGTCTCGCCTTTCTTCGGCTTCCATTTCTTGTCGCGCGAGAACTTACCCTCCGTGCATTTCACTTGCTTGCCCTCGGTCGAACAGGAAACCGAGCTCTCCTCCGTGCAGGCCTCGCCTTCTTCGACGATGCTCTTGTCGCAACGCACGCTGTAGTTGCCGGGCAATTCGCAGCCGAGCGCGCCCAAGCAGTGCAGTTGCGTGCGGTAGCGCCCTCCCGTGCACACGAGCACGTTCTTGCGCGACACGTCGCAAGCCCCCGTGCCCTCGTCGACGCACTCCTCTCCGTCGAGGGCGATCGTCCGATCGCAACGCACGCCACCCCCCGGCTCGGTTTGGCAGCCGAGCGCGCCGTGGCAAGTTCGCCGTTTCGCGAGCTTTCCCTCAGTACACACCAGCTCCGTCGTCTGGCTTCCGTCGCAGACGATCGATTCAGGACGGCAGGCATCTCCCGCCTCACCCGTGGGGGTACACTTGGGGTTGCTGCTCTCGTCGAGTTTGCACCCACCTCGGCAGCTCCACTCGATGGCGAAGTGAGCGCCTCGGCACCGGAGCTCCTTGCTTCCGTCGGTGCTGCACGCGCGCGCTCCTTCCGGCGAACAGCCGTCCGTCAGGTCTGCCTTGGTGTTGTCGCAAACGAGCGATTTCCCCTCATCGTTGCAGCCGTTTTGCCCCTTGCATGGGGCGAGTACGTACCTCTTGTCAGCGCATATCAAGTGCGACGTCTTGCTGTTGCAGCTTCCCGGTGTGTCGGAACAGGAGTCTCCCGGTTTTGCGCATGCCGCGACCGCGAGCACAGCGAGCACGAACAAACGCCTGGATTTGGCGGCCAGTCTTCGAAATCGCGAGAGCACGGCGGCATCCTAGACGAAAGGCGGCGACGCGTGCACGAGCTCGTTGCCACCGGCTACGCAATCGCCTGGCCCGGCACGTGCTTCCGATCCGCGTGGAACTCGTGGCACAATGAATTGCATTCGGTGCGGGTCCCCAGAATTGCGTCGCTCGCCGCGACGCGGCATGGAACGTGTGCTCTCGTGTATAGGGTGGTTCCCGTATCGTTGTTTTCGATGTGACTTGCGGTTCTTGGCATTTCGCCGGCGAGGGGGCGCCTCGGCAGCCGGCTCGGTGCGACCACCCGCGGCCATTGGCGGCGAGCGCTCGCCGGATCCAAACACCAGCCTCGGAGGTTCTCGCGCGTGCGAATCTGCGTCGCGATTTTTCTCGCCACACTGAGCACCGTCTTCATTCCCTTGCCCGAGGAGGCGACGCTATTCGCTGCCGGGTACTCCGCTCGCCTCGGCCGAGTGACCGTGGCCGGCGGGGTCGTCGCCGCGTGGCTAGCGGTGATTCTGGGCGACACGTTCAGTTATGTAGTGGGGCGTTTCTTGCTGGGGCCGACGCTTCGAACGCGCGTCGGCCAAAAACTGTTACCGGTTCGCTGGCGCGCCTGGGGCGAAG
>JALYHV010000340.1 GCA_030776205.1 Myxococcota bacterium | reverse complement strand
CTACAGGACGACGCGTGCGGCCAGTGCGTGCGCAGCCGCCGCGTCGCGCCGAATCTCACGCGGCGACTCACACGGGCGCTTGGCCGGCCTTGGCCTTGGCCTTGACGAACGACGCGAGCGCGCGCATCGGAACGCGCGTGGGGCATCTTGCCTCGAGTTCGGCCAGCCGCTCCTCGCCGACGGCCTCGAACGATCGGGCTGCCGCGTCGTAGTCGGGCATGCTCCGCGAGCTGGCGAGCATGAGGTCCATCACGCCGGCGTAGATGCCGCCGGACTGCGCGATGCGGGCCCCCTCGCCGACGTTGCAGAGACCGCACGCGATGCACCCGCTGAAGCGCGGCACAAGGAGCCGTTCCTCCGGTGTGACGGCGGGGAGCCCGTCGTCCGCATAGCTTCGGCGAAAATCAGCCAGGCCTCTTCGCGTGCCGCGGAGCGACGCCAGCAGGGACCGAACGAGCGCCCAGGCCAGGATGAGTAGCGCGTGCAGCCGATCCATGCCCGATCGTTAGCACGCTGGCATTCGAGCGCCGATCCATCACACTCCGGCCTCCAATGTCCCTCGTGCCGCTCCGCATCTCTTCCCATGGCCGCCCCGTTCGCGACGCGGCGGGCTTCCTTCCGACCACGCGGGAAGAAATGCGCGTCCGCGGCTGGGACGAGCTCGACGTCCTGATAGTCACGGGCGACGCGTACGTCGATCACCCCGCCTTCGGGCCCGTGCTGGTCGCGCGTTTCCTCGAGGGGCGCGGCTACCGAGTCGGCGTCGTGGCGCAGCCGCGCTGGGACTCGCCCGAGGACATCGCCCGCATGGGACGCCCGCGTCTCTACGTCGGCGTGAGCGCGGGCAACCTCGACTCGATGTTGAGCAAGCTGACCGCCCAAAAAAAGGTCCGTTCGGAGGATCAATACTCGCCGGGCGGGCAAGCGAGCCTGCGTCCTAACCGCGCGACGATCGTGTACGCGAACCTCTGCCGCCAAGCCTTCCCAGGGCTGCCCATCGTCCTCGGAGGCATCGAAGCATCGCTTCGCCGTATTGCGCACTACGACTACTGGAGCGACTCGGTCCGGCGGTCCGTCCTGCTCGACAGCAAGGCCGACCTGCTGGTCTTCGGGATGGGGGAGCGCGCCGCGTGGGAGATCACCCGGCGTCTCGACGATGGCGAGCGCGTCGAGCAGCTCGGGAACGTGCGCGGGACCGCTCACGTTCGAAAGAACCGTCGGGCGTGGGAGAAGGCGGCGGGCGCGGCGAGCCGCTACGTCACGGACGGCAAGCCGGTCGTTCTTCCGTCGTACGACGATGTCCGTCGGGACAAGGTCGCCTTCGCCACGATGTCGCGCATGTTCCAGTACGAAACGAATGCGCACAACGGGCGGCCGCTGCTCCAGCCTCACGGCGACGAGGCGGTGTACTTCAATCCGCCGGCGCTTCCGCTCGACGAGAGCGAAATGGACTCGCTCTACGACCTCCCGTTCACGCGGCGCCCGCACCCGGCGTACGGCGGCGAAAAAATCCCCGCTTACGAGACAATCAAGCACTCGATCGTGACGATGCGCGGCTGCTTCGGGGGCTGCACGTTCTGCAGCATCACCGAGCACGAAGGGCGGATCATCCAGAGCCGCAGCGCGGACAGCGTCCTGCGCGAGGTCCGCGCGCTCTCACGAATGGAGGACTTCCGCGGGACCATCACCGATGTCGGCGGCCCCACGGCGAACATGTACAAAATGCGCTGCAAGGACGAGAAGACCGAGCACGCCTGCCGACGTCTCTCGTGCGTCCATCCGGGCATTTGCGAGAACCTGGTCACCGATCACGATCCGCTCCTCGATCTGCTCAAGCGTGTCCGTCACGAGCCGGGCGTAGACAACGTCTACGTGGCGAGCGGTATACGATACGACCTCGCCGCCCGCAGCCCGGAGTTCGTCCGCGAGCTCGCACGGCACCACACCGGCGGGCAACTGAGCGTCGCGCCGGAGCACACGAACCCCGAAGTGCTCGACAGGATGAAGAAGCCTCCCATCGAGCACTACGAGCGCTTTGCGCAGGCCTTCTGCCAGGCGAGCGAGCAAGCCGGCAAGGACCAGTATCTGATTCCCTATTTCATTACCGGCCACCCGGGCTCGACACTCGAGGACACGATTGCGCTCGCGCAGTGGCTGAAGGAGCGCGGAATGCGCCCCCGCCAGGTGCAGGATTTTATTCCGACGCCCATGGCCATCGCGACGGCGATGTTCTTCACGGGGGTGGACCCACTCACCATGAAACCAGTCCCCGTCGTCCGCGATCTGCGCGAAAAAAAGATGTTGAAGGCGTTGCTCTATTGGTGGGACGAGGCGCAGCAGCCGCTCGCCCGCGAAGCGTTGCACCGCGCCGGAAGGGCGGACCTCATCGGCGGCGCATCCACGTGCCTCGTGCCTGCCGAGGCTCGGACCAAGGGGGGAGCGCCGTCATCGCGAGGACGCCCACGACCGGGGAAGTGAGCCGCCGAGCAAGGCTGCCCGCAACGTAGGCGAAAGCATCGCGAAACCGGGGCGGCCTTACGTTTGCCAGCGAATGGCGATAGCCCTCACCGTTCCCGAGCGGACTGGACGCGTCGTCGCAGAAGACGTCGAGGTGAAAATACTCGGTCGGTGCACGTATCCCTCGCCGCTCGCAGATCGCCTCGCGCGTGCGGCCATCCACTACGTCGGCAATGCCGACCGCGTCGCGCTCGACGATCGTCTCTCCATAATCACGCAGCTCCGTGAGGGCGCGGCCGGACAGCCCGCGTTCGAGCTCGCAGGTCCCCGCGACCATATCTTCTTCGATACAGCACGCCTGCGCTGCGGCATCGTGACGTGCGGCGGGCTTTGTCCCGGGATCAACAACGTCGTTCGCGGTCTCGTCCTCGAGCTGACGCGAAGCTACGGCGTCGAGGAGATCATCGGCTTCCGCTACGGCTACGCCGGCCTCGTGCACGGCCTCGGTCAGGAGCCCATCAAGCTCACCCCGGCGCGCGTCGCCGACATCCACCACGAAGGCGGAACGGCGCTAGGCACGTCACGCGGCGAGCAGGATCCGCAAAAAATCGTCGACACGCTGGAGCGGCTCGGCGTCGGCATTCTGTTCGTCGTCGGCGGCGACGGCACGCTCCGCGGCGCCATGACGATCGTCGGCGAGATCGCTCGCCGCCGCCTGCCGATCGGGATTGTCGGCATTCCGAAGACAATAGACAACGATATCCATTTCATCGATCGCAGCTTCGGATTCGAGACGGCCTTCTCGGCAGCGGTGGATGTCATCCGGGGGGCTCACGTCGAGGCGACCGGCGCGATGAACGGCATCGGGGTAGTCAAGCTGATGGGACGCCATTCCGGGTTCATCGCCTGCCATGCGGCGATCGCCTCGACGGACGTCGACGCTGTGTTGATCCCCGAGGTTCCGACTCACCTCGAGGGTGAATCAGGCCTTCTGTCGCTGCTCGAGCGCCGGTTACGCCGGAACGCGCACGCGCTCATAGTCGTCGCGGAAGGCGCCGGCCAGGAGCTCTGCGCCGAGAGCCCACGCGATAGCCGTAGGGACGCGAGCGGGAACCTCAGACTCGCCGACATCGGCGTCGTTCTCAAGGACGCCATCGTCGATCATTTTCGCCAAAAGAGCGTGGACGTCACGCTCAAATACATCGACCCGAGCTATCATATCAGGAGCGTCCCAGCGTCGCCGACGGACAGCGTCTACTGCTGGAACATGGCGCGCCACGCGGTGCACGCCGCGATGGCGGGCAACACCGAGCTTCTCATCGGCCGCTGGCACGGGCGATTCGTTCACGTCCCCATGCCGCTCGCGACGCGCTATCGCAAGCAGGTCGATACGAGCGGCGACCTCTGGATGGGCGTTGTCGAGTCGACCGGTCAGCCCGTTTCGTGGGGCGACTGACGACGCGCGCGCGAGGATGCCCCTTCGTCGAGGCGAGCCGCAACGACGCTCGAACTTTGCGTTGGTAGTGTGCGCCAATCTATTGTGTCGCGTCGGATTGTTGAAACGAGCCGCCAGCCAAACGCCACTGAATACGCATCGGTCGTCCGGTGTTCGGTCGGCCAGACAAGGATGGCGCGATGCGGTGGTTGGGCATGCTGGGCACGCTGACAGCGTGTGGTCTCGCGGGTTGCTTGTTCGCCGCGTGCGGCACCAGCGAATCGAGCGGGTCGAGCGGGCGGGCCACGGCCGGCGCATGCGGGTCCTGCACCACGAACGAGTCCTGCCAGGCGGGCTGCCCGGCGGCCGCGCCCGGTAGCATCAACTGCTGCGACTTCGGTTCGGGCGCTTGCATCGTATCGACGTCGGGCGCGTGCGCGGCTTCTCCGGCGGCTCCGGCGGTTTCGACGCCGGGCAGCGCCGACGCGAGCGATGGAATGCCGAGCAACCCACGTCCGAGGATGCGCGGGCGCGGGCAGAACGACGGAGGGCCCTGAGCAACGCACGCGGGCACGGTCGCCGAGTCGCCGCGCCGCATACTCGCCCCAGCGGCTCCGGCGCGGGCGCCTCGATCGGTCTTTGCAGTGTTCGCTGCCCGCTTGACTCCGTCGTCGTTTCGC
>JALYHV010000339.1 GCA_030776205.1 Myxococcota bacterium | reverse complement strand
GTCCGCTACACCGCCGCAGCTCTGCAGAACGAACGCACCCATGCAAGCTGGCGCGAGCAGCCCAATGACCGACGACCATGAAATGCGCATCCGGGTTTGCAAAGCGACAATCGTGCCGCGACGCGCTCTCGTTTTGCGCCGAGGATCCGCCCCCATCGCCTGTGTCAGCATGTGCCGGCACGAACCCTTTCACTCTGGCGGTGACGTCGTGTCCATTGCGGCGCCAGCGACAGCGCTCTCGCATCGACGCGCTGGTGCAATCTCCGGTGCCCGGTAGGCCGATGAGCTCGAAGACGTCGCGGCATTCGAGGCCGGTCACGGCATGCAGGACACGCGCGGCGGACGCGAGGCTCGCGCCGCGTTGCTCGGGAGGCGAATCGTACGCCGCCCGGATCGCGTCGCGCGCTTCGGCCGGGACCTGCTCGCTATGAATGAGGAGCGGCGCCATGGAAAAACTCATGTTCGTGACCTCCCCGATTCCGATGCGGCGCCTTCGGAGGTCGTTGCTGCGAGCTCACGTGCCGCAACGCGTGGCGCGCGCCCGGCGGTACTTGCGTGGCTCCGTGTTGGATGGGGGCCGGTTCGGCCGATTTGTTTCGCCGTTCGTCAACGTGTGACCCAGCCGCCCGACGCCAGAACGGCCCGTCCCGCAGCGCAGAATCGATCGGCCGCGGCGACCTCTTCGGAAGCGCCTTCGCCGGTGAAGACAAAGAAGCGGTTATAATCCGCTTCGTTACGGAACTGCTCGAGTCGAGTCAACTCCTTCGCGTGCGCCGCTGCGAGTCGGCCGGGCAGGACGAAGTGCATTCCGAGCATCGAGCTCACCCCCGCGTGGGTCTGTGGCTCGACGCCTTCGGTCAACAAGAGAGCGCGCGCGACGTGCAATGCTGCGTAATAGGCCCGGCTGACAGCATCGTTCGCGAGCCCCAGCCGCAAGAGCTCGTGCGCAGCGCGAAGGGACTCCTCGCCCCGTGCGACCTCCGCCGTGACGTGCGCCCGCACGTTGTCGGGACTCACGCGCCGATTCCGTCTCGAAGCACGTTCAGCGCAAACGAGGACTCGAGGGCGAGCAGCCGCTCGAAGTCTGCCTCGGCCATGACCACCGGCGAAACCTGGAGACCGCCGGAGAGCGACACGTCGTACGCGAGATCCATAGCCTCGACCTTTTCGCGCCAGGTCAAGCCGCGGACGACCGCAAGCACGTCCAGATCGGAGTGTTCGGTTGCCTCGCCGCGAGCTTGCGACCCATAGAGCCGGACCCACGAAACGCGTTCGCCGAATCGCGAGCGCAATCGCTCGGCGAACATATGGGCGAGGTCAGTCGCACGGCGAGACGACATGCTCGCCATTCTACCGCGGCGGCAAACAGCGGTCGACGAGGCGTTGCGATGAGCGCGTAGACGAATGCACGCTTCGAGCAAAACGCAGCATGCTTCTCGGGGGGCGTCCCCTTCTACAGAGCAGATCGCGACGACGCGCCCGAAACGGGCCCGGGTGCCCATCCGCGAGCAAATGTCCATGAAGACCCGCACGTGCTGCACCGTGGGGGGCCTCGCCGCAGCGCTTGGCTTCTCGCTCCTCGTGTCCCCTGCCCACGCCGCGACGAGCGGCATGAACGGCACGCACGACCCCTCCCGGATGATCGAGTCCGACGGAAAATTCTACGTCTTCTCGACGGGCGGAGGCAGCAAGTCGTCGGCGGACGGCATCGTCTGGACGGACGGCCCAGGGCTCTTCCCCTCCGGCATCCCGCAAGCGGCGACGACGCTGGTTCCCAACAACCAGGGGGTATGGGCGCCGGATGTCATCTACCTCAACAATCAATATTACATTTACTATTCGATAGCGAATTCCAACAACGCGTGCGCCGTCGGTCTCGTGACGACGCCGACGCTCAATCCGCAATCGCCGAGCTACAAGCTGACAGACAGAGGCGTGGTCGTCTCCAACCCCAACACGACGTACTGCGCCATCGATCCCGCCCCCGTTCTCGATGCCTCGGGGAATCTCTGGGTTTCATGGGGGAGCGGCTACAGCAAGCCCGCCAGCGTCGACACGATTTACGTGACCCGTCTGGACAACACGACAGGCTTGGCGAGCGCTGCCGACCCTGCAATACCAGGACACCCTCTCAAGCCAGGGCACGTCGAGGGATCCTATCTCTATTATCATAACGGGAATTACTATCTCTGGTGGAACACGGGCGGCTGCTGCAGTGGCGCCTCGAGCTCGTATGCGATCCACGTGGCGAGCTCGCCTTCCATCACGGGGCCGTACACCGGCGATCGCATCTTTTACCAGAGCGACGGCTCGATACACGGCCCCGGCCATATGGCGGCGCCTCCAGCTCGTACACGATCCACGTGGCGAGCTCGCCTTCCATCATGGGGCCGTAATGAGTGGGTGTC
>JALYHV010000338.1 GCA_030776205.1 Myxococcota bacterium | reverse complement strand
ACGCTGGGCAGACGTTTCCGCAGTGCCGTTTTCACTTCGGAACGATCGACGGGATTGCCAAGACCGCCGGCAGCGGGGTGATTTCGCAGCTGGACATGTTCACCTCCGGCTGGATTGGCTCGAGCGCGGGGGTCCCAACCTCC
Source organism: Myxococcota bacterium (assembly GCA_030776205.1). Taxonomy (GTDB): domain Bacteria; phylum Myxococcota_A; class Polyangia; order Polyangiales; family Polyangiaceae; genus Palsa-1150. The sequence goes on along the minus strand of JALYHV010000338.1, from coordinate 5,568 downwards.
GTCTGCAACGAAACGAAACCAGGAGCGGTGCTCGCAGGCAAGGTGCCGACCCTCGTCGCGTACATCATCTCGTTCACGGCGCGTAAGGCCCCCGGCTGGTGCCTCGCCGACTGCAACGCGAACAACGCCAATTGCTCGCCCGCTTCCGACCTCTGCACCAAAGGCGCCGATTACATCAGGCAAAACATGACCACCCAGATTTTGCCGGCTTATCGCACGAACGCGCAGGCGTTCGCGCAGGCCTGCGGCACCACCCGCCCGATGATCTGGGAGATGGAGCCCGACTATTACCAGTACTTTGCAGCGGCGCAGGGCGGAGGCGCCCGCGGCCAACCAGGAGGTCCACTGAGCGGAGCGGAGGCGGCGAACTACATGAGCCAGATCATCGCTGCCGTGAGGCAGTCTCTGCCCAACGTGGTCTTCTCGATGGATACTTCGCCGTGGATGCCCAATAACGGCTGTCCCGGAACGAATCCGACCACGAACCCGGGTTGGTACTCGTATTTCAACATGGACGACTTCACGTTCGTCAACACCTCCGGCGGCGGCACGCTCGCGGGGAGCCCGAGCATCCGCACAGGCCAGGCGACATGGGCCGGCATTCATCGTTGCTCCGGCAACAAGCCGATTCTTGCCGACACGGGCTACGGCGCCGCCGGGACGCCGTCGGGGCCGGACCCCGCCTGGGATCTCCCCGCGAACATCAACGCGCGCATCGCCGACGGCGTGGTCTCGATCACACAATACAATCCCGGCGGGAGCAGCTGGGGTGCGACGCTCGCGGCCGCGCGACCGAGCTTGATGACGCCTGCGCAGTGCTATTGAGCGACTTGCCAGGACGAGGCTGGGTCGCGGCGTGTCTCTGCTTCGCCGCGCTTGCCGCGGATTGTCGCGCGCGCACCCACGGAGAGGGGCCCACGGGCAGCGCTCACTCCGTCGACAGTCCGGACGGGATACACGCCTCTTCCCCACGGGTCGTGTGCGACGAGCGGGCGTACGACTTCGGGCCCATTCTCCAGGGCGACCGGCCGTCCCACGTCTTCCGGATCCGGAACGCGGGCTCTGCGCCCCTGCACATCGCGGCGATCGACCGCGCGTATGGCTGCGATGTTCGGAGCCCGCCGGCGTCGGTTGCCCCGGGTGATGGGACGGACCTCGTAGCCGTTTGCGACACGGAGGACCGCACGACGCGGATGGCCGACAAGCTCGTCGTGCATACGGACGACCCGCTGTCTCCGGAGCTGGTGCTCGAGCTACGCGCCACCATCGAGCCCCTGCTCGCATTCACCTCGCGCACCGTCGACTGCGAGCTCGCCGTCGGCGAAAGGGAGTCGAAAGAAATCCGCGTCACGGGCCGCCTGGCGACGAGGGCGCGCCTGCAGGTCGAAGAGAGCGACCCGGCAGGGCCGGAGGTCGTCGTGTGGAGCGGGCACGACGGCGAGGCGCCGGGGCTCCGCTTCACGTTCGCAGGCTCCCGGGTCGGACACGGCGCAGGCCAGACGCGCGTGGCGACCGGGCTCGAGAAGCCGACCGCCCTCACGGTCCTGTGGTCGTGGCGCGTTCGCGGCAATGTGGCGGTGGAGCCCACGAACCCGTTCATCGACCTCACCGCGTCGCCTGCGGCAAGCGTCGTCGTCCGCGTGTCCAGCCGCCGCAACGATTTTCGATTGCACCAAGCCGTCATCACCGAAGGGCCCTTCGAGGCTGCGCTCGCAGACGCCGAGCGCGCGGCGACCGCAGATGGAGCACCGCCAACGTACGCCGTCGTCCTGCGTGTCCGGGAGAGCCTCGTCCCGCCGGGCGCGCGTGGCATGACCGGAACGCTTCGCCTGTCGAGCAACGACCCCGCCGAGCCGCAGAAGGACGTGCCCCTCTTCGCGCTCGGAGCGACCGATCCAAACCCGATGTGACCGCGCGGCGAATCGGCAGCCCGGCAGTTGCGGCCCGGTAGTTGCACACGAGCCCACGCAAGCGAGCCGCCTTGCGAAGGGGGATTCTCGGCCAAGCGGTTTCGCCTCCTCGGGAGACGACCGCCTTCCGAACGGAAATTGTACCCGGATCAAAATCGCCTTGCGAGGCTCGCACAATGAGGTCACTTTCATGAAGACTTTCCGTGCAATAGGATACAGGGCGGCGGCGACGGCATTGTCCGCTGGGATGTTGTTTGCGTGCAGCAGTGACAGCTCGACTCCGGCTGCGTCCACCGACGGCGGGAGCGATTCCACCAGCCCCGTCCGCGAAGGCGGCACGCTGGATACCGGGACCACGACCCCTGACACCGGAGTCGCCACTGATGCTGGCCCCGGGGCAGATGTGACGGACGGCGGCCCAGGCACCGAAGGCTCGACGCCGGATGCAGCGGACGCGGCAGACGGCGCGTCGGCCGAGGCGGAGGCCGCAGCGCCGGCAACGGCGATCACGTACACCGCGGCGCTCGACGGCAACCAGGAGACTCCTCCGGTGACGACGACCGCGACCGGAACGGCCACGCTCACGCTGAGCGCCGACCGAACGACGCTCACGTACCGCGTGACGCACAACGTGTTGGGAGCGACCGCCGCGCATATCCATCTGGGCGCGGGCGGCGAGTCCATCGCATTGATCTTCACGTTGGCCTTGGCCACCGCGTCCGACGCGGGCGTCGACGCCAGTGGCGAAGCGGGTGTCGATGCGGGTACCGGCTCCACGTACGAAGGAACGATCTCGCTCGTCAACGGGACGGACGCCGGCTCTGGCCTCACGCAAGCGCAGATCGTGAACGACCTCGAGACGGGGATGTTTTACATCAACGTGCACTCACCGGCTCACACCGCCGGCGAGATTCGCGGACAAATCCTGCATCCGCTCGAGACGCTCTACGTCGCGACGCTTACCGGAGGACAAGAAACGCCTAACCCGGTCACCACGACCGCGACGGGTGATTCGGCGGTCATCCTCAATGCGGCGAAGACGGGCATCACGTACCACCTTCACACGACCGCTACTCCGACGGCGGCGCACATTCATAGCGGGATCGGGTCCATCAGCGGACCGGTCGTGTTCCCGCTCGGAGCGCAACCCCCGGCGAGCGGTACGATCGACGGCACCGCAAGCCTGGTGACCGCCGATGGTGGCGCGATCGATCCGGCCGAGATCGCGGCCGGACACTGGTACGTGAACGTGCACACCGCGGCGAACCAAAACGGCGAGCTCCGTGGTCAGCTGCTCCTTCCGGGGCAAGTGCTCTACACGGCCTTGATGTCGCCGGCGAACGAAGTTCCGCCGGTGACGTCGTCGACCGCGACGGGTGGCGCGCAGTTCATTCTCGGAACCGACAAAACGACTCTCGCTTACGAGGTCGTGCTCAACGGCTTCACGCCCAACGCGGCGCCGCACATCCACGCGGGCACAATCGGAGTCTCCGGTCTCGCGATTTACACGCTGACCCTCGCACCGCCCGGAGCAAAGGGGACGCAGGCGGTGACCCCCATCGATATCGCCAACCTGGACACGTCAAGCCTTTACGTGAACGCGACCAGCGCCGCAAACACGAGTGGCGAAATCCGGGGCCAAATCGTTAAGCGGTGAAACGAACCTCTGAAAGACGTGGACAGGGGCACGCACGCATCGACGTGCGTGCCCCTGTTGTTATCGGAGCTCTCGTGGCTTTCGCCGGCGGGCTCGTGCTCGCGGCGTGCAGCGACAGCCTTCCGGTCGCGACATTGCCCGCGGACAGCGCGATTTCGGACGCGTCGCTAGATGGCCTTGTGGTTGTGCCCGAAAGCGCTACGAGCGACGACGGCGGAGCAGTGCACGACTCGACGGTCGCCACGGACTCCGCGGCGGACGACGGCGCGGCGGCAGACGCCTCGCCGGACGCAGAAGACGCTTCCGCCATTTCCGATGCCAGCAGCGAATCTTCGCTTTGTGCGCCAACGAATTTCGCAGACTGCGGAATCTTCGCCGATCTGACCGGCGACGCCGCCGATCGCACCATCACATTCGGTAATTTCCAGTACGCGCCCAAGTGCGCACAGGTTCGCTCTGGGCAGTCAGTCACGTTTGCTGGTGATTTCGTCGTGCACCCGCTCGTGCAGGCCTGCGGTCCCGAGGACATCCTCGAGCGGCGCCTCCCGATCACCGCGAGCCCCGGTGTCGATGCCAGCTTCGCTTTTACGCTGCGAGCCGTCGGGGTCTATGGCTATTATTGCCTCGACCACGGCAACCCTCGCGGCGATCTGATGTCGGGCGCGATCCAGGTCATCCCCTGACGCCGCCGAGAACGACGGCCCCATGCCGTACGAAGCGCTTCGCTTGCTGACCGGCGACGCGCGACTTCAGTGTTTGACCCGGCCGTACACCTCCACTTCGCTCAAGACGAGCACCGAGTGCCGCTCGGTGCGCAGCCGAACGAAGCGCGTCACGAGCGGTGACACCTCCACGACCCACGGGTCGGCTTCGCTGAAGGCCTCCGTGCGTTCGGCAATTTTTCGGAAGACCGCGCCGTCGTCCGACACCTCGAGCGCCAGCGGAATCGACTGATCGTTGTAGCCGTCGCCGCGGCCGAAGACCTTCACACGCATGATCTTGTGCGGTCGCAGCAGGTCGATCGTCAGCGACGGGGAATCCTCTTCCACGCTGTGGAACCCGAACGTCCCGTTCTTTTCCCCGTCGACGGCGCCCTCCGGCGCGGTGTTCCACGACGGCGGGCTCGAACGCGTCGGCTTGTGCAGCGCGACGTTCGTGGGGCTCAGGCCCCAGATCAACCCGCCGACGAGGAGGACGATCGCGGACGCAATCGCCACGCCAAGTCGCGCGACGCGCGTCACCTTTACGGCGCGAGGCGACCGGGCTTCCACGTGGTGCAAGAGCCAGCGGAGCGCCGTCTCGAGCGCATCGGCCGCTTGGCTCGCCTCTTCTGGAGGGAGCCGATCGGCGAGCAGGGGGTCCGACGACGTGAGCAGCGCCCGTGCGGCGTCGAGCTCCGCGGGGACTTTTGCTTCGTTCGCCAGAAGCGCGGAATCCATCCGGTCGAATGCCGCCGCTCGCGACAGATCGCGCGGCTCCGCGGCCGCGTCCCGCGAGATCATGAGCGCGTGAACCAGGAACATCCACGCCTCGCGGTAGAGTGCGATGGCGACGGGGGTCTGGCTTGGCCCGCGAAGGGTACCGGCTACCGACAGCCTTCGCGCCGCTGCATCGTAGTAGGCCCGCACGGCCTCGCGTTGCGAAGGAGTGAGCGCTACGCTGCGTTGCTCGGCACGTTCGAGCAGGAAGTACTCGCGGAGCGCCCCTCTCACGCCACTTGCCGCAGTCAAGCTCATCTTCCGCCGCTTCTTTAGCCGAAGCCGCCGCGCACGGCTAGACCGTCCGACCAGCGCCGGCCGTCTCTTCGTCCTAACCGCCGTTGGGGGAACCACGCGAACGGGACGAGTGCGAATCGTACGAGGGCACGTCGCCATTCGCGGCGATTTGCTGGTCCTCGTAGGGCACCGCCACCCGTCGATAGAACTCGTCGGCGATGTTCTTGAACACGCCGGTCACGGTAGCAATCGCGCCGTATCGCAGCCGACCGAATCGTTCTTCGAT
>JALYHV010000337.1 GCA_030776205.1 Myxococcota bacterium | reverse complement strand
GATGCGGGGCGAGGAGGCGACTCGGCTGGCGGGTGACGTCCACCGTGTCGTCGCGCTGGCGGTCGTCCTCGCCGAGCGGTTGCTTGGCGCCGCGCTCGAGCTCGATCCCGCGCGCATCGCGGAGCTGGCGCGTACGGTCGTCGCCGAGGCACGCGGCGCGCGGCGCGTCGTCTTTGACGCCCACCCCCTCGACGCCGACGCGCTCCGTAAGCACCTTCACGAGGCGGCCCTCGACCTCGAGTCGCTGGAGGTGCGTGAAGACGCAAGTCTTGCGCGCGGCGGGCTGCGCCTGCACACCGACGTAGGAACCATCGATGCGAAGCTCACCCCCCGACTCGAACGGCTTGCCGCCGCCCTCCGCGATGCCCTCCAGTGATAGCGCGACGATTCCTGCGTTCCGCGGGGCGGCAATGCCGTCCGACGCGCCGGTCCTCGGCCGCCTCGCATGGCGCAAAAACGCGGGGCTCTTCCTCGCAACGGTCGTGAGCGCCTTCGTCACCTGGATGGTGCACGAGCCCGCCACGGCCGCCGGCGTGATGCACGGCGTGCAGTACACGGCCGCGCTGATGGGGATCTTGCTCGCCCACGAGTTCGGCCACTACGTTGCCGCGCGCATCCACTCGGTCGACGCGTCTTTGCCCTATTTCATCCCCCTGCCGCTCGTCTCGCCTTTTGGCACGATGGGCGCCGTCATCCGTATGCGGAGCGCGATCAAAACGCGTAAGGCGCTGCTCGACATCGGCGCGGCCGGCCCTATCGCAGGCCTCCTGCTCGCGCTGCCGCTCTACGCGTGGGGTGTGGCGCACTCGCAGGCGGTCGCCACCGACGGTAGCGCGGGTGATACGGTCCAACTCGGCAGCTCGCTGCTGAGCATGCTGGTGGATCGCGCCTTCGGTCCCTCCGTGCCGGACGGCATGGAGCTGATGCTCTCGCCGGTGGCCTTTGCGGGGTGGGTGGGGATGTTCGTCACGATGATCAATCTGCTGCCGGCGGGGCAGCTCGACGGAGGCCACGTCGCCTACTCGCTCTTCGGACCCCTCCAGAACCGGGTAGCCCAGTGGGTGCACCGCTCGATGCTCGCGTTTTTCTTCGTGAGCCTGGCGAGCTTCGTCGCGCGGGATGTGCGCGCCGGAATTGGCCTCTGGCATCTCGGCCGCCATGTCAACAATTCGCTCTTTTGGCTGGTCTGGTTCGAGGTGCTCGCCCTACTCGGGTCCCTCGCATCGGCACGCCGCGATCGTCGGACGGATGATCAAGCCCGGCTCAGCGCACGGACGCGGGCGTTTGCCACGCTCGGTCTCGCGCTGCTCGCCGGGCTACTGCACGAGCGGACGTCGCTCGCGCTCTGGGGGCTATGGTTTGCGGGGCTCGGCGTGCTCCTCGCAATGGAGGCGCGGTGGGGCGCCTTGCGGCGATCGAGCGAGCTGCTCGATCATCCGCCCACCGAAGCGGAGCCCCTACGCTGGGGGCGCGTCGCGATCGCCATTGCTACCCTCGCGTTCTTCGCCCTCCTCTTCATGCCCACGCCCATGGCGTTTTGAACCGTCAGACCTCGACCTCGTAGTCTTCGGTCACCGGGTTGGCCAGGAGCTCGTCCGCCATCGCCCGCAGTCGTTGCGCGAGCGCCGGCGAACCCGCCCGGGCTTCGTCGATTTCGATCTCGATCAATTTCCCGACCCGAACGCTTTCGACCCCCTCGAAGCCAAGCTTGGCGAGCGCTCGCCGAACCGCGTCGCCCTGCGGATCGAGCACCTCGGGCTTCAGCCTCACGACCACGGTCGCCTTCATCGACCGCTTCTCAAGCCGAGGTTCGCCCGAATCCGCTCCTGCGGCGGCGCGGTGTTCGGCACGAACGGCTTGCCCGTAATCTGCTCATAGGCCGCGGCGTAGCGCTCGGCCGCGCCAACCCGGACCGCGTCCGGCATGCGCGGCGGGACGCCCTCGCCGCGGTAGCCCTGCTCGAGGTACCAGCGACGGACGAAGTCTTTGTCGAGCGGCTCGGGATCCAGCCCTGCCGCGAAGCGGTCCGCATACGTTGCGCTCTTCCAAAACCGCGACGAGTCCGGGGTGTGAACCTCGTCAATGACGACGAGCGTGCCCTCACTCGTGCGCCCGAACTCGTATTTGGTGTCGACGAGGATGAGCCCGCGCTCGGCGCAAATGGACTGGCCCGCGGCGAAGAGTTTCATCGCCAAGCCGGCCGCTTCGTCGAAATCGGCGGCGGTCACCTGCCCCGTGGCCAGGATCTCTTCCCGCGAGCCGGAGACATCGTGCTCTCCCTTGGGCGCCTTCGTCGTCGGGGTCAAAATCGGCACCGGCAGCTTCTGATGCTTCTTCAGGCCGTCGGGCAGCACGTGCCCGCAAAAGACCCGCTCCCCGCGCTCGTAGTGCGTCCACAAGCTCGTCGACGTCGTTCCCGTCGCGTAGGCGCGCACCACCATCTCGACGAGGAGCGGCTTGCACTCGACGCACTCGAGAACGTTCGGGTCGGGTACCCCGAGAACGTGGTTGGGCGCGACGTGCTTCGTCCTCGCGAACCACCACGCAGCCAAGGCGTTCAGGATTTGGCCCTTGAAGGGCACCGTGCCCAGCACGCGGTCGAACGCGCTGATCCGGTCGGTGACGACGATGAGGCGGCGCCCGTCGGCGGTCGTGTAGTTGTCGCGGACCTTGCCTTCGTATTTTTTGCCGATGCCTGAAAAATCGGTTTCGGCCAAGCAGTGCGGCAGCGCGGTTTGGAAAGTGGCCTGATCAACCATTGGTGGTCCGCTGGCTACTAGCGCATCGAAGGCCTGATGGGGAGGGTCAATGCCGTCGTTTCATGCGCGTGAACGAGGGACCGGCGCGGGAGCGACGAATTGCGCGCTGCGCCGGAAGGGGCGTTGGCGGTGGAGTGCCGTGCGCCCGCGCGCGGGCTGCGATGCCTTGACGCAAGGCCCCGTCGAGGTTGCCATGCGAACCATGGTGCCCACGCTCTATGTCGGCAATCGCAACTATTCGTCGTGGTCCTTGCGCCCCTGGCTGGTGCTCAAATGGTCCCGGCTGCCGTTCGACACCACGCCCATCCCGCTTGGCGGGGAGGGATATGGCAAGGGGCTGATGCCCTCGGTGCTCGGCGTATCGCCAACGGGCTTCGTGCCTGCGCTCCACCTGGGAGACGCCGTGGTCTGGGATTCGCTAGCCATCTCGGAATGGGCGGCGGAAAGCGCTCCCTCTGCGCATCTCTGGCCGCAGGACCCCGTCGCACGCGCGGTGGCGCGCTCGGCGACCTGCGAGATGCACTCCGGGTTCCCGGCTCTACGCCGTTCGCTCCCTTGCAACATCCGCCGGCGCGCGTCGGCGCGAGCTCACGACGAGGACGTGCGCCGTGAGCTGGCGCGTGTGGAGGTGCTCTGGACGGAGCTGCGATCGCGCTTCGGCAGCGGGGGCAAGTACCTCTTCGGCGCGCGTCCCACCATCGCCGACGCGTTCTACACACCCGTCGCCACCCGTCTTCGCACGTACGGGGTCACCCTGAATGGGCCGGCACAGAGCTACGCCGAGACCGTGCTGGCTGACCCGGCGTTCGTCGAATGGGAAAAGCAAGCCGTCGCGGAGCCGTGGACGATGCCGCAATGGGACTTGGTCTGAGTCGCCCTCCGCAGGGAGCCGTGCCGTGACGTCCGCTCCGTGGGTGAATGCCAGCTTGTGCCCGTCGCGACGCCCATGTCATGGTCGTGCGGTGTTCTTTGCGGGCGAACGCGGGGGATGAGCACCTGGCCACGCGCTTGCCTTTGGGAGGGGATTGCAATGAACCGATCGACGCGTAAGGCCGCCGTGGCCCTGGGATTCGTGGCCGCCTTGTTTGGTTGCGGGAGCTCCAGCTCGACGAGCGACTCTCCAGCCGCACGGGGATTCAACGGTTCGAGCAGTGGGTCCGCCCAGGGGCCATCCGCCGCCAGTGGTTCGAGCGCACCGAGCGACGCCGCCGGTGCGCTGCCGGCCGAGGTCAAGACGGAGAGTGACTACCAGTCGCCTGTCGCCACGGGCAAGACCGTTTGGATCGCGAACCCAACGAGCGGCCGCGTGGCGTACGTCGACGCGACCTCGTTCAACGTGCAGACCGTTCAGGCGGGCGACGGCCCGACCTTCCTCGCCGCGGTACCGAACCCCGACTCGAGCGCAACGAGCGAGGCAGCCATCGTCATCAACGTGCGATCCCACGACGCAACGCTGCTCCGCCATGACACCATCAGCGGATCGCTTTCGCCGACGACCTACCCGTCCACCGGGGACGCGAACTCATGGGCCATTTCGCAGAGCGGCCGGTGGGCAATCGCCTGGACCGATGCGACCCGTCTCGCCAATACGGATCCGACGCAGGGTTTTCAAGACGTCGCGGTGCTCGACCTCACGACTGGTCCGGCCCTCGACGCCGGCACTCCGATAGTCGCGGTTGGTTACCGCCCTTCGCAGGTAGTCTTTGCGCAGCACGAAACGCGTGCGTTCGTGGTCACCGAGGACGGGATCTCGGTCATCGAGCTCGGCTCGCGGCCGGCAGTAACGCAAAACTTCGCGCTCTCGGCCCCCGTTGCGCTCGATGCGTCGGCGGCCAACATCGCGTCCGACTCCTCGGTGCTCGACGCGATGCCGATGGAAGGCTCGGTTGCCGATGGCCCGACGGAGGGGTCCCTCGCCGATGCGTCGCCAGATGCGACGGGCGCGGGCGATGCGCCACTCGAGGCGAGCTCCAGCTCGGGTAGCGCCTTTCCCATCGCCGTGGCGGGTGGCGCGCCGGACGTGTCGTTCAGCCCGGACGGGACCGTTGCGCTGGTCCGTCAGGAGGGCGTCGCTGCGATCACGGTCATCTCGCTCACCGACGGTACGCCGACGAGGGTGGCCCTTCCGACCCCGCCGACCGATCTGACCATTTCGCCGGACGGGAGCTTCGCGGTGGCCGTCCTCCGCAATAGTTCGAGCGTCGCCATTCTTCCGCTCCCAGGGATCATGACCGATCCGACCGCGTCGACTCTGATCGGCATCGCCGGCGAGATAGTCGGGCGGGCCGTCGTCACCGCAAATTCGAAACAGTCGCCGAGTGTTCTTCTCTTCACGACCGCGGCCGCCGTCCCACGGCTGACAGTGCTCACGCTCCAGCCAAAGCCAAGCTACCGCACCATCGCGCTGCACGCGCCCGTGCGCGCCGTATTCCCGACGAGCGATTCGAAAAACGCGATCGTCATCCATGCGCTGAACCAGCCGCTCGGCGCTGGCGCACCGCCTAACCCGTCGTCTGCGGCATCCGGCGTCAGGGGAGCGTTCAGCGTCGTGCCCATCTCCCAGGACTTGCCTCCCAAGATCGTGTCGCTCACCGCACCGCCCACCGCGGTGGCGCTGTCTCCCGCGGGGGATCGAGCGCTCGTGATGGTCAGCGATGACACGTCCGTCTTCGGCGTAGAGCTCGTAAAAATGCCGTCCCTTGAGGTCGTTCCGTACTCGCTCGCGAGCCCGCCCACGGCGGTCGGGATCGCTGCGGGTGCGGGCAAAGGCTTCGTCGCACAGAATTATGCGGATGGGCGCATCACGCTCATCGACCTCGCCGGCGGTGCTGCCCGGACCATTACGGGATTCGAGCTCGGAGCGCGGGTCGTTCAAGGAGCGAAGCCATGAGGCCTACGCGCATTCTCGCCGTCTGGTTGCTCACGATTCTCGCGACCGCTGCGTGCGGCAGCCGGCCTTCCTACTGGGACAAGGCGGCCCCGCGTGCGGTCACTTCGGTAGGGCTCGGCAACGGCGTCGCCCTGGTGGACGACGCCGACCACCGCGTCGTGATGCTCACCGCGCTTGCGGATCAGCAGCTTTCGAAACGCGCGTTTTCCATCGGTCACGACGTGCTGAGCGTGGCGGCGTCGCCCGATGGTCTTCGGTTGTTCGTCCTTTCTGCCGGGGACTCTCCCCGACGGACAACGACGGACGAATACCCGTCGCTCACCGTCATCGACACGTCGACGCCCGATCCTGCTTCGACGAGGTACTCGATGACGGTTCCCCTTCCAAACCTCGCAATCGACCCGCTCGGTCATTGGGCGGTGGCGTATACGGGTCCGAGCGCGCCTGCGTCGTTCGTCGAGAACGCGAACGAGATCGTCCTCTTCGATTTGGACACGCCCGGTTCCGTGCCGCTGCCGCGGACGATTCGAAGTCACGGCGGCATCCCCCAGCGTCTGACGTTTACCCCGCTACTGCAGCTTCCGAAATCGCAGAAGCGGCTGCTCATCATCGAGACGGACATCGACCTGACGCTGCTCGAGCTCGGCGACGCGTCATCGGACGTGACGATCCCGCTGACGAGCGGCACCAACGCGCGGCAGGTCACTCCGGCAGGTGTCGTCGTCGACGGGTTCGATCCGAGCAGCGCTGCCGATGCGCGAATCGCGCTCCGGGCAAACGACGACAGGAACGTGTTCACGTTCACGTTGGGCCCCTCGGATACCAATGATTTTCAGCCGATCGTGAACGTCATCGACGTCGGAGGCGTGCCCACGGATCTTGCCTTCGTGCGAGCCGACAACAATGCGTTGCGCGTCGTCGCGCTCGTACCATCGACATCGAGCGCCGTGTTGGTCGACCCTGACACCAGCATCACAACCCGCGTCGCGTTGCCTGCGGCGTACTCCAGGCTCTCCTTGGTGACGAACGTCCTCGGCAGCGGGACCGGTACGGACGTCGCGATGTTGTGGGCGTCAGGGGATCGAGCGGTGCCGGGTGTCGCGCTGTGGACGCTCGGGAACACCGTGGGCCAGCCGTATCGCAGCGTCGAGGTGCTCCCGGTGTCCCAACCAATCCAAGCCGTCAACGACGTCAGGAAGCAGCAACGCCTCAAGGTACTGGAGACCGCCGACACGAGCAGCACGAGCGGCTTTCTGGTCCTCGACCTCCTCGATCGCACGGCGTCGCCGCTGCAAACGATGGGCAAGGCGAGCTTGTCCGTTGCGCCCGACGGAAAGCGCCTCTGGGCCTTTTCGTCCGGCGGAACCGATCTGGCGAAGCTGGAATTTGCGAATCTGAACCCGGTGCCGCTGACGACCGATGCCGCCATTGACGCCGTATACGACATCGCGCGCCCTTCCACCGGCGCGGGGGGGGACGGCGGCCGCTCACTCATTGCCCTCCACAAGCAGGGGACGATCGGCGCCACGGTTTTCGATGCGCTCAATCCGGATACGGCTACCTCCCGCCGCATCCCAGCGCTGCTGCTGGAGGGACCATGAAAGCTCGTTTTGCGCTCGGCCTCGTGTCATCGGCAGTGTGTGCAACGCTCCCGGTGGGCGCCCAAGAGAGCGTGCCTGCGACAGAAGCAACGGCGGCGTCTGGAGGGGCGGATCGGCTCGAAGCGATGTGGCGCCTCGAGCTCGGGTACAGAGACAACCTCGTAACGGACCCGGGGTTCAACCCGTTTTCCACACAGGACTACTTCAGTCAGGTTTCACTCGCCGCGTCGCGGACCGTTTTCGCACGGCGTCATGTGTCGTTCGCGCTGGGCGTCGCGTGGGATTACGGCAGGAGCACGGCTTCCGCGCGCGGAGACGCGACACGGCTCGATGTGCACCGACTGACCGTCCCGATCGAAGGCCGCCTGCATTTCGGGTCATTGGGATACCTCTTCGCGCGAGCGGCGCCCGGGCTCGCTATGGAGAGAGCCGACGTGAACGATCCATCTGGACCGTGCGCGCAGGTTCCTTCGACCGGGGGCTGCGCTGTCCCGTTGACTGAGAGCCGGTGGCTCTTCGCAACCGATGTCAGCGCGGGGTATGCTTTTCCGGTCTGGTCGCGTACGGAAACGCCCGAGATGGTGCCGCGGCTATGGCTACAAGCCGACGGCGGATACGGCTGGATTGCAACGCAGCGGGTCCGTCTTTCGCCGGACTTGCCGTCTGGCGATGCGCGGCTTGCCGGTGGAACCGATCTCGGCGCGCTGACGATGCGCGGCCCATTTTTTCGTGTAGCGGCGGCCGTCAGCTTTTAGTGCTGCCCGGAGCGTCGAGGACCGCGAACGGTGTGCCGCGCGAGCTTGGCGCGGTAAAATAGCAGCTCGAAGAGAAGAATGGCCACCGCGTCGCCCTGCAGCGGCAGGGTGGTACCATAACGGCAATCAGTCGAGCGTGCCGTGCCCCTGATTGAGTGAGCCGTCTACGCGTTACGATCATCCTATCGAACGGCATACAAAGACGGCACGACGATGAACGATGCGGAGCACGCCCTCGTCTGGCAGCTCCGGGTGTTGGACGGAGGAAACGATACATGAAGCTCGAGACACGCTTGGCATTGGCTTCGCTCGGTGCTTTGACGCTGGCGACCGCACCACAGGGGTGCAGCAGCGCGACGACGGCCAACCCCCCGGACGGGGGCGTTGCCTCTTCGGGCATGAGCCCGAGCTCCAGTGGCGGCACTGCCAGCAGCGGCTCGCCAGGGTCGACGTCCGGAAGCGGCGGCGGGACGACGGACGGCGGCTCTTCGGGCGGTAGCTCCGGAAACGCGAGTAGCTCCGGAAACGCGAGCAGCGGCGGCGCCGGCGGGATGGGGGTCATGTGCTCGGGGAGCGTTTGCGCGCCGCCGAACTCGTGCTGCCAGACTGGCTCGGCAGCACCCGTGTGCGGCACCGGGTGCACCACCGGACAGCAGCAGCTCTGCGCGAGCGACCCCGACTGCCTCGGCGCGGCACTCTGCGTTAACGGGTTCTGCGCCGACCCGTCCAGCGACGGCGGCACCGGGTTTAGTGACGTGTACGTTCCTCCGCTCGATGGATCGGTGACCCCGCCTGGTACCGGAAATTCGGTTCCCGCCGGTTATCCCGTGCCAACGCCGGCCAATCGCGCCATGTGCCAGACGACTACGATCAACGCGGACGGATACTGCCCCGGTGGCGGCCCCGGGCCGGTGTGCTTGGCGTGCCTGTTCGGCGGCTCCACGTACAACACGCTGCAGACCCCGACTCCGATGGCCACCGCCGAGGCGGGCGACTACGTCGTCACGGTACAGCTTGGGGGCGCCGCGGCAGGGCAGACCTACGTGGGCGCCGAATCGCGCCGTGGTCTCCTCGCTCCCGTGACCACCACGGCGGGTCAGTCGGTGGAGTACGCGTTCGTGGTCAACGTCCGCCCGATGGAGGGGCAGCCAAACCACGCGGGCGGGCCAGGCGGCTACCCGGGGCTAGACCTCTTTTTCTCCGGATCGGCCCCGCAGGTCACTGCCATTGGGTACGCACTCGCCTCGCCGACCACGAAGCCGATCATGATCTACATGGCCAGCGACTCCACGGCATGCGACCAGACCAACGATTTCTTCGGCGGCTGGGGACAGATGCTGCCTGAGTACTTCGGGCCGCCTATCGGAATCGCGAATTACGCGAACAGCGGAGCAAGCTCCGGCGACTTCAGGCCGTATTGGAACTTGATCAAGGCCAAGTGGACGACCGGCGACTGGGTCATCATCCAGTTCGGCCACAACGACAAGACGGTGACAGATGCCGTCGTGCAGGCCAATCTCGAGGGCTACGTTTCCGAGGCGCTTGCCGCAGGAGTTACGCCCATCGTGGTCTCTCCCCCCGCCCACGTGCGTGTCGGGTCGGGCGTCGATACGGGCGTCCATGCTGCGGCGGCAAAGGCTGCAGCGGCCGCAAAGCATGTTGCTTTCATCGATCTGACGACGCTCTCGACGGCCTGGTACAATTCGCTCGGCACGCAGGCCGCGGCGATGAAATTCCACGCGCCGAACGACGCGACGCACACCAATCTTGCGGGTGCGGCGATGATTGCCGGGCTCGTCGCGGGTGACATCAAGGCCCAGAACCTTCCGCTGGCCAAGTACCTCCGGTAGGAGCGCTGTCGTCGCGCGGCGGGGGCGGGCAACAGCGGGAGGAACCGATCCCAGATCGGCGGGAGCTCGCGGGCGTCGCCGGGCTTCGCACGCCTGTCGGCAGGCCTCGCGACGCGAGGAGCCGCCTTGACCGAGCCGTGGGTCTTCGGAGGTCGCCGACCTGCAGTGGTTCGTGCCGGAGTTCTGGGCCGAGCTCGTCGATACGAAAGCGCAGCCCGGCTCATGGCCGGAGGACCTGGACCTCAGCGACACCCCGTCGCTCGTTCGCGAACTAGCCAGCCGTAGTCTTTGGCTCGAACAAGAGCCTCTTGCATTCGACCCGAGAACTTCGGCGGCACTGGGCGCGATGCTGTAGCGCCGACCGCGACGCGCCTCCGCGTAGTGTTGCGCGGCGCCCTTTCATCTCTCGCTCCCTTCCCGGTTGGGACGGTGATGCGGCCGGCCGTCGTCGCTGTGTCGGACCTTGTTTTTTCAGCCTCGATGGTGCGGGCGGAGGGACTTGAACCCCCACACCTTGCGATGCCAGAACCTAAATCTGGTGCGTCTGCCAATTCCGCCACGCCCGCGCGCCGAGCATTCTGGCC
>JALYHV010000336.1 GCA_030776205.1 Myxococcota bacterium | reverse complement strand
GTACGGGCGTGTGCGAAAACCGCCGCCCTCGACGAAGAGCAGCTTCGCCGCTCCGCCGTCGGTGTGGAGCTTCATTCCGCGGAGGCCGGCGTCGCGATCGGTGGCGCGAAAGATCAACGCACCGGCGCCATCACCGAAGAGCACGGCGAGGGCGCGGTGCTTGTTTGCACGCTCTCTTTGCTCCGGCGAGGCCGACCGCCCAGAACCGGGATCGAGCGCTCCCCAGTCCTCCCACGGCATGAAGCCGGCGTGGGCCTCGGCCCCCACGAACAAGATCGTCCGCGCGGCGCCGCTCTTTACCAGGCCGTCGACGATCTGCAGTCCAAAGAGCATCGCTGCGCACTGCTGACGAATGTCCAGGGCCGGTACGCCTCCGAGTCCGAGCTTGTGCGCGAGGAGCGCGCCCGAACCAGGAAAGACGAAATCCGGCGTCATGGTCGCGAAGACGACATAGTCGATGTCCCCCGGCGCGATGCGCGCGCTCTCGATCGCCCGTCGGCTCGCCTCCAGCCCGAGGTCGCTCGCGCCGATGCCCTCCGGCGCGTAGTGGCGCTGGCGAATCCCCGAGCGCTTGAAGATCCACTCGTCGCTCGTGTCCATCACGCGCGCCAGATCGCCATTCGTGACGGGAGGACCAGGCACGTAATGACCGGTGCCGATGATTTCGAATCCGAGCATGCGTTCTTTCAGGCGCTCTGGTCAACGGCTCCAGGGATAGGCCAGCGGCATCCATACGGGCTGCAATCGCAAGCGCTCTCGCTTGGCGCGTTCCCAATCGGCGAGCCGGTGTCCTATGAGAGCACCGATAGCGGCGAGTACGAGGCCCGCGACCACGTCGAGGAGGTAATGCCAGCGGAGGAACATGGTCGCGATGATGATCTGGGTGGCGAGGAAGCCAATGGCCGGCCAGGTGTACTTGAACGGGACCATCTTGCGGTGGCGAAAGCTAAAGAGCGCAAAGTACGTGGGAACGGCCGTGTGAAGACTCGGGAAGATGTCCTTCTGTGGTCCGCCCGCGTCGACCGTCTGTCGCACGAGCGGCCAGAACGTTTGGCCCTCGAGCTGGTGGTGAAACGTCGCTTGCAAGTACCAGTACGGACCGAGACCCGGAACGAGCATGTAAAGGAGGTGGGCGGTCAGAAACACGAGCAGGACACCCGTCGCGAAGCCCGCGAGCAGGTTCGTGTCGCGCTGCAAGTAGACCATCGGGAGAATGTGCACGCATAGAACCAGAAAGTAGAGAAAGTAGAAAAATGCGAACCATTCGGTCGTCTGCGGCGTGACGAAGGCGTCCATGACCACGGCGGGCTCGAAGCCGAAGACGTGGACGTCGATGCTGTAGATACGCGCGTCGTCGGCCCAGGGACTGACGGCCGGCAGAATTTCGCGCAACTGAAAAAAGGAGCTGAGCAAAATGGCGATAACCGCAGTGCGGTAGAGCAGTGAGCTAGCCGCCCCGCCCCAGCGGAGGACCTGGCCTCGCACGAGCACGATGACGGCCACAAAGGTCGCGAGGTCCGCGGACACGCGCAGTAGGCACGGCCCACGATTGGGACCCCTGCCGAGGAGGAGCGCACCGAGGATGACGACCAGATAACCAATGAGCAGCCAGTCCTGCGACGCGAGGTTGCGCCCCCAAGATCGCAGCGACGCGGTGGCGCCCGGTGGCGCGACGAGGAGCGTGGGGGAGAGAACGGCCTCCCGCGTACTGCTCCCGTCGCTGGGCCGCAGCGCAGCATGCCCGAGCCCGGCAGGACCGACCGCGCCGTGTCCTCGCCCCGTCCCTCCGGCGGCCGGGTGCCGACCGCGTGCCATCCTCGCCATGCGCGTTTGTTGCTCCTCGACCGTTGAAACAACACTCATGCCACGCGTCCGCGGTCAAGCCAGTGCGAAAAGCGTTTCGCCCGGCGCGGTCCGCCTGGAGGAATGACCGATGGCTTTTTCTTTGGAGGGATCTCGGTAGACGGGGGCTCGCCGTTCCGTGTGAGCCCGAGCACGACGAGCGACTCGCGCGAATGGCGCATCGTGACGGCGTCGCCGATGGTCACCGCGTGCATGATGTGATCCCCATCGATGAAAACACGGGCCTCGCGCATCTCACTTTTGATGAGCAGCGCATTGCCCTCCTCGATGAGACCGAGGGTCATCCGCAGGGTGTCCATCTTGGGCTGGTACGCCTCTCGCACGACGAACTGAAGTCTGCGCGAAGACAAGGGCAAGATACGAGCGCCCGCGCTGCGCTGGGCGGCCGTCGAGCCGGCAGCGGGCCCCACCCACAAGCCGCTCGACTTCTGCTCTTCCTCGGCCAACACGCGTCCGCGCTCGGCGACCAGCCGCAAGATGTAGCGCGATGTCGCCGCGGGGCAGTAGTGGGAGAAGAGCGCCTCGTTGAGGACGCGATCGTGCAAGCACTTCCCGTTGAGCTCTACGCGCATCCGCGTCAGCTCGACGCCGCGGAGAGTGCCTTCGAGCGCCGAGGCGATCGCGGCGCGGACGTGTCCCTTTTTGGCCGCGCAGAAGAACCCGACCGAGTGCTTCGGCGCGCTGTTGACGCCGAGGAGCGGGACTCCCGGTGGGATGCCATGCGAGGCAGCGAGCAACGTCCCGTCGCCTCCGACCGTGACGACCAGGTCGCACCCCGGCTCGACGCAAAAGGCATGAGGGCGGTCGTGCCAGCTTGCATCGACGCCCAGCTCGGCCAGGGCACGCTCGACTTCAGTCACGGTCTCGGTGTGATCGTCGTGCCCGGGGCGCATCCGGCGGACGGTCTCGTCGCCGGCCTCGAGGAGCGCGGCGATCCGCGAGTCATGCTCCTCTTCCACCCACTTGCGCCATGACGAGCGCTTGAGCACGACGCAGACATGGGGCCGGCTCACGGCAGCCTTTCGGCCAGCCGGCGAAGCGCGATCTCTGTCTTCGCGTCGCGGATGGCGCCCCGTCGGCAGTGCTCGATCGCATCGGTGAGAGCGACCGCCACGACGGCGCCTCCGCGCTCCAGGGCCGATCCGTCCTCCGACGGGACCGCGCGCGTCGCGGGGTCGACCTCGATCTCGTAATAGACGTGGCGTTCGCCGATGATGCCCGGCGCGGGGAAGGACCACTCCCCGAGCAGGCGCAACGCCTCCCCCTCCGCGACGAACCCGAGCTCCTCGCCCAGCTCGCGGATCGCGGCCGCCAGCGGTTCTTCGTCCTTTTCCACGAGGCCGGCCGGCAGCTCCCAAAGGGAGCCGTCGTGCGGCGGCCGGATGGGACGGAGCGCGCACGGTGGGCGGACAGCCGATCGCAGGAAGACTTGGCGAACGCCTTGCTGCACGAAATGCGCGACGAGCACGACGGCGTCGAGCGCGCGCCGCGTGGCGATGTCGTACGCGAAGGGGTCGCTCTGTGTGCCATCGGGATAGTGCGCCACGAGGTCGACGCGCCGGACGTCGAGGAAACCGCCGCTGGCGCGAGCCTCGGCCGTTCGGTCGCGGGCGACGACGAGACGGATGACAGGAGGAGCCGGAAGAGGCCGCACGGGCGGATCTGAAGCGCGGACGGGTGGACCGCGCCAGCTCTTTTTTGAACCGGCGCCGTCAAAAAGGGGGCGAAGCGCAAGCTAGGCCGCCTTTTTCTGGGGCAGGGGTGTTCGATGCGAGCTCTTGGCGGGGGCCCGATTCGCCTCGCGCGATTTGCCCGGGGAGGCGGGGGAGCCAGGTATTTCGATCAGACCTTCGCGTGTGGTGCGGCGGCCGCTGCGGCTCGGCGTCGCCGTTACGCCTCGTGGCAGCCGTCGTGCTGTCAGCGAGCTTGCACTTCGGGCTCATGCGTTGATTGTCCCGAGGCAGCGCGGGGAGGGCGCGTCGAAACGCTGGGAATTTGCTACGCTCCAGAGGCTGGCGGGGTCTGCACCGCTCGTAGCGGCGCGCACCGGTCGGCGAGTAAGACTCGTTCGCGCTTCGAACGTCATCACCCTAAAGGAGCCGTGCCGCCAGTGCCCGCAACGCGGTACCCGCACCGATGAGCAGCGTCGAGCAACGCATCGAACGGATACGCCGGCTAGCCGGCTCCGCAGAGCGGCGCCTCCGGCTCGACCGCGCGCTGCGAGTTGGTGCGCGGGCGCTCTGCGTGGCGTTGCTCGGCGCCATCGCGATCGTGGCGCTGCGGAAGATCGGCGCCGTCCCCGAGGGATGGGCCCGTATCGGGCTCGTGCTCTCGGCTGCGGGTTTCGCCGTCAGTGCCCTGGCAGCATGGGGGTGGCGCCTGCCCGAGCGCG
>JALYHV010000335.1 GCA_030776205.1 Myxococcota bacterium | reverse complement strand
CGCGTGGGCCGCCACTTGCTGCAGAGCGCGTGGTTCGCGCGTCGCGTCTACGGGCCAGCTGGTCGCGCGTGGCGGGAGCTTCTTGCGGGCCAGGATTTGGCGCTGGAGGCCGGCGCCATGTGGTTTCAAGGTCGGCCGCTCGGCTGGGCCAGAAAGGCGCGGCTGGGAGCGGCCGTCGGGATGGCCCTAGCGAAAAGGCCGCGTTCGGTTCGAGTTACGACGGCGTGAGCGCCGACGGCGGACGAGTCGAGCGGTGGTCGAGCCCGAGCGCGTTCTTCTGGTCGAGGAAGTCGAGGGTTGCGGCACCGCTCGTCCGAGTGAGCACGGCTCGGAGGTCGCCGGGAAGCGGGGATTCGATGACACGCCGGATGCCTGATCCCGGCTCTTCGAACTCCAGGCGCACGCAATGAAGGAACGTTCGGTCGAGCCCGTTCTTCTCCTCGAAGAATCGGTTCGTCAGGGGGTGGCCGTAGCGGTCATCACCCAGCACCGGGTGACCGAGGGCGGCAAAGTGACGGCGAACCTGGTGGGTGTTCGCTTGTTCGGGCGTGACGAGCAGAATGCTGTGTCCCGTGGCGACGGCGAGCCGCCGGTAGCGCGTGCGCGCCTCGACCACCTTGCCACGCTGGCGCAGGTCGCGGGTCACCGCGCCCTTGGCCGGCGTAACGCCTCGCACGGCGGCGAGGTAGATCCTCCGGCTGGAAGCCGACGACAGGATTTCTTTCCACGCGGCGGCGCGTTCGGGGTCCCTCGCGAACGTCACGAGCCCGCTCGTTCCCACGTCGAGCCCGTGCACCGGCACCGCCTGCTGCGCGCCGGGCAAACGACGCACGCGGTCCAGAAGCGAGCCCGCGTACTCGCCGTTCACCGCCGTGGGCTCGTGGGGCGCCTTGTCGACCACGAGGATCTCCGCGTCCACGTACCTCACGGTAGGAAGAGCGATCGGGGCAGGCCGGAGGACGGCGAGTGACTCGATCTCCTCGGTGAGCGGGATCATGTCGACGGGGTTCACCGAGCGGGTCGCGTACCCGAGCCGAGCCAGGTGATCCAGGTCGCGCGTGAACGTTTGCGCATCGCACGACACGTAAGCGATGAGCCGCGGCGCGAGCCGGGCGAGCCACTCGCGGGCCAGGGGATTCATTCCGCGGCGCGGCGGGTTCACGATGGCGGCGTCGAAGCGCTCCCGCCGTTCGGCGAGATCTCGCAACGCGAGGGGCACGTCTGCGCACACCGCGTCCACGTCCAGTCGCTGCGCCGCGGCTGCCGAGCGCGCTTGCGCGACGGCCGGGCCGAACGATTCGATCATGCGAACGCTCGCGCCCGCGGCCGCAAGGCCCAACCCGATGGCGCCCGATCCGCCATACAAATCGAGGACGCGAGGCCGGACCACGTTCGTGCCTGCGAGCCCGAGCGCCTCGACCAGGACCGCGTGGACGCGCGCAGCCTGTCCGCGGTGCGCCTGGACGAAGGAGCCGAACGTAGCGAAGTGGGTCGAGGGGCCGATGCGATCGGGCGCTGAGGTGGTGCCAGCGAGGGGAACCGTCTTGCTTCCGAGCGCCTGGGGCGAGTCGCCCTCGTGGAAATTGCACGCGACTCCGACCACTTCGGGCGCGTTTCTCATCAGCTCGCGTGCCGCTCGCTCCAGAGGCTCCATCGACGACACACGCGCGCGCTGGACCACAAACGTGACGAGGGCACGCGCCCCTTCACCGTCGATGACCTCGCGGAGGTCGACGCCGCGCAGGCATCCACGCTCGGAACCGTCGAAGGGGACGAGCGCGCCCCCGCTCTGCGCCGCGCCGGCAACCAGCTTGCGCAGCGTCGAGGCCACGCGCGCCAGCGTTGGCGAAAGGACGCGGCAACCCGGAATGTCCACGAGCTCGTGGCCACCGCCTTTGGCGAAGAGCCCGATACCGCCAGCCGACCCGACGATCAACTTCGCCCGCGTACGGTACCCTACCCGCGGATCCGCCGGGGCCACCGGCTCGGTCGGGACGAGCGCGAGCGCCGGATAGGCCGCCAAGGCTTGGCTCACGCGCACGCGTTTCCGATCGAGCTGCTCCGCGTAAGAGAGACCGATGAGCGGGCATCCGCCGCAGCGCTCCGCGTGGTCGCAAGAGACGGGCGCGTCAACCCCGGCGGCATGGACGGCGGCGCGCGCGACGTCGGCTTCGGGCAGCGCGGTCATCGGTGCACGGTCGGACAGTAGCACGCAGCGCCGCGGCAATCGGCGGCCCGAGTACCCGGCGCGCCGCCGGAGCCCGTCAGCCCGTCAGCCCGTCAGCCCGTCAAAAGGAGGCGCGTGCGACCAGAAAGCAGCCCCACAGGTGGGGACCGGGCATGGCCTGCGCTGCTCGACCCTCTCGATAGAGCGCGGTGTAGTCGGCCTCGAGCGCGGCAGTAGCATGCTGCCAAAGCGTCGCTTCGAACCCGCCGCCGAGCTGGCTGGCCAGCTCCACATCGCGAGGGAGCACCGGCATGAGATCGGTGTCGACGCGCCACTGTCCCACGCCGATTTGGGCGAAGGGTGAAAACCGACCGTCGGCAAGGCGCACCCGCGTGACCACCATCCGGCTGGATCGGCTCAGGCGAAACTGATCCGTGACAGCGAGGTGCCCGACCAGCAGCTGGGCTCCACCCCAATCGCGCGCGACGAGCGACACGTGCGGCGAGAGGCCGAACCAACGCAACTCGCCCGACGAGCTAGCCGACTGGGGCTTGCCTTCCGCTCCCACGGTCAACGACTCGCGAGGCAGGAAGAACCCGTCGCCGTCGCGCAGCGCAGCGGCCAGCCTGCTCCAGTCGATCGACGTGCGCAGGGCGCCTTCCTGTGCGTGGGCGTTCGTGCCGACGAACCAGGTGACGCACGACACCATGGCTGCCAGCAGGGAACGACGAAAGACGCGGCTACGTTCTGCCATTCGCGGTCACTTCTATGAGCAACGGCCGTGCCTTGTTCGGCATCTATCGCTTTTGGCGGCCTTTTTGCGTCCGCAGGTGCCGGCGAGCGCGCGAGGCGATGGGTTCTGGCCCTCAGTGGTGAGGGCGCGGAACCTCAATGCTCCGATTGGGCCGTGAGGCAAATGCGCGTTATTAGCGGCAATTTACCACATGGCGGATGCTTCTAGCAGTGTGAGTATCCGCCCTGCGCAAAACCCGTGCGCCTGGTCCCGCGGACGTTGCGAACGCGCGACGCTCGATCGGGACCGCGCGGCGCGAGGCGGTCGCGCTGCATGGTAGAAGCCGCGGTGTGGGGCAGCATCCCGACGCCGACGCCGCCATGGAGGATTACGCCGCCGGCGATGGCGAGGCGTTCGGGATCGTCTACGACGCGCTTTCGCCGCGGCTTTATGGCTATTTGTTGCGGCAGACGCGCGATCGCGCGCGAGCCGAAGATCTGCTCCAGCAGACCATGCTTCACATTCACCGCGCTCGGGCGCGCTTCATCCCAGGGGCGGAAGTGACGCCGTGGGCGTTCGCCATCGCCCGTCGAGTCCTCGTGGATTCGATGCGGCGCGGCAAACACGAGGTTCTCGCAGACGACGGCGAGCCGGACGCGCAGGCGTCGCATGACTGCAGCGCGGACGACATCGTCCGAGCTCACGAGATGGCGACGACCGTCCAGAATGTCCTCGCCCGATTGCCGCAGTCACAACGTGCCGCGTTCGAGCTCGTGAAGGGTGAGGGACTCAGCCTCTCGGAGGCTGCGGCCGTCCTCGGGACTACGGTCGCAGCGGTCAAGCTGCGCGCGCATCGCGCCTACGAGGCGCTGCGTCACGCGCTCGGCGACAACGGCGTTCGCGTTCAGGGGCGTAACTCATGACGACGATGCAGCCGTCGCCCGAGCTTCGCCAACGGGTTCTGGCCGCGGTTGCCGCCGAGCCGGTCGCCGCACGGACCGGGCGCGCTCTACACGCCGCCGTTCTGGCGGCCGGTTTCGGGCTGATGGTGCCCATCTCGGTGGTCCTCGGCGGTCCGGGCTTTCGGGGAAGGCCGCCTGGATACGTCGTGGCGATCGTCCTGAGCTGGTTCGGTCTTGCCGTGGCGACCAGCTGGGCAGGTGTCTCCCGGGGTCGCTCGATGCTGGGTCGCCCGCGCGCATGGCGAGTTCTCCTCGTGCTGGCGACACCGGTCACCCTGCTCGGCGTGTCCCTCCTCGTCGGAAGCATGTGGCCGCAAATGCTGCAGGAGGCGCCGGGTGCTCACAAGCGGGTTCTCTGGTTCGTCGCACCGCCGCAGATCGTGTGTCTCGTCGCGACTCCGCTGTTCGCCATCGGGCCGCTGCTCGCCTTCGCCTTCGTTCGGCGCTCGAGTGATCCGGTTGCACCGCGCGCCACCGCAGCAGCGATTGGTGCGGCAGCCGCTGCCTGGGCGGCGACAGCCATGGCCCTACACTGCTC
>JALYHV010000334.1 GCA_030776205.1 Myxococcota bacterium | reverse complement strand
CACCAATTCGGCCGCTGGGCATGCCGGGGGCGACGACGCTTCCTGGAGGCCTGCCGGCGCGCCGCTCCCCTCCCCGGCCCGTGCCCTGCCAGGCGCCAGCCACAACATGTGCGCGGCCGCAAGCGCGCACGCCCATGCGATTGCGGCGCGCGTGGCGTGCCCGTTCATGTCCGTGAGCTACGATATGGCTAGCGTGTCCTTCCGGGCGAGGTCGAGCGATTTCGGGAGTGCCGTCGCGCCAAACGGCGAATGCGTTGCAAGCAAGGTTTCTCGGGTCGTCCCCCCTACTCTCGGTGTGCGGTCCGAAGGAGCTCGAATCGAAGGATGGATCGCCGAACCACTCGTGCGCTCAGAACTCGCGCCGCGGCGTCCGCTGACTTTCGATGAAGTGTATTCGCGGTACTTCGTTGAAGTGTCACGGTGGATTCGGGCGTTCGGTGGGCCGGAGGCGGATCGCGAGGACCTCGTTCAAGACGTGTTCCTGGTGGTCCACCGACGGCTGCCCGACTTCGACGGGCAGAATCTGCCAGGCTGGCTGTACCGAATTACCCGGCGGCGCGTTCGCGACTTCCGGAGCCTTCGATGGTTTCGGGTGTCGTTCAGTCGCTCCCAGCTGGACGACACCTTCGCGAGCCGAGGGATCGATCCCGAGGCTGCACTAGGCAACAAGCAGAGCGAGGCCATCTTGACGCGACTTCTCGAGAGACTGCCCGCTTCGCAGCGGGCCGCGTTCGTCCTTTTCGAGATCGAGGGGTACAGCGGCGAAGAGATCGCGAACCTGCAGCAGGTCCCGATCAATACGGTCTGGGCGCGCATTCACACCGCACGAAAAAAGCTCGTTCTGCACGTGAGCCGGCTTGGGCGGCGTCGTTGAAGGGATGTCCATGAAGCGGCTCGTCGACGAAGAAACTAGGCCCGGCACGCCGGAAGGACGCCTCGCTGAGCTGGTCCGCGCTGCGCGTCCATTCGAGCCGGTGCCCTTTCGGAGGCAGCGCGTTTTGGCGCACCTATTGCGGAAGCCGGCACGGGGCCATCGTATCTTTCGAGCATCGATCGCGATTGCGTTGGCCCTCGGAGCGGCCGCAGCGGCGGCTGCAACCCTCGATCGCCAGTGGACGAGGCACGAGTCGAGCTTCACGCCTGTCACGGCGGTCCCGCCCGCACGGCAAGCGGCCATTGCACGTCCGCCGGCGGCGCACGGAAGCGCGCCCGCAGCGGAGGAGGCGCGCACCGCAGAGGAGACGCACGAAGTCTCGCCCGCTCCGGTTGCTTTCGTGGACCACCCGAAGCAGCCGCCGTCTGGAGTGAGGCTCGTGCCGAGGCCGCCTGCAGCGCCGGATAGTCGCGCAGCGGCACGCGCCCGACCGCCCGGCGAGGACGACCCGACCGGGGTGCTCGACGCCATTCGCACGCTCCGCAATGGGGGCGACGCCAGCCGCGCGGCGGGGCTCCTCGATGGCTACTTGCGGATCCACCCCAACGGGGTCCTTTCGGAGGACGCGCTTGCGCTCTCGATCGAAGCGGCCGACGCACGGCACGACGGCCGGGCGGCCGCCGACTACGGCGAACGCTACCTGAAGCAGTTCCCCGCGGGCCGGTTCAGGGGCATCGCGGCCCAGGCGGTGCAGCGGCGCGACCCCTGAGATTTCACTTGTGCCCGTCGTCCGCCTCGTCCGGGTGGGAGGGCGGCACGGAGCAGGACAGGTCGAGCGTTTCGTACGCGGAGACGCCGTCGATCCCTATCGAAAGTTGGGCGAGGTCGGACTGGCCGACCTCCCGCCGGCACATGGCCAGCGTCCCCACGACCGCGCCGCTCTCGTGCATGCATTTGATTTTGACCATCTCCTGCTGCTCGCCGGCCAGCTTTTTGTACACACACTGCCACGGAGCGCTGACCGCGACGGTTCCCCCTTCCGCGTTGACGGGCGGGCGTGCGTCCCGCGTCCCCGGAAGGTAGATCACGTGCAGCGTCCAGCGGACGTCCGGCGGAGCCTTCGCGAGGGCCGCTGCGGACGGCGAGCCACCCGGCGCCTCGCGCGAAAACGTAAGTAGGCTCCCAAAAACGAAGGCGCAGGCATGACGACGCATTGTCGAATGGCTCCCCTTGCTCTCTACTTCTCGGCACGGTCGGCAGTCTTGCCGCCGTCGGCGCGCTGCGTCAATCGCCACGCGTCGGAACCAAACGCCCGGCCAAGAGAAAGGCCCTGGAGCCACATGCCCTACGTGAAACCAGAGTACCGGACCAGGCTCGACCCTGCGGTGCGGGACCTCGCCTCCGGAATCGTGGCCCTCGCGCGAACCATGCCCGATGAAACGGCCTTCGCCGGCCTGCTGAACTACGCGTGCA
>JALYHV010000333.1 GCA_030776205.1 Myxococcota bacterium | reverse complement strand
TGTCGTATCCCCGGTATCGGGCCCGAACCGCGGCCCGCTTAACCCTAATTATGGGGAATTCCTCGAGGAAGAGCAGACGCTGTTCACCGCCCTTTCATCCCAAATGGTGAACCCTTCATCCTCGGTCGGGGCTGCGCCGCCGACGCGGTGCCCTCGCGAGCTCTCGAGGACATCGCACGGACCGGACGCTCGTCCGACCTGTCCTGCCCCCATCACGAACCGGACCAACCCGCCACGTCCTGATTTCACGCAGTCGGGTGGCGTGGCCCCTGTCCGGGACAATGCTCCAGCGTCGTGCGGCGTCCCGCGGCAACAGCGCGACGCGATTGCCGCAGGTGCGCTATTCGGGCAAGAATGCCGCGCGATGAGGCCGCGTATTGCCATTGCGGTTGCCGCGCTGGCCATGTTCCCTTTGCTCCCGGCGTGCGACAACCAATCCGGTCCCTCGAGCGCGACGAACGCGGCCACGCAGGCTCGCTCTTCGCCACCGCCGGCGCAACTCCCAGCCGCCCCGGAGCCCGCGCGGGCGCCGGACATCGTCGTGGACGCTGCCAATGTGTCCGTGGGCACGGAGCGCGTGCCCGCGCGCGAGCTCGGGCTTGGAGACAAGGTCGCCGTGCTTCTCAAGGACCGGCCGGCCGTGGAAGGACGGACCGTGGATGTCGTTGCTATGCGCAACGCGAGGCCCTCTGCAGTCGTCGACGTCGTCGGTGCATTGCAGCGCGCCGGCGCCGTCGGCGCCGGCGTGAAGACGGAGGCGCGCGATGGGACCACGCAACGCCTAGCATTGTCCTCGGCGCCGACAGTTCCAGACTGCACGACCGTTGCGTGGATCGCGAAAGACGGCGCGATCGACGTCTGGCCTGCGGGCGGTGGCCGGGCGAAACGTATCGTCAAAGGCCTCGCAGGTCCTGACATGACGCTTGGGGGCGATGCCGTCCACGCGCGCGCAGGGCTCTGCAACGCGCCAGAGATAGTGGCGGGCGCGGACGACGCGCTATCCTGGGGGCTCGTCTTCGACCTCGCGACCGCGTCGTTGCGCGAGCTGGGGGCGCCGGCGAGCGCAGCGCGACTCGTGAGCCACCCGACCCCGGGGCGGAAGGTGATCCTGAACGAGCGGTAGCGGCGCGATCAAACTACCTTGCGGAAGAAATCGGCTTGACGCGAACGATCGCGTCGAGGGGTATGGCCTCGATCGACTCGTTCTTGAGGCGGATGTGATCCGAGTCCTCGTCGTAAATCGACAGCTCGCCGCGGTACATCTTTCCGTTCACGAGCTCGACCTCGACCTGCTGGCCGCCGTGGTCGTACAGCCAGCCGATGAAACGGCTCGGATTCATTGCCTTGGGCATGGGTGTCACCGTCGCAGCTTTGCTGCCGCAACGCCATCTTTGCGCCCCTCGAGCAGGCACCGATGCCTCGTGAGGAGGGCGCCACAGCGTGAGGGGCCCGCTGCAAACGAAGCACGCGGGCCAAGGCGTGGCACTGCGGACGGAGCAATGCGAGGGGAGATTGGATTCGAAATCATTCTCAAAAGCGTCTGCTGGATCCATGGCTGGCAGTCGGCGGAACCCGACCCGTCGAGAAAGACCTTTGCGCGGGCCCTTCGATCGGCTGCTCGCTGCGCCTCCGCGCCGCCGGCGTCATGGCGGAGAACCTGGCCGACGGTTTCGGCGAGCCCTTCCCCCCGCCGCCGCCAACTGATCTGCCCCCCGAGGTTCGATCCGTCTCTGCTCCAGCCGACACCCCCCCGTCACGCCGCAGCCAAACTTCCCTGCCAACGAGTGGAGCAAAGGGGGATCGAACCCCTGACCTCCGCATTGCGAACGCGGCGCTCTCCCAGCTGAGCTATTGCCCCGACGGTTCGTTGCCAAAGACGCTCAAATGGGGCTGCAGCGGCCCGGCAACGGGCGCGCACCATACGCTGCGGTCCCTCGAAGTCAAGCAGAGGACGGCGCGACGGCGTCTCGAAGTGTCGCCGTCAGCGGTACCCCGCTACGAGCGAGCGCGCGAGGAGACCCCAACCGTTGGTCGCGACGAAGAGGAGCAGCTTAAACGGAAGACTCACCTGCGACGGGCTCATCATCTGCATCCCCAAGGCGAGGAGCACGTTGGACACGACAAGGTCGATGACGAGAAAGGGGAGATAGATCAGAAAGCCGATAGCGAACGCCTCGGTTAGCTCCGTCACCACGAACGCCGGAACGAGTACAGTCAGGTCGTCGGCCCCAATCTGCGAAGCCGGCTCAGTCGGCTTCGCGGCGCCCGGTTGCGCAGCGCGCGGCTCCGATCGCGCGCGCCGGGCGACATCGAGGAAGCGCTCCTTCTCGGCGTCACTCGCGTTGCTCCGCAGAAACTCCCGCAAGGGCTCGCGCACCGCCTCTACGCCGCCGCGAACGAGCGCGATGGTGTCCCGCGCCCCTGCCGCCGACACGAGCGGTGTCACGCGCGCGAGGATCTTTTCGCCTACGGGGGCCATAGCGAGCAGCGTCAGCGCCGCCGCGAGCGCCATCACGACGCTGTTCGAAGGGACGCTCTGCGCGCCGATCGCGCTGCGGACGATCTGGAGCACAGTGGCGATCTTCGCGAACGCCGTGACGGCCATGAAACCAAAAGGCGCGAGCGACACGAGGGCGAGCGCCACGACGAGGACGATCGGGCGAGACAGCAGATCGTCAGCGCCCGCATTGGCTGCCGTCACGGATCGCCCCTGCCATTGGCCCCGGATGGAATTCCGGTGACCGCGCCCGTACCGGTCCGCGTACCCGAGCCGCTTCCCGCGCGCTTCGCGGCGAGCACGCGCGAAAGCACATCACCGAATGTGCGGGAGTGCGCGCCGGAAGCTACCTCCGGCAGGTCGTTCGCCGATAGCTCGCCCAGCTTGGTGAACCCTCCTTCGCCAACCCCGAGGACGAAGACGCGCTCGCCTACCTCGACGAGGTAAATGGCGCGCCGCGAGTCGAGTGGCAGGTGCCCGCGAAGCCCGATGGGGCCCGAACCCCGAGCAACCCCCAGCCGTCGGGCGCCCCAAAGCACGAGAGCGGCGAGCGCGCAGACGGCGCCCAGCGTCACGAACGTCTCGAGTAGATACCCAGCGTAAGAAGACAGACGGCCACTCCGCGCGCGCTACTCTACCGTCCCGAACGGCACGCGCGTCAAGTCGTCGTGGTTGACGCATTGGCTGTGCGCGTCTAAACGCCGGCCTTCATCGTGTCCCTGATCGTCCAAAAGTTCGGTGGAACGTCGGTCGGCTCTGTCGAGCGCATTCGAAACGTCGCCCGGCGCGCCCTTCGCGCGCAGAAGGCGGGTCACCGCGTCGTCGTGGTGGTCAGCGCCATGAGCGGGGAGACGAACCGGCTGCTCGCGCTCGCGCACGGTCTGACCAAAGTCCCCGACGGCCGGGAGATGGACGCGCTCGCTGCGACGGGCGAGCAGGTGACCGCGGCGCTCACCGCGATAGCGATCCAGCACGAAGGAGGCCGGGCGCGTTCGCTGCTAGGTCACCAGGTGCGCGTATTGACTGACGGAGCCTTCACCAAGGCGCGCATTCAATCGATCGAGGCGTCGAATATCCTGGCCACCGTCGACGGGGGTGAGATCGCGGTCGTGGCCGGATTTCAGGGAGTCGATCCGGACGGAAACATCACTACCCTGGGGCGTGGCGGTTCCGACACGAGCGCGGTCGCCATCGCCGCTGCGATTCGCGCCGACGAGTGCGAAATCTACACCGACGTCGACGGTGTCTACACGACCGATCCGAACATCTGTCCCTCCGCCAAGAAGATAAGCCGCATCTCCTACGAGGAGATGCTGGAGCTCGCATCGCTCGGCGCCAAGGTGCTCCAGATTCGCAGCGTCGAGATAGCCATGAAGTACGGCGTGCCCGTCCACGTGCGCAGCTCTTTCAACGAGGAACTCGGGACAATGGTGACCAAAGAAGACGCAACGCTCGAGGGGATGGTGGTCAGCGGTGTCGCCTACGACAAGGGCGAAGCGCGCGCTCACGTGGTCGGGATAGCCGACAAGCCGGGCGTCGCCGCAGAGCTTTTCGAGAGGATGGCAGAGAAGAACATCTCGGTGGACATGATCGTGCAGAGCGTGACCACCGACGCCGACCCGCGCGCGTCGATCACCTTCACGTTGGCCAAGACGGACCTTGCCCGCGCAAAGCCGTGGATCGAGGGTGTGGCGAAGAGCCTCGGGGCGCGTGAGGTGCGCTACGACGAGGACATCGTGAAGCTCTCAGTCGTTGGTGTGGGAATGCGTTCGCATGCGGGCGTCGCAGGCAAGATGTTTCGCATCCTCGCCGCCGAGGGAATAAACATTCAGGCCATCGCGACGAGCGAGATCAAAGTCAGTTGCTTGGTGGCCTCGAAATACACCGAGCTCGCCGTTCGCGCGCTGCACGACGGTTTCGGTCTCGACAAGTAGCGACGTTCAGTTGTTTGGCGCGCCTGCCTGGATCCAGGCCACTACCTTTGCCAGGTCGGCGGCCTGGAAGACGAAGGCGTTGAGGAGTGGCATGTTGCAGGTGGCGGCCATCGCGGTACAGCTCGGAGTCCGCAGCGCCGTATAGAGCTGGGTGGTCGTCGCGTCGGTAGCGCCTCCTTTGGGGACGACCGACACGGTGATTCCGTTCCAGCACTCGCTCGCGGTCGATCCGCAGGCCCAGAATCCCTCCGCGGCGCCTCCCTTCTGGTGGCACGACGCGCCGCTGCAGGTCGCGCTGCCCGTTGGCCCAAAGTACGTCGTGTAAAGGTCATTCCACGACGGACCAGCGTCGCCGGACGTAGCCGTCGACTGGGCGTCGCTGGCGGTCAGGGATTGGCCGCCTTGTATGACACCGGTCGCGTCGCCGCAGCCGAGCATCATGAGCGCAGCCGTGGCAAGAAGGGGAAAGCAAGACGCGCGTTTTCGTTCGCCCATAGCCGTAAACGATAGCGCGGCTTTCGTCAGCGCGCGGCTGGGTCGTGCCTGGTCGGCAGGTGTGCCCGCACCTAGTGACGCGGCGCTTCGCCAGTTTACCATCCCCACGCATAGTCGAACCGCGCCAGCACTTGGGTGTAGCTCGGATAGGTCGATGCGTCGGTGAACACGTGCTGGCGCACCGCGATCCCCGCGCTCCAGCTCCGGTCGAATCGATAGTCGAGGCCGAGCGCGAGAGCTGCGCCGGGGAGCACGTGCGCACTCTTGATCGTTCCGCCGGAGAAGACGTAGCTGCCCACGAGCAGCCCGGCGTAGGGCACCCAGCGGAGAACATCGAAGACGTAGCCGACGCCTACGTCGAGATTCGTGACAACAGAGGGCCGCGTTTGCGGTGTGCTGCGACTCTGCGCGCGCTCGCCGAGCGCGACGAGCGAGCACGTGCCCTCGGCCATGAGGTTCAGCGCATCGCTCAGCCCATACGTCCAGTGCGCACCGGCACCGCCGCCGACGTCGGCCGTGCTCTTGTCCTGCACGACGAGCACCGCCCCCCCCATGTCGGCACCGACGTGGTGCTCGCGTTCGACCGCGCCCGCGTCAGCCGCGCACGCGGCGGCAAGGGCTCCTACCGAGATGGCGGCGAACGTCCTCAAACGAAGCCCCTCACCCCGGAACGCGGGGAGAGGGGCTCTCTTCTGCCTCATCGCGCCATAGGCGTCACTTGGCGTCTGCCAGCGCGCGGTCGATCAGCTTGCGGAACTTCGAAAAGCTCTGGGCTCCACTGATGAAATAACCCTGCGAGGCATTGCCAGGCACGACGAGGAACGCCGGCGTGCCGCTGATGCCGTCGTCGTTTCCGGCCTTCTTGTCGGCCTCGATCTCCGCGGTGTGCGCGCTGCCGTCGAGGGCCGCCTTCCACTTGTCCATGTCCAGGTTCAGCTCCTTGGCGTACCCGTCCAGGTCGTCCCTCTTTATCTTCTGCTGGTTGGCGAACATCTTGTCGTGCATGGCCCAGAAGGCGCTCGGCCCCTTCTGCTTGAACGCCTCGCGGCCTGCCTGAGACGCGAGCGGTGCGTCGGGGTGCATCGGCAAGGGCAGGTCGTGCCAGACGAACTTCACCTTGTCGCCGTACTCCTTCATGACCTGCGCCACGGTCGGTTCGACGCGCCCGCAGAATGGGCACTGGAAATCGCTCCACTCATGGATGACGACCTTTGCGTTGGAGTTGCCCTTGGCGGGGTCGTTCGCCGGGAGGGCCTTGGGCACGTCCTTCTTCTCCGGGTCGGGCGGGCCTTTTCCGTCCTTGGTCAAGACGTCGTAAACCTCGCTCGGCCTCGTGCCTTTCGCGATCACGTCCTGAGCCTTCTTGATCTCCTCGTCGATGATTTTTTCGAACTTCTCTTGCGGTTGCGCGCCGACCAGGCGGCGGCCGTTGACGAAGAAGTGCGGTGTCCCGTTCGCCTGGAAGTCCTCGGCAACGTCCTGGTCGGCGTCGATCGCCTTTTTGTGCGTGTGGTCGGCCATGGCCTTCTTGACCTTTTCCACGTTGGCGCCGACCTCACCCGCGGACTTCACGATGGCGTCGTCCGAGAGATCTTTCTGGTTTTCGAACAATTTGTCGTGCATCTCCCAGAACCCCTTGTCGCCCTTTTGCGCGCGGACTTCGAGGGCAGCCTCTGCGGCCGGCTCGGCGCGAGGGTGGAAGGGGAGCGGCTCGTTCTTCCAGACCATGCGAATCTTCTCGCCATACTTGTCACGGAGCGATTTGAGCGTCGGTTCGACGCGCCCGCAAAAGGGACACTGGAAGTCGCTGAAGACCACCACGGTCACGAGCGCGTTCGGGCTTCCGAGGGCCGGGCTGTTTCCGACCGGAATACGGAAGACAGTGCTCGTGTCCTCCTTCTCCTCCTCCTGCGCGGCCGGGGGGGGCGCGTTCTTCTTGTTGTCCTTGCTGGCCTCTACGTAGACGCGCGCCTTTGGCGTGCCGGCGGCGATCTTTGCCTGCGCCTTCTCGAGCTCCTGGTCGATCGTCTTCTTGAAGTTCTCGAAAGGCTGCGCGCCGTTGATGAAAACGCCGTTGACGAAGAACGACGGCGTTCCCTGCACCCCAGCCGCTTTGCCGTCGTTCAGATCCTTTTCCACCTTGTCAGCCCACTTGTGGCTGGCGAGGCCCGCTTTGAAGGCGGCCACGTCCTTGACGCCAGCCTCCGTTGCCCACTTCACGTAGCTGTCGTCGGACAGCGCAGCCTGGTTTTTGAACGCCATGTCGTGAAACTTCCAGAATGCGTCGCTTCCGGCCATGGCGAAGACGCCTTGCGCCGCTTCCGCGGCGGGCTTGGCGTTGGGATGGAAGGGGAGCGGGTTGTTCTTCCAGACCATGCGGACCTTGTCCGGTCCGTACGTGTCGCGCACCTGCTGGAGCGTCGGCTCGACGCGCGAGCAGTAAGGGCATTGGAAATCGCTGTAAACGACGATGGTGACGGGGGCGTCGCGCTTACCCCACATCGGATCTTTGCTCGAAATGGCAATGGGCGATTCGCTGTCGTCCCAGGCGCCCGCGGCTTTGTTGTCGGCCACGATGTCGCCACCGCGCGCGCGGTGGGCTTCGTAGCCCCACATCACCGCCACACCTGCCAGAAAGCAAAGGAGGAAGCCGATGACGGCTACCCCCGTATTCATTCCGCCGCCGCCGCCGCCGTCCGCGGGGGACGAGTGGGCCGGCGAGTCTTTTGTGTCCGTAGCCATGAGTTCACCCTTTAGGTTGAGATCTGCTGTTCGAGGCGCGTGCGGTGAGACATCGACCGCGTTTCCACGCGGCGAGTCGGTGCACGAAAATCGTATGTTGATGCGATCGGGTCGCTGCTTTGGGCGAGCACGACGCCGGAGTGCCGCTCACGTCCCGCGCACGTTGGGGAAGGGACGGTTGCGAATTGTCCGGCGCGCGTGCCCTCAGCGGCGCGGTGGGCGGTCGACGCGCGAGCGGACGCCGTGGCAAGCTCGAACCTGACGCATCAGCCCCGGGAGGAGCTCTGCCGGGCTGGCTCCGTACAGGAGCGTTGCGATAGGAAGCGCCTTATCGCCGTCGGGCGCGCTCGCTGCCGGGCGGGGGTGCGTGGGGGTGACCGCCGCCACGAGTGGCCGGCCGCCTTGGGCGCACGGCAACGCGACGAGCGTTCTGCGGATTGCATCGGCCGGAGCCTGCAACGTGGGCGGAGGAGCGATCGCGCTCGCCCCGCGGTCGTCGCAAAGTGGTGCGGGCATGGCCGCGGCAGGGCGCGCCATGCTCCATAGAGCGAGCGCGACACCTGCGAAGAGCACTGTGCGCAAGACCCGCCGGAGCATCGGGGCAGGGAGTGTGGATCGCCTGTCGACCACTTCGCAAGCCCGGCGATCCGGTCGCAGGCTTACCGACTGCCCAGCCATGGTGAGCTCGATGCGCTCGAGATCCTCGATCTCACTCGAACGTCACTGCGTCGGCACCTCGACCGGCGCGTCCACCGTGCACACGGTTCGAGGCATCGTCTGTGCGCCGCTCCAGCCGGCCGACTCCGATGTCCAAAGTCGCGCTCGGGACTCCGCGAGACGCTCACGTGCGAGAAGGCGTCGCTGCCGCACAATCGTCGGATCGGTCGCCAGGTCGGCTGGCAGATCGCTCACGGCCAAGCGCGCAAGGGTGGACGCGTCGCGCCCGAGTGCCGTCCACCAGGTCACACGACCAAGCGCGGCGGCAAAGCGCTTCAGCTCTTCGTCACGGGAATCGCTCGCGAGCCCGTTGGGCACGACCCCCGCTGACGCGCTCACGACCCGAAGCCCGGGCGGATGCGGCGGCAACACCGCGGCTTCCAGTGTCAGCGCGACGACACCGGGGACGCGGGCGGCGGAGAGCTCTGTCACCAGGTCGGTGGCGCAGCGCGGCGAGCCGCTCACGATCCACGCGGGCGTCTTCGCGTGTGCCCACTGCGCGATCGGAAAGCGCGCGTCGCCCGCGGTCATCGCCGGAATGTCGCACGAGACCGGGGGAGAGAGGGCCAAATGGGCCATTCTGCCAGCCTCTGCGGTGAAATCCGGTGCTTCGCTCGAATCGACGACGGGGGCGACAGTGCTTCGCGTCAGCGCCGGGACTGCCCGCGCCAGCGCCTCAAGCATGCTCGCCCGCGGTTCGCCGAGGACGAACCCAAAGCCGCCGGGAGCAGCTTCGGGACCGGACGGCACGAGCGCTATGACGGGTACCCGATGCTCCGCGCCCCAGCGCAGAGCGCGTGCCGCCGTGTTTTGGTCGAGCCCGGCGATGATGACCGCCGCGCCTTCCCCCGCGAGCTCGTCGAGGGAGACCTCGGTACGATCCGCGCTGCCCGCGTCGTCACGGGTTACGAGGCGGACCCGTTGCTCGGGTCGCGGCTCGTCGAGCGTTGGCGCGGGCGCGAACGGCGCGCAAGCTCCGGCTGCGACCGCGGCATGCGGGCCAGTGCGGTGTGGTGCGGCGGCGGGCGTGAGCGCCGACGCCGACGCGAGCGTTCTTACGCCGTTCGGCAAACCGAGGGCCCACATGATTCCGCGAAGAGCGTCCGCCGACTCGTCCCGCAACTCGGGCGAGTCCGTGGGCAGGAGCAGACCTATCGTTCGCCCGTCCACTACGTCGATACCACGCCGACTCATGGCCAGCTCCCCCAGCGCGAGTCCGGCGTCGCCTTCCAACGCGATCGGCCCGGCATTCGAATCGAGGAGCAGGCGCGCGAGATCGGCGTTGTCGGTCGTCGTCGCTACGGCAGCGAGTCGGTTCGCGAGGACTCGCTCGATGTCGACGCCGTAGCCGAGATTGGCCCGGTTCGTCCGCATCGTCTGCAGTGCTCGCAGGACGACGTCGTTGGGAAGCCGTTCCACGTAGCCGGCGACGCGCTTCGCCGTCTCGTTGCGCTCCTCTTCCGGGCTGGCGCGTAACCACGCGTCCATGTAGGAGATAGCTTCGTAGTCGCGGCCGGTTGCGAGCGCAGCCAGAGTGAGCTCCTCTTCGAACAGCGCCCGCTCGATGGGATCGACGGTTTTTCCGACGAGAGGACGCAGCATCTCCAGCGCGGCTTCCGTCTGCCCCTTCAGCCGTGCGCGTCGTGCGGCCGCTACCGTCCACGCATCGCGCGTCGTCCCGGGCGGAAGCCGCGCGCCGGCCGGCTGGCCAGATGCCAGCGCGAGCTGTCGATCGGCTGCAACGAAATCCTGCTGCTTCATCGCGACGAGCGCGACATACACGCGCGCCAACGGTACCAACCCGTCCTCGGGATAGCGCGCGAGGAACCTCTCGAGCAACGCGCGGAGCGCGGCCGGCGTCACCTCTTCCGACCTACGCCAGGCGTCGCGGATCGCCTGGAAGTCCGCGGCGCTCTGGGGGCTGGATGCGAGCGTGGGGACGGGCTCGAGCCCGGAAGATCCCGCACGGCAGGCGCCGAGCAGCGTGCCGAGGGCTGCTAGTAGGGCGCAACCTTGCGACGGCCAGTGACCACTGCGCATCGCCGATTCGGGGTACCATGCGGAGCACGCGTGGCGAACCTCGATCTTCATCCCGATCGCGGAGCGCGCCCCCGATCGCTCCGCGCAGCGCGCCTCTTTTCGCTCAGCGGCATTGTCCCGCTCGCAGCCTTCCTCATGCTGCATCTATACGTCAACTCGCGGGCGCTGGCCGCCGATGCTTCGTTCGCTACGGCGCTCCGCGTCTGCGACCGCGCGCTCTTCGCCCCGTACTTGCCGTGGCTCCTCGTTGCGGCGCCGCTCGCGTTCCATGGGTTCTTCGGTCTCTGGCTCGTGGTGACGAGCGCGCCCGCACCGGAGCCTCGGCCATACCCGACTGGGGTTCGTGTCGCTATGCGCTGGACCGGTGTCGCGGCGCTCGCCTTCGTAGCCTTCCATCTGTCTTCCACCTGGTCTCTTTCGTCGTGGGTCGTACGAGGTCGCGCCGAGAGTGACGGCTTGCAGCTCGCCAGTCGGTTGGCGAGCGAGCTCTCCTCGACTTCTCGTTCGGTCCCCTGGCGCGCCGTTGCGTATCTTCTCGGCAGCACCTGCGCCACGTTTCACTTCGTCGTGGGCGCGTGGGGCTTCTTTGCCGGCACGCGAGCCGGTGAAGGCGCCCGCGCGCGCCGTTGGGCAGCGTGGTTGACAGCGGTCGTCGGGATTGGCATCGCCGCGGCCTATGGAAACGTAGTCGCGTATTACGCGACCGGCGCGAGGCTCTTCGGCGGCGCACGCGCGGACACGGCGACGCCGGCCGAGTGCCCGGCGCCGCCCCCGTGACCATGCCGGTCTGTGCGCGTGCGGGCCCGCGGGTCCGCCATGTGATGTAGTCTCCGCGCGTGGACACTCTCCTCCGGGGGGGCACGGTCGTGACCCTCGACGCGGACGACCGCGTTCTCCAGGGTGACGTGCTCGTGAGCGGGCGCGACATAGTCGCCATAGGCGACGTCGTCGCCCGCAAAGGTGCGCTGACGCGAGTGCTCGACGCGCGCGGTTGCGCCGTCATACCCGGGCTCGTCCAGGCGCACGTTCACCTTTGCCAGACGCTCATGCGCGGGATGGCCGACGACTTACCGCTGCTGGAGTGGCTTCGCACGCGCATCTGGCCGCTCGAAGCCGCGCACGATGAGAAATCCTTGAGGGCGAGCGCAGAGCTCGGTCTCGCCGAGGCGATGCTCGGCGGGACCACCACGCTGCTCGACATGGGGACCGTCCACGGCCACGACGCGGTCATGGAGGCGTGCGCTCGCTCCGGCGTGCGGGCACTCTCAGGGAAGGCGATGATGGACCGCGGCGACGGCGTGCCAAAAGGCCTGCGCGAGACGACGCGCGCAAGCCTCGAAGAGGCCGAGCGGCTCGCTTCGCGCTGGCGCGGCACCGGCGGAGGCCGTGTCTCGTACGCGTGGGCGCCGCGTTTCCTGCTTTCGTGCAGCGAAGAGCTGATCAGAGGGGTGGTCGAGCTGGCGGCGGCGACTGGCGAGATCGTGCACACCCACGCCGCCGAGCACCCGGACGAGCGCGCCGCCGTTCGCGAGGCGCTGGGCGCCTCCGACGTCGCGGTCCTGCGTCGCTGGGGGGTGCGCGGTCCTCGAGCGATCATTGCCCACGGCGTACAGCTCGACGACACCGAGGCCGCAGAGCTGGCGGCCGACCGCACGCGCATCGTCCACTGCCCGAGCGCCAACCTCAAGCTGGGCTCGGGAATCGCGCGGATCGCCGATCTCGACGCGCTGGGGGTCCAGCTCGCCCTCGGCGCCGATGGCGCACCGTGCAACAACAACCTCGATGGCTGGACGGAGCTGCGGCACGCCGCGCTGCTCGCGAAGGTCCGAAGCGGTGAGGCATCGCTTCCCGCCCGTCGGGCGCTCCGCCTCGCAACACTCGATGGGGCGCGCGCGCTCGGGTTGGACCACCTCGTCGGCTCGATCGAGCTCGGTAAGCGCGCTGACATCGCCGTCGTCCGCATCGACGGGGCGCACGTCGAGCCCGGGGGCGATGTCTTTTCGCGACTCGTCTACGCGTGCGGAGCGCGCGACGTCACGGACGTCCTCGTCGACGGCGAGCTCCTGGTGAAGGACCGCGCCCACCAGCGATTGGACGTAGAGGCGGTGACAGCGCGGGCGCGTTCCGCTGCACGACGCCTACGCGCTCGCGCCGGAATGTGAGGGGTCACGGTGCCGGCGGTGACTCGGCGTCTTCGATTTGCGCGAGCGCCACGGCCAGAGCATCCTTAGCGCGCTCCAGGGAATGACGGTCGGCGCTCCTCTTCGCCTGCGCCTTTTCGACCCTCGACGTCTCACTGGCCAATCGCTCGTTCGTTCGGGCCAGCTCGTCGCGCAGCTGGCCGAGCTCATTCTCGAGGGACTGAGCACGGGCGGCCGCGGTAGCCGCCGATGCCCGAAGATCCTCACGCATGGCATCCGCTTGCCGTTCGAGCTCTCTTACCTTTGCATCGGCTTCCGCGGCGGCGGCTGCGCGCGAGCTCTCGAGCTCGCGTACGAGGGCCTCGGAGGCGCGAAGCCGCCGCTCGATTTCCGCGATCCTTTCGTCCGCTTCAACCGCTGCTTTGTCCTTGGAAGCCCGGAGCTCCTCGCGCGATGCCTCAGCCGCTTGCAGGCGTCCCTCGACGTCCGCAACCTGCGAGTAGGCCTCGGCCACAGCCGCGTTTTTCGAAGCTTGAAGCTCGTCCCGGGCGGTCTCCGCCGCGAGCGCTCGCCTCTCGAGCTCTCCCGCTCTGCGCTCTGCCTCGAGCGATAGAGCGTCTCTCTCGCTTCGGAGCGATGAGAGCTCTCCGCGCATGACCGAGAGGTTCATGTCGAGCGTTGCGGCGCGCTCGTTGGCGGCGACCAGCTCGTCACGAGCCCTGGCCTCCGTGGCGCTCAGCTGCGCCGCATGCTCCGCTCGAAGCGCATCGACGGTCTGCCGCAGGTGCTCTTCCGCCTCCCTCTGGACCGCGGCAACGTCCGCCGCGCGGCGCCCCTCCGCGTCCTCTGCAGCTTGCGCCGCCTCCGTCTGCGCGCGTTCGAGCGCGTCCTTTCCTTCGCGGACCGCGCGTTCGAGCGTTGCCTGGTGCGCGTGCGCCAGCTCCGCAGTCTGCGCGCCGAGTTGTTCGTTCTTTTCTCGTTCCGCTTGCTCGCGCGCCGCGGACAGCGTCAGCTCATGTTCCCGCTTGGCTCGCTCGAGCTCGAGCTTGCGGCGCTCCTCGGCCTCGTCGAGCGCGCGCGCGTGCTCTGCCCGCTCATTGGCCAGCGTTTGATCGAGCTCGGCGCGGAATACGCCGAGCGATGCCTCGCGGGCTTGCAGCTCCTCGGCGTGCCTTGCGCGGAGCTCGGCAAGCTGGCGCTCTCTGCTTTCGTGGTCGGCGCGCGACTTTTCGAGGCGCGCTTTGAAGTCTTCTGCGGCCTTCTTGGCGAGCAGCTTGTCGGCCTCGAGCGATTCGCTCTTTTCCCTTGTCTCCTCTAATCGACGCTCCATCGAGAGCAGCCGCTCCTCGAGGTCGGCCTTGGTCCGCTCGATCGCCAGCGCGCGATCGTGTGTCTCCACCGTCTCCCGGTCCTTCTTGGAGAGTTGCTCCTTCAGGCTGAGTATTTCCTTGTCCTTGCGGTTGAGCGCCTCGCGAAGGTCGAGGAACTCCCGGCTGGAAATGCCACTCTTTGCGCCGGCGGCGAGCTTGGCCTTCAACTCGTCGATTTCGCCCGCGAGGCGTTCGTTCTCCCCTGCCTCGAACCGCAGCTTTTCAACTTCGCGGCGCGCTTCGTCGAGGTCTGCTCCCAGCCGCTCGGCGGCCGCCGCGCTGGCGCGAAGCCGCGCGAGCTCGCGGCCTGTGTCCTCCAGCTCGCGCGCCAATCGCTGGCCTTCGCGAATCGCCAGACGTGCGGCGTCGGCCTCGCGTCGCGCTTCCGAGGCGTCGTGCTCCGCGGCAGCGAGACGATCGCGCGTCTTGGCCAGCTCTTCCCGGGTTGCGTCCGGCGGCGTGGGTTCGCGGGCGGAAGGCATGGTCGCGGCGGATGCGGTGGGGGAAGTGCTGGGGGAGTGTTGCGGGCGCAAGCTCGACACGCGCTGCGTCGAGCCGGACGGTGCACCCGCCTGCCCGGCCGCGGCGGCGTCAAAGGGCGGTACGGCTCCGTTGGGCGCCGAGCGCAGCTCGACTGCTGGGAAGGACGCCTCCGTCAGGCGCCCGAACGCCGACTCCGCGAAAGCATCCATGTCGGCGTCCACGTGGCTCATTCCACGGCCATATCCTGGCGCGGGACGAGCTGCGGCCGTCTCCTCCTCTTCGGCCAGGTAGTCGGTGACTCCGATCTCGATCTCCTCGTCGATGATGACAATCCCGCTCTCGCTATCCGGCAAGGGCGAGCCGATCGCGACGAAGCGTTGCACGTGCTGCAAGAGCTCCCCGAAGGCGATTGGTTTGTGGACGTAATCCTCCGCGCGCGTTCTGAGCTTCTTGTGCTGTTCGAAGGTTTCTTCGCTCGACTCGCTGGACATGATCACCAGCGGGACATCCTTGAGGTTAGGATCCTTCTTGAGCTTGTTGCACACCGAGAAGCCGTTCATCCGCGGCAGCTCGATGGACAGTAGGATGAGGTCGGGTCTGTCCGCCGCGGCTTGACGTAAACCCACATTCCCGTCGTCCACGACCGTCGTGGAGCATCCGAGCTTGCCGAGCTCGCTCCGGAGCTCGCCGGCGAATGCCGCGTCGCTCTCGAAAACGAGAACCTTGGTGGCCATGGCGTAGATCCTCACATCGCAGGACAGCGTCGTACCGCGCGAAATCGCCGCTTTTCCCCGAGTGGCCGAGGATATGCGCGCCCGAGAAACGGTGTCAACGGAAGGACTCGTAAGGCTCGTAAGGCCTCCGGCGGGGGAATGTCCGCGCGAGTCTTTCGCGGCTCGTCGCGAGCGTTCCTGTCGCAACGCTCTCGTTCGAGCCAGTTAGTGCTGTCGGCTCGCTTTTTCCTCGTGACCGCTCTGGCCCAACCGGCGAGCCAACTCGGAGAGG
The DNA here is from genome assembly GCA_030776205.1 of Myxococcota bacterium. Lineage (GTDB taxonomy): Bacteria > Myxococcota_A > Polyangia > Polyangiales > Polyangiaceae > Palsa-1150. Next base: position 7,346 of record JALYHV010000333.1, on the reverse strand, counting down.
ACGCGGCGAAGCGGAATCGACCGCGAGCGGAGCGCAACGAGCACGTGATACACCACATCGGCGGCCTCGCTGATAACGCGGCTGTCGCTCTCCGCCTCGATTGCCCGCGCGAGCTCGTCGCCCTCTTCGCGCAACTTGGCTCCGATGGCCGACGGACCTTTCTCGTAGAGGCTTTTCGTATAGCTCGCTCCTGCGGTCGAGGCCTTTCGCGCTTCGAGCAGGGCTTCCAGCTCGGCCAGCAGGGTCTGCGGCTGGTCGCTAGCCTGGACGACAGCGTCGCCCTCGATGGCCTGGAAGAAGCAACTCGGTGCGCCTGTGTGGCACGAATTTCCGTGCGGCTCGCTCGAATAGACGAGGCAGTCCGAGTCGCAGTCGACGAGCACGCGGGTGACGCGGATGTCGTTACCGCTCGTTCGACCCTTCTCCCACAGCTCCCCACGCGAACGGCTCCAGAACGTAGCGCGCCCGGTCTGCAAGGTGTTCCGCACAGCCTCGACCGTGGCGAAGGCGAACATGCGGATATCACCCGTGAGACGGTCTTGCACGACGACCGGGATGAGGCCCTGCTCGTCGAAGAGTAGGGGAAGCTTCGACATGCGCGCGGAGCCTACCACGATGACGCCACCGGCATTGCCAGCCGTCGGCCGACTACCTGGCGTGCTAGGAAGGTCAGGAGCCCCAACGCGCCGCACCTGTCCTCTGCACGGACGGAAACTCGGCGCGGAGGCTGAGCGCCCTGACCGCCTTGCACCCATCTTCGACTTCGACACCTTCGCTCCCGCTGGTTCGCGCGGAGCTCGCGTTCGCCTCGCCCCGCAAGCTGCCCCGCGCTCGCGACCTCAAAGGCCGAGTGGTCGTGCTCGATGTCGCCTTCGCGTCCGACGCGGCGAGCGGCGGGTTCGAGAAGATCACACTCCCGTTCATCGAGCAGCTCGGGTCGCGCCTCGCTGGCTGGATCGACCACCACGACCATGTAAAACACGAAGCTTACCGCGAAGATCCGCGCTTCGTCTTGTCCACCAAAGCGGAGCACGGGGCGTGCCCGGAAATGGTCACGCCGGACCTAGTGGCCCGCATCGGTCCGGTGGAGACCATCGTGTGCCACACCGATTTCGACGGACTTTGCAGCGCCGCGAAGTGGTTGCGCGGCGGCAGAGAGCCCTACGCTGGCGCGGACGACGATGCACGAGCCATCGACACCCGCACCGCCGCTCCCGGACCGTTCGGCGAGCGGCTCGACAGGGCGCTCCGGGCGCGCCCACGCGACGCAGCGCTCTACGGCCTCGTCGTACGGCACCTGGCGAGCGGCTTGGCGGACGCGTCGCTTTGGGAGGACATCGATCGCGCGGCCGGAGAGCTCGAGCCAATCGAAGCGCAGACTCGACGCATCGCGTCCGCATACCGAGTGGTCGAGCTGGGCAGGGCCAGCTCCTCTCCGAACGCCATCCCGGGGGTGCCGTCGGCGATCCGGTCCCTCGCGTTCATCGACGCGACGGCGCACCGTGGGCAATACGACAAGACGCTGCTTTTGCTCCTCGGTCAGGAGCGGGCGCATCTTGCGATGGTCGTGGACTTGGACACCGTCACCATGGCGGCCCGGTACGGCAGCGGAGTTAGCTTTCTCGAGCTCCTCGGGCTTTCGGGTGGAATGCCGACGCTCGTCTCGATTTCGAAGAAACGCGCGCACGAGGCCCTGGCGAAGCTCGGCGTGGCCGACGACGAGGCGGCGAATCTCGTGGGATGAGCTCTAGCCTGGCGGCTCGCCGCAACGGCGCATCGTTCCGCGTCGTTCCGCGTCGCTTTCACTTTTGCAAATGAGGCCAAGCCCTCGATTCCGTTCGGGTTCAACTTGACTCTGCGCGTCGCCGGGTGGTAGCTGCCTTTCACTTGTGAGCTCTGGCGTGGCCGGGGCGAGAGGTCGGGTGGGTACCGGTACTTGGTCGACGGTGCCAGGCGGCATTACCTGGCGTCACTACGGGGCGGGTGAGCGTGAGCGAAAAGTGCGGGCATTGTACGGTGGTGCTTAGGGCGGCGGCCGGGGCGCTGGTTGCACGATCGTGTCGGCGGGGCGGGTGACCGATGGCGAGCAAAGCCGCGAGCTCGCAGCAGCAGAAGGTCGTCGAGGAGCTTTTCTTCCAGAACGACACGTTGTCGGTCTGCCTGCTGCTCAACCGTCGGACGCGCACGCTGCGCATCGTGGACTTTCGAGCGGGGCCGAGCGCGGCCAAGCGCCTCTTCATTGTTTCGGTCGCGCAGCGTGAGGGAATGGCCAAAATGTTCACGGTCGTCGAGCGCGATGAGGCGGCCACGTGGGCAAAGCTCGGGTTCAACAAGGAAGGGAGCATCCCAGGCTTTTATAAGCGCAGCGACGCATTCTTGCTGGGCTCCGTCGTGCCGCCTCCAGGAGCCGCGCAGGCGCCGAGCGACGCGGACGGCGCGCCTTTCCAGAGCGCGACGAGGATCGTTGCGGCGGGCGCGCGTCCATCGGCGAATGGCCCGGTCCCTTCGGCCCCGGCGAACGAGACGATGGAGCGCACGCTGCTCGTCGCAAAGAAAGCCTTGAAAGAGGGCCCGGAGAAGGTCCTCCCGGTGGCCAAAGTCACCACCATCACGGAGGCCGAGACGCGCAAGGCGGTGGCCGCGGCGTTGCGGAGCGGCCGCGCGATGACGGCGTTCGAGCCCTTCGGTCGGGACGTGGAGCGGCGTTACTTCCTGACAACGACACGCGGGGGCGTCGAGCTCTATGCCTCGACCGAGGCGCAGGCGTGTTTCGGCAATGCTTTTCTCGAGCTCCTGCAGGGTCCTCGCACGGAGTCGGAGGGACTGGCGACGGCGGGTGCGCTGCGTGCACTGTGCGAGAAGCTCACGCGCGAGGGGGTCGTGAGCTGCTTCTCGCTGACGCCTAGCGACGACGTCATCCTCGCGTCGGCGTTCCTGCAGAACGGCTTCCGGCGGACCGGCTTGCTCCACGAGCAATGGCCCGCGCACGACGGGATGGCGCCGTCGCGCCCGCGTCGGAAGGACGTCATCCTTTGGTCGCGGAAGCTCGCCAATCCCGCCGACGAATAGGTGCGACGCCCCGCATTCTCGCGGCTCGCCGCCCTGCTATCGTCACCTTGCTCGACTAGCCTCCCGCCCCGTCCGCAATGACCGACCCCGCCGAGCAGCCCGCCTCTCCGTCTGCGGACGTCGTCAGAGCGAAATCGGAGCTCGAAATCGACGACACCCGCTTGCTCCTCGCGCTCGCCGGGCCGCGCAACGAGAAGCTGAAGGCGCTCGAGCGCGCAGCCGGCGTGTCGGTCGGTATGCGGGGCAACCGCCTTCTGCTCGAGGGAGACGCCGAAGGTGTCGCGCTGGCGGAGCGCTTTTTGGCCGAGGCGGTCGGGCTGATGCAGCAGGGCATCGACGTGCAAACGGCGGATATCGCGCGCGCGTTCCGGGTGCTCCGCAATGAGCCCCACGTTCGCCTGCGAGACATGTTCGACGACGTGATCACCTTCGGCACGGGCCGTCAAACCGTCGGTCCGCGCGGGATGGCGCAGAAACAGTACGTCCAATCAATCCGCGCCCATGACCTGACGTTCGGAATCGGGCCGGCGGGCACGGGCAAGACCTACCTCGCCATGGCGTGCGCGGCTTCTGCCTTGCTCGCGCGGCAGGTCAAGCGGATCGTCCTCACCCGGCCCGCTGTCGAGGCGGGTGAGAAACTCGGCTTTTTGCCGGGCGATCTCGCCGAGAAGGTCAACCCATACCTCCGTCCCCTCTACGACGCGCTCAGCGATCTGCTCGACACCGGCCGGGCGCAAGAGCTCATCGACCGAGGGCAAATCGAGGTTGCTCCCCTGGCTTTCATGCGTGGCCGGACGCTCAACGATTGTTTCGTCATCCTCGACGAGGCGCAGAACACGACAAGCGAACAGATGCGCATGTTCCTAACGCGCCTCGGTTACCATTCCAAGGCGGTGGTAACCGGCGACGTGACCCAGGTCGATCTGCCGGAAGGACGCCTCAGTGGTCTCGCCGAGGCCCGAGAGCTGCTCGACGGGGTGGAAGGGATCGCCATGTGCCATTTCAGTGAGATCGATGTCGTCCGGCACCCCCTCGTTCAAAAGATCGTCGTCCGTTACGAGGCGCGCGATCGGCATAAACTGCAAACGAAGGAGTGACGACCAAGAGGAGCCTCGTCTTGGTCGCGGCAGTCTGTCGGGATGCTGCTCGCGGTAGCTCGGGAAAGGGGCCCACGCGACGCGCGGCGGGCATTCACGATGACATCACGCACGCTCTGGAGTGACCTGACTCCTTCGATCGCCACCCCGCGCGCGCCGAGCGCGGCGTCCACCACGGCTCCCACTTCGTCGTCGCTCGCGCCGACCAAGCTCGTTTCGAGGCGAGCCAGCGCGTCGCGCGACACGAGGAGGTCACCGCCGACGCGGAAGACCCCGTCCGCATCGTCGCCAGCTCCCAGCCACCCGATGGCCTCTTCGCACGCGGCCGCCCAGGGTCGTTCTCGGCCGAGATTCACCTTCGCCGGCAGATCGTCGGACGTTACAGGAATAGGCTCGACGACGCTTGCGCACGCCTCGTAAGCGATGGCCATCGCCTCGGCGATGTGCATGGAGTCCAGCGTGCAGCCGGCGATGGACTCGAGTGTGCCCTTTGGCGTGCCGGGCGAAGAGTCAGAAGGACATGGCGCATAAGGGGTGCGAACCGCGACGAATGCCTCGAACGCGGTTCGCCTCGTCGTCGCGTCGTGGGCAAAGCCGACCCATGCGGCGGGCGTTCTCGTTCGTCCGTTCGTGACGCTCACCGAGTCGCGCCCGAAGAAGTGCGCGTGACTGCCCGTCTTGGTGAGCGCACGCAAGAGGGGTCGAACCATTCGGTTGACGATGTGCTTCTCGTCGCACGCGACGATCGCCCCCGGGTGCGCGAGCGCGAGGACGACGTGGATGGTTCCTTCCCCCACGATCACGTCCGGACCCCCCGATCCGCGACGGAATACGGGCAAGGAAAGGGGCGAAGGGGAGCTGACGCTGGCGGCCGATGGGCCCGACGCGGAGCACCGCGAGCAGGCAGCCCGTTGGAATGCGCCGGAGAAGAGCGCCCGGTCGGTCGCGACCGCGATCCAAAGCTCCGCGTCGTGGACCAGGCTGCGATCGAGCGCCGAGCTTGATCGCGCGGCGATGACTTCCGCGCCCTGCTCCCCGGCACGAACGACTGCGAGACGAGCGCCCATAAGCGCGCTATAGGATGCGCGGACCATGCCCGTCCACCGAGAGGAAGGGCGCTTCGTCGTGCGCATCGAGCTCTCCGCCGAGTTCGACGAGCGTTACGAAGGCGACGAGGACGGTTACGCCTGGCTCGAGTCATGGCGCGCGCGAGTGCGACCGCGCATCGTGCGCGTCCTCTTCGATGAGCTCAGGCGTGAACCGGGGTTCTCCGCGCAAGCCGCATCGCGTGGCCAGAACCCTGAGGACGAAATCGAGATCGCGGTCCGATTCGCCCCTCGAGGAGCCAGCGATGGCAGCTGAGGGCCGGTTCGTCCGTGTCCTTGGAGGCCGCAGGCGGGGGTTGTGGCCAGCGCTCCGGGGCGACCGAGCTCGAGCTGCTCGGTCACTGCTCTCGTGGCCGCTCGTGCTTCTGCTCGCCATAATAGGGAGCTCTCGCGAAGCCACCGCGGCGCCTCCGTGGGTGGACCGCCATTTGACTCTATCCGCGGGTGTTTGGGCGTTCGACTTCGGCCTCGGCGCCGGTCACGTGGGTGGCGACGCGAACGTCTCCGCAGCGGGCGCGAACGCCGAGCTCGTTGTCGGTCTCACGAGCCGGCTCGAGCTCGGAGTGCGCACGGGCGCGCGGTTCGGCGGCCCGGCGGAGCGCGCAGTCCGCTCGGATCAGTATGGGCGACTCTACGATCGCCAGACGTTCGGCACCGGAAGCGAAATCTTCGCCAACCCCGAGGTGCGCGTCCGTGGCGCGCTTGTCCGTGGCGAAGTAGTCGAGCTCGCTCTGGAGGGGCGGCTCGTGGCCCCCTTCGAAAGTGGTACGCGAGCTGGAGCGATGTTCGGAATGCCGCTCGCGTTTCATCTCGGTGATCGCGTGCGCCTCGACACGGGTGTCTACGTCCCGGTGGTGTTCACCGACCCCGACGCCCAGGTGGACCTGCGATTGCCTCTCGATCTCTGGATCCAGGCCAGCCAACGCGTTTGGGTGGGACCGATGACCGGTGTCGTCATCACCGACGCTGGAAGGACGGTGTCGCACACTGAGTTGTCACTCGGAGTGGGCATGGGCGTTCAGGTGACCCACGCGGTCGATTTCAAATCGATGGTTCTCTTTCCGAGCGTCAACCGCAACGGTGGTCGCGACTTCGGCGCAGGCGTCGGGGTGGAGCTTCGAGTCGAATGAGCGGCGGGAGCCTTGGTGCCCGCGATGCCCCAGGAGCAAGGGTGCCGAGGGAGGCGGGGCAGTGTAAGGCAACGGTTTCCGCCCACGGCCGGTGTGTCCAGCGTCGTTGCACCTGTTCGTCCGCAGGGCATTCGTCGTATCGTGGTGGCGGTGAGACAGGGTTCCCGTAAGCGGCGCGAAGCCCGAAGAGACAGCGATCCGGCCGCGCGGCTTCCGCCGGCCCGTATTCCCTCACGCCCGCCCCGCACCGAGGCTTCGAATGGCTGAACCGCAGATGGTGATGTACGAGGGGGAGTTCAATCAGATCCAGGTCGTCGTCGACCGCTTGGTCCGCGACGCCAACGCCAAGGTCGTCTTCATCGTCGACAAAAACGGGCAGCTCATCGCCGCCTCCGGCGACATCGACAACGTCGACACCACGAGCCTCGCCTCACTGACTGCCGGCAATATCGCGGCGACGGGCGGAATGGCCAAGCTCCTAAAAGAGCAGGAGTTCGCGACGCAGTTTCACGAGGGCGAGAAGGCGAACATACACATCCAGCTCGTCGGCAACCGGGTAATTCTGGTGGTCATCTTCGATGCGAAATCCAGCCTCGGGTTGGTTCGGCTGCGCGTAAAGAAAGCGAGCGAAGAGCTGAATCACGTCTTCGAGGCGCTCCTCCAGAAAGTCCACGAGCCAGGTGCCGACTCGCCGTTCGCCGAAATTACCGATGAAGACATCGACAACCTGTTCAACGACTGACCCCGATCGCAGGCGAGTCCGATGAGCTTCATCAACTACATGGCTCGCGAGATCAACTGCAAGCTCGTCTATTACGGGCCCGGCCTCTGCGGGAAAACGACGAACCTGCAGTACATCTACGAGCGCACGAACCCTGAGCACAAAGGCAAGATGATTTCGCTCGCCACCGAGACGGAGCGAACTCTCTTCTTCGATTTTCTTC
>JALYHV010000332.1 GCA_030776205.1 Myxococcota bacterium | reverse complement strand
ACGCAGACGCGAGGGTGGCCCGCGGGATCGGCGATGGTCTCGTGGCGCTCGGCTGGTGCTCCGCGCCGCGGCGCTTTCAGAGGGGCTCCCATCGCAGGGACTCGCCGATTTCGTCCGAGATTTTCTTCGCTAGCCATGGGCGCTGAACGGGCATGACGAAGAGACCACCGCCGGCGTCCCCGTTGCCGCGACCGTCTGCCTTGCGCTTGCCCGTGGAGAAGAACGCAATCAGACGACCGTCCGGACTGCACGCCGCATAAGTGTTTGCTCCCTCGTGTTGCGTCAGGCGGCGCAGGCTCCCGCCGTTGGCATCGGTCGTGACGATGTCCGCGCCCACGCCGGTTCCGACGGTGTAGACGACGAGGAGGCCATTCGGTGTGTCGCAGAAGACCGGCGCGCTCGCCATGAATCCGGGCGGGGAGATGGGCTTGCCGTCGACGTAGACTCTCTGCACGGGTGTGCCCGCCGTGTACGCGACTTTGCCGAGAGGGCCGAACACGGGGTGGTTGGCGAGCGGCGGCGTGTCCATCGGTTGCAGTCGGCCGCGGTCGCCCATCCAGAGCTGGCTTCGTCCTGCATCCATGGCGATGACCGCGACGCGAGAGCGATCGCCGTTGAACGCGAGGCCCAGGATCGAGCCGGGGATCGCCATCGGGACGAGCGTCGCGTCGGGACCGAAGACGAGCCGAAAGGGAGAGTAGTCGCGCGACAGGGCATAAAAGATCTGTCCGCCGGGACCGAACGCGGGCGAGAGCGCCGTCGCGTCGATGGGCCCGACGGCGCGCAGGTCGAACCCGTCGGAGTCGAGCGCGTACACACGGCGCCACCGGCCAACCTTCTCGGCGTACGCCATCTCGCTGGCGAAGCCTCCCGGGCGCCCGGTGAGCGCCCCCAGCAGTTGATCGACGAGACGATGCGAGGCCGCGCGAACCTCCACGGTGGGCGTGGGGGTTACCGCGCGGAAAGCCGGCTTCGGCTCGCTGCCTGTTCCCTCGACGGCGGCGCCGGGCCTCGTGGCGCCCGCCTGCCCGGGTGCGGGGGCGAGGTACGCTTCCCCCACGAGCTCGGTCTTCGCGGAGTCGTTCGCGGCGGGCTGGGCGAAGACGCGGAGCACGTATTCGGCGCCATGACTCCGAAAGGCCGCCAGGTCGAGCGGCGTGCTGTGGGTGAAGGGCCCGGAGGGCGCGGCGCTCGGATCGAGGACCTCGAATTGTCCGCTCAGGGTCATGTCCCTGCGCACGACGAGGTTTACGATGCTGTCGGCGCTGCCTGTCGCGACGATGGGGACGACGGCCATCTTTGGAAGCGGGGGCAGGCCTCCCGCCGAGCCGTTCACTTCGACGGTACCGAGGAGGCTCTCGTCGGGCGGCGCGTCCCCGGCGGACGCGGTGCCGGTCGCTGCGGGAGCAACCGTCGCATCTGCGCGGCCGTGCCGCGGGTAGAGCGCGACGCCGGAGGCCGCGAGGATGGCCGCGAGCAGCCATCCGGCAGGCAACTCGTGAAGCCCTGCATACACGAAGAAGCTTCGGGACGAGGGCGTGGACGACCGGCGCTTCGGGACGTCTGGCCGACTCATTCGCAGAGTCTCTTGACGTTGCATCCGAACCCGACCGGCAACGAAGTCCCGAGGATCTCTGGGTACATCGGCGGCGGGGGCGGGAGCTCCGCGCCGCCCGCCCGAATGCGCTCGAGAGTGGCGGTCACCTCTGCGTCGAACGTTGGATCCCCGCTGGGCTTCACGATCGCGAAGCTACCTACCTTTCGGTCCGGCGTCACGGTGACCTGCGCGCTCGCGTGCAACGTCTTCAGCGTCTCGAAAGGAATCTTGCCTCGCACTTCGAAACGGGATGCAAACCATGCCGCGAGCTGCGCTCGATACATGTCCGCTGCGCGCGCCTTCAGCGGGTCCGTCTCCGTTCCGTTCGCGGCCCCTTGCTCGGAGCCCTGGACGGACGAGGCGCTCGTCACGGCCCCGGCCTCCGGCGACGCCGGGGTAGCCGCAACCGGCCCGCTCGCCGCGGGCGCGGCGGCCGCATCGGCCAAGTGCGTCTTGGGGATGGCCTCCGCCGTCT
>JALYHV010000331.1 GCA_030776205.1 Myxococcota bacterium | reverse complement strand
CGTCTCCGCGAGCGGCGTGCCCACCGCGAAGTAAAGACGGTCGGGGTAGTAGTTGTATAAAGAAATCCCCATCGATCGCAGCACGCGGAGCGTGCGGACCGTTACATGCGATCCCTTGAAAGAAATCAGCATGTCCGGCCGGAGCTGGCGTGCAAGCGTGAGAATGCGGAGATTGTACTCACGAACGAACGCGCGCTCGGCGACCCTTAGCGCCGCGCGGAGCCATGGCTGACGGGGGGAAGGGAAGACCGTGCCAAAATCCAGGAGCTCGACATCGCAGCCCATTCGCCGAAGCGCGCTGCTGCACGCCCGCCCGCCGCTGCCCAGCCAGGACTCGCCGAGAAAGAGGATTCGCTGAGTCATCAAGCAGCCGGCGGAGTGGGCGAGGGCAACTGCCACGGCCGCGAGTAAGCCAGCGCGGCCGCCGTCAGCCCGAACAGAATCGTAACGGACAGCACGGGAAAGCGGCGGTGTGCAAGACAAGCAGCCACGGCGGCAAATGCGAGCCCTGCTCGGTGCAGTATCGTGCTGAGCGCGCGCGCTCCGGACGCGCGCCAGTGAACGTACTCGGACAAAAGCAGAGCAGGCGCGTACACGCATGATGTCCCGACCAGACCCGCCATGCCGAAGCCGGCGGCCCCGGTTCGCGGGACGAGCCAGTAGGTGAGCACCAGGCTTGCGAAGGCCATGGTCAGCGTCACCGCGCCAATCGTCCCGAACTTGCCGAGAGCCTGAAGAAGCATCAGCGACGGGAAAGCCGCGAGAAAGGCGGCTTGCTCCGCAGCAAATAGCGGGAGGACGGACAAGATGGTCGCGCTCTGGCGTGGGAGCCATAGCGGAACGACGAGCGGCGCGAGCACCAGCAGGAGGGCGACCCCGGCAAGCACCAGCGTGCTCAGCACGGGCGACGCACGCTTCCACATGAGAAAGCTGTCCGCGGGCTTCGCATCGCGCGTAAGCCTCGCGGCGAGCGGCACCCACAAGACGTTCGAGACGGCCATGGCCACGGTGCGGGCTCCGTTCGCCAGCGTACGCGCCGGGATGGCCGCGGCGGCGGCGTTCTCGGACAGCACCGCCATGACCGCGGGCTGCAACCCATTTTGTGTCGCAGCGCCAAAAGCGAGAAAGAGACTGCCCCTGGCAGCGACCAGAAAACGGAGCGGTGAAAGCGCCTCCAACGCGGTGCCAGAAGGGGGTAACAGCTGCCTCGCAAAAACGATTCGGGTAGCATCGAAGGCGGTCAGGATCAACGCTTGCGCAATCAGTGACGCCGTGGGACTGGCGCCGGCGTAAGCCATCGCCACGAACGAGAGCGACGACGCGCAGTTGCGAATGAGCCCGACCGCCTGAACACGTTGGTAGCGTCCCGTCGCGGACTCCACAGAAGTGGACCAACCAGAGAGCGCCACTCCCGCGCCAGTGGAGAACGTCTGCGCGACGAAGGCGAGGCTCATGGCGTGCCCGCTGACCCCCGCGCGCAGCGCGACGACGCCGCGCACGCTGCCTCCGAATACGACAAAGCCCGTGGCGACCATCGCGCAGCCGGCCATCGCGAGCATGGCGAGCGTCTTGAAGGCGGTCACGGCGAGCGCCGAGGCTTCGCGCATGTCGCCGCGCGCCACGAGGACGGCGAGCTGGCGGGTAACGAAGGCCTGCACGCCGAGGTCGGCGACGGAAACGTAAAGCGCAAAGCCCTGGACGGCGATGACGAGAGAATAGCCCGCGTTCCCCCAACGCGACAGCATGACCGCGGGCAGCACGAGCGCCAGACCGATCGAAACGAACAGCGAGACGACGGAGGTGAAGACCGGAACGATGAGGCGACGACTCATCGGCGAGGGGCGAGAGCAAGATAGGTCGTGAACCGGAAGACTTCGAGAGCCACGCTGTACCTGGGCATCGGAAGCAACAAACCGCCAGGCATGACTCGATGCAACTGGTACTCATGTGATGCGAGGAGATTCCAGTAGTCCCGGAGGAACGCCCTCGCGTCCACTTGCGTTCCGCCAAATTCGAACGCGAGGGCGCCGATGCGCGTTTCGCCGAGCAGGCGCGTTGCGCCGCGCAAGGCAGCCAGCTCGTGTCCCTCGATGTCGAGTTTCAGGAAGTCAATGCGTCCGATGCCGTTCGTCTCGACAAAATCATCGAGCGTGATGGTCGCCACCTCCTCCTGCTTCTCGTGGATTACCCCATCGGACCGCAGGTCGCGCTGGTGCAATGAACCGAGCCCCGACCCGGCGGCGTCGGCAAACAGCGGCGCGTGGCCGGAGCCATCGCTCACGGCCATTGGGACCACCGTAAACTCTGGAACAGCCAATCGTTCGAGCGCGCGGAGGTTCACGGCGGAGGGCTCGAAGAGGAAGAAGCGATCTCCGGCGCTGGCGCGCCGCGCGCGCACGCCGCGCGACCAGTCGCCCCGGTGCGCGCCGACGTCGAAGACGATGCAAGGTCGCGCGGGAAGCTCGCTGCACGCGGCAATCACCTCGGACTCCAATGATTCGAGCCCGTACCCGTGCAGCGCGGCCAACGCTTGCTGCGTGCGGTACAATCCGGCGTCGACGACTCGCGTCGGCGCATGGCGCCACAAGAAGCTAGCAGCGCGGACGAGGCGGCGGGCAGAGAGCATGGCGCTGGCGACGCTATCAGCGGAGCATTAACCGGGCTCGCGCTGCGTCGAGAAATGCACGCTGAAACGGTCCGGCGCTCCACTCGGGCTCGGCGCCTGGACCCTCCCGGAGCAGAAGCTCTCGCCGTTGGCCCGGGTACCAAATGGCTGGCACCTGGCCGAGAAAGCTGGCCCACATGCTGAATGTCGAGCCGGACGCGATAAGAGCTCCGGCTTCGGACATCTTCAGCAGGTCGGACGCCGCATGTTTGCTGCGCGACATGGTCGTAAACCTCTCGGCGAGGAGGGGCTCGAGCTCACGCTCGGTGCCATCGGAGAAAACCAGAGCCGCCACCGCGCGACCCAAGCTATTGCGCAGGGACCGAAGTGCGGCCACGTACCAGTCGATGGGGATCCGAAAATTGTGCTGACCACGGGCCAATTCCGTCGACGACGGCATCGAAAAATCGCCACGGCGAACGTGAACGGCGATGAACGGACGATTCTCCGGTCCAGGTAAGAACTCGGGACGTACGATGGCCCTCAGCTCTTCGCCGAGAAGGGCGTGATCGCGGAGTAGTGGAGCGAAGGCGCTCCCCTGGCCAGCAAACCAGTAGAGCGCGCCGGGGACGGGCCGATCATCGAGTACCGCAGGCTCGCAACGGCGGGGAAACGACAGGAGACAACTCGAGCGGAGAACCCGCTGCCGCCAGCCCGGCGGCCGAAAAAGGGACTCGTAGCGGCGCTTGTCGCGCTCATGACGCAGAAGAGGGCCGATCCGAACCCGAAA
>JALYHV010000330.1 GCA_030776205.1 Myxococcota bacterium | reverse complement strand
ATCGAGCACCGCGCGCGCCGCTTCGAGCCCGAGCAGCCCGCCGCCGATGATCGCCGCCCGGCGCGCGTGCGACGCTCGAATCATGATTGCGTCGAGATCATCGAGTGTCCGATAGACGAAGACGCCCGGCCTCTCGACGCCAGGGACGGAGGGGACGAAGGGCGCCGATCCGGTGGCTAGGACGACCAGGTCGTACGCGAGGACCTTGCCTGCGTCGGTCGTCGCCTGGCGGCGTGAACGGTCGAGGCGCGTGACGCGCGTGCCTAGATGAAGCTCGACCCCGCGTTCCTCGTACCAAGCGCGCGTCCCGAGGAGCAACGCCTCCGCCGAGCGCTGGGTGAAGTAGTTGGTCAGGTGCACGCGGTCGTAGGCCGGGCGCGACTCCTCACCGACGACGACGAGGCGGTATCTCCGAGCGCCGTCGAGCTCTGCCATCTTCTCGCAAAAGCGATGGCTCACCATCCCGTTGCCGACGATCAAAATAGTTTGCTGCGTCATCGGTTCCTCATCATCCGGTCTGCACGGCGGCGGCGGGCGTGATCACCGGTGCAGTCATTGCCGATCGCGCGACGAAGCGCGCGAGGAGGCGCCCAATTTCGTGGCGACAAGAGCCGCACCCCGTGCCAGCCCTGGTTGCGCTGCCGACCGCTTCCACGGACTGCGCACCGTTCGCCACCGCTTCCGAAATCGTGGAGTCGCTCACCCTGTGGCAGGTGCAGACCGTGCGCTCGCGCGACGCGGGTCCGTCGAGAAGCGCCGCGGAACACAGCGCCTCCAGCGGGTTTTCCGGCAACGGTTCGCCGCGATCGAACGACTGCACGAGCGTCGCGGCTGCGCGTGTGTCGCCCACCAACATCGCGCCGATCAGCTGGCCGTCACGCAGGATGAGTTTTCGGTATGCCTTCCGGCGTTCTTCGACGACCTGCACCACCGCGTCGCTCTCGAGCTCTGGCTCGAGCGAACCCATGGAAACAACGTCGACGCCGGCCACCTTCAAGCGCGAGAACTGCTTGGAACCACGGTAACGGCTGGCCGGCGTCGTCCCGCTGAGGACGTCCGCGAGCACGGCCGCCTGCTCCCAGACGGGAGCGACGATTCCGTACGTCTTGCCGGCGTGTTCGACGCACTCACCGAGCGCGTAGATGCCGGGCGCCTCAGTGGCGAGGTTGTCATTGACCAGAATGCCGCGGTTCACCGGTAGCCCGGCGGCGCTGGCCAGCTCGACCCGAGGTCTGACGCCGCAGGCGAGGACGACCATGTCCGCCGGCAGCGCCCTTCCGTCATCGAGGACCACGCCTTCGACGCGACCGTGGCCGACGATGGCGTCGACGGTACGCCCGGTCCGTACGAATATTCCGAATTGCTCGATCTGCAGGCGCAGCATCTCGCCGCCCAGCGCATCGAGCTGCGCGTTCAGGACCGTCTCCGCCGCGTGGACGACCGTGACATGCAGCCCGCTGTCGCTTAGGACCTTGGCCGCCTCGAGGCCGAGCAGCCCCCCGCCCAGAACGACGGCGTTATCACCTGCCTGCGCGAACGCTCGCATCCGAAGGCAATCGTCCATCGTCCGATAAACGAAGACGCCGTCGCGCAGCTCCCCGTCCGGGGTGGTCATTCCCTGAATCGGTGGCACCTGCGGGCGGCTGCCCGTAGCGATGACGGCGATGTCGTATCGAAATTCGCGACCGTCGGAGGTCTCGAGGGCCTTCTTCGGGGGGTCGAGTCGCGCGACCGTTGCCCCATCGACGAGTCGAACGCCGCTCCGCTCGTACCACGCTGGCGGTTTCGTCGAAATTTCGTCGGGACGCGCCCCCGCGAGGACACGGCTGAGCAAAACGCGATTGTACGCGCCCCCTTTCTCGTCGCCGAAGACGGTGACATCATAGCGCTCGAGAGCCGAATGACGGATCAACTCGTCCAGCAGCCGGCACGTCGCCATGCCGTTGCCGATGACGGCGAGGCGCTTGGTCCGTACGATATTGAGTAGGCGTGCCATGGCCCTAGGAAGCGACCGGCAACGTCCCGGGCACGACTTGCGCGGAGGCCCGACCGAGGTACCGCATGAGCGACACGATGAGCGGTCCCATCTTGGGGTGCTCGGGCATCACGTCGACCTTCACCCCGTGGACGCGCAAGATCGCGTGACACGTCGGCCCGACCACCGCGACGACCATGCGCTGGTTGAGCGTGCGCACGAGGTCGACCTCTAGGCCGAGCGTCTGGGCAACTCGAAAGAGGTGACGGAACTGGATCTGGCAAGTCACGGCGAGCGCATCGAGCTCGCCGGCGACGATGCTCGAGACGAGGGACTCGAGCGGCCCGGTGTCCTCCGGGAGCCGCCAGCGATAGAGCCATTGCTCCTCGACGATTGCTTGCCGTGCGATCAACGTTTCAGCGAGCGAATCGCTCCGCTCTCCGTAGTGGAACAGGAGGACACGACGCCCGCTCAGCTCGACCGCTCCGAATGCGTCGATGACCTCTGCGGACGTGAATGATTCGCGCGCGGTGAGGGTGGGAGCGACGCCGAAGCCGCGAAGCGCCGCCGTGGGCTTGGGGCCGCGACACACGGTCGTAATCTGGCGAAGCCCGCCGACGAGCTCCGGCCTCCTCCCTAGCCGCTCGGCAGCCTCGAACAGGAGCGATACGGCCACTCCCGTCATGAACACCGCCGCGTCGTAACGACCCTCGGAGAGCGCCGTCACGAGGCGCCCTGCCGCTTCCGGGTCGAGCTCGTGGCTTTCGCGGACGGCGGGAACGCAAACTGGCTCACCGCCATGTTTCTCGACGAGACGAGCGAGCTCGCGGCCCATCCGGGATTCGAGCAGGACAACCCTCGGTGCGCGCGTCATCTCCTCCGCAAGAGCAAGTCCGGAGCCAGCGTTGCGTCGCCCCTCGAAAGGTCGCGACTCGTGGCTTGTCCGAAGCTTCGAAACGTTTTGGAAATGTTCTGTTAACCAGTCATTGCGCCAAAATCGCTTGATTGCGTGTGACGCATCCAACGAAAATGTCGGACTGCCGAATGGTGTGCTCCAGCCACGCCGGCGGCCTTTGGTGCATCGACGTGGAACTACGAAGCCGCCCCGAAACGACATTTCTGGTGGGGTGGACGTCGCGACCCTTCGTCCGTCCAGAGGCCGAGAAGCGCGGATCCTGAGAACGACACACGCCGAAAAAGACGGGCGGCGGGGCGTGATTCAGTTCTTGCAGAGCCGCTCCGCGCAACGCGGAGACGATCATGAGCAAGAGCCTCGAATCGAAGTGGATTGACGTCTGGGATCCCGAAGACGCGGCATTCTGGGCGAGGGAGGGCAAGCGAATCGCCAGGCGGAACCTGATCTGGTCCATCGTGGCCGAGAATCTCGGGTTCTCCATCTGGCTAATCTGGAGTGTGACCGCCACGAAGCTGCCAAAGGTCGGATTCCAATACACCACGGACCAGCTCTTCAATCTCGTCGCCGTACCCGGACTGGTCGGCGCGCTCATGCGCTTTCCGTACGCCTTCGCAGTGCCAAAGTTCGGCGGTCGCAACTGGACCATCGTCAGCGCCCTGCTGCTCTTCGTTCCGACCGTCTTGCTTGCCGTGCTCGTCAACCGTCCCGAGACACCGTACTGGTTGATGGCGCTCGCGGCGGCGACCGCCGGGCTTGGCGGAGGCAACTTCGCGTCGAGCATGGCGAACATCTCATTCTTCTACCCGGATCGAGAAAAGGGATTCGCTCTCGGTCTCAACGCCGCGGGAGGCAACATTGGCGTGAGCACCGTGCAGCTCCTCGTCCCGATCCTGATCGGCTGGCCGTGGATCAACCTGGGCCTGCTCGAACCGAGGAGTCACCTTTACTTGTCGAACGCGGGCCTGATGTGGCTCCCGTTCGTCGCCCTCTCGGTATTCGGTGCCGCCCGCTACATGAACAACCTCTCGTCGGCGCGCGCAAACATCCGCGACCAGCTGGTCATCTCGCGACGCAGGCACACTTGGATCATGTCCTGGCTCTACATTGGGACCTTCGGCTCGTTCATTGGATATTCGGCAGCCTTCCCCTTGCTCCTGAAAACGCAGTTCCCGGAGCATGCCGCCAATTTGGCGTTTCTTGGCCCCCTCGTCGGCTCCATCGCTCGTCCCTTTGGCGGGCGGCTGGCGGACAAGATGGGGGGCACGCGGGTCACGTTCTGGAACTTCGTCGCCATGGCCGTCGCCACGATCGCCGTGATCCATTTCGTGGATGCGCACGACTTCGCCGGGTTTCTCTTGACCTTTCTGGTGCTTTTCATAACGACGGGGCTCGGCAACGGCTCGACGTTTCGGATGATTCCGGTGATCTTCCGAAACGAGAAGCTCCGTCTAGCGGGGCGCGGTGCGGCCGCTCGAGACGAGGCCATCAAGGCCGCACGAATCGAGGCGGCCACCGTGCTCGGGTTCGTATCGGCGATCGGCGCGTGTGGCGGCTACCTGATTCCGCGCGGGTTCGGCGCCTCGATCAAGGCAACCGGGTCCACCCACACTGCGCTGGTCGCCTTTCTGGTTTTCTATGCATCCTGCATTGCCGTCACGTGGGCGAGCTACCTTCGACGACGAACGCCGGCCGCGGAAACCGTCGCGGCGGTCGAAACGATAGAAGCGCGCGTCTGACACGCGCGTTCGTGCAGACCGCCGGGCAGCAGTCGCGAATTGCTTCGTGAATGTTTCGAGTCGTCGTGTCTGCGCAATACTCTTTCCGGAAACCTTCACGCATTGCGCGCCACGCTATCCTTGCGATCGGATGAACGTGGCGCGGCTTGCAGGACGAGGAGTGGCTGGGCGATTGGCCTTGTCGGAAGGATCGGAAGAGGCGCTCGATTCGTCGGCTGAGGCCGTCGCACTCGCCGACGTGATCAAACGGTTGATGACGGCAGCGACGTTGGCGGAAGGCTTCGCAGAGGCCATGCGCTCGCTCGATGCGCGCCTGAAGGTGAGACGCGGTGTGATCTTCGTGGCCGATCCGAGGCAGCGAACACTGAGCGTCGATCAGGTCTATGGGTCCTCTCCGGAGGCGTTGCGTCCGCGATATGGGCTAGGGGTCGCGGGGAGGGTCGCCGAGGGAGGCCGCCCGTTGGTCGTTCCCTCCGTCCGGCAGGAGCCCATGGCGCTCTCGGAGCTCTCGGATCCGCTCGACTGGCAAAACGAGCTCCTGAGCCTGGTGTGCGTCCCGCTGTTGTTTGCAGGACGTTGCCACGGCGCGCTCTCCGTGTACTTCGACCACGACGCGACGACCGGCTTTGCGGCGAAGGTGGCCGTGCTTACGGCGCTCGCTCCGCCGATCGCGCGGCTTCTATGGAGCGAGCCCAAAGTGGGTCCCGGCCATACCGGCGGCGCATCGAGCGCCGTTTTCGAGTACGCGAACATGATCGGCGCGAGCGCCGCCATGCGTCAGGTCTACGAAGAGGTCGGCCAAGTCGCGCAGACGAGCGCCACGGCCTTGATCCTGGGGGAGTCGGGAACCGGAAAGGAGCTCGTCGCGCAGGCCATCCACGCCAACTCGGAGCGTGCGCGCCAGCCGTTCATCAAAGTGAACAGCGCCGCGTTTCCCGACACGTTGTTCGAGTCGGAGCTCTTCGGGCACGAACGCGGCGCGTTCACGGGCGCAGTCAGCCGCAAGAAGGGCCGGCTCGATCTCGCCCAGGGCGGCACGCTGTTCCTCGACGAGATCGGCGAGCTTCCTCTTGCCACTCAAGTCAAGCTGCTGAGGGTGTTGCAGTCGCGTGAGTACGAGCGGCTCGGCGGGACGGAAACACTCAAGGCGAACGTCCGGCTCGTGGCGGCGACGAACAAAAACATGGCCGCCGCCGTAGCGAGCGGCACCTTTCGTGAGGACCTCTTTTACCGGCTGAACGTCTTTACGATCACGTTGCCAGCGCTACGCGACCGGCGCGGCGACATTCCCGCCCTGGCCGAATACTTCCTCGATAAGCACGCCCGCGAACACCGTCGTGAGGCCCGCCGAATCTCGAGCGACGCGATCGACCTGCTGTGCGAGTACTCCTGGCCGGGCAACGTGCGAGAGCTCGAAAACGCGATCGAACGCGCCGTCGTCGTCTGCAATGGCATTCTAGTGGAAGAACGCCATTTCCCCGAAGCCATCCGCGCGGGCGCAACGGTGAAGAACAACGGAAAGCAATCCCTTGCGCAGGCCGTGGAGTCGGTTGAACGGTCCATGATCGAGGAAGCGCTCCGTGAGGCCGACGGGAACCTGGCACGCGCGTCACGCGCGCTCGGCGCCACAGAGCGCATCATCCGCTACAAGGTGCAAAAGTACGATCTGGGCACGCTTTGCACGCGCACATCCGGGCGTAGCGGCGTGGGCACCCGTCGGCACCAGCCGTAGCGGCTCACGTCTTCTTTTCTGGATCGCGCCGATCACCACCAGGCGTGATGCGGCGAGAAGAGAAAGACGACCAACAGGAGGACGACGAGCAGGCCCAGGCCGCCGCTCGGGTAGTAGCCCCAGCTGCGCGAATGCGGCCAAGTGGGTGCACTGCCCAAAGCCAGCAGCACGAGCACGACGAGCAGGATAGTGAGGAGCATTCGACGAACCTAAGCAGGCAGCGTGCCCGACCGCAGACCCCGTCGCGAAGGCAGTTCATTCCAGAACCGCCGTCGTTCTCGTGAGCCTCGGGAACCTGGAGGCAGAAATGCCACGTGGCGAGCACGCACGAAACAGCCCCATGACCTTTCCGAAACTCGCGGGCTCTACCGTGCGGTGACGTCCCGATGCTCCTGCGCCTTCCCTTCGTTTCGGAGCCGGCCCGGCGTTCGGCCCGTCCGCGGACAGGTCGTCGCGCGGTCCTCATCGGGTTGGCCACTGGCTTTATTGCGGCGGCGTGTAGCCGCCCGTCCGACCGCTCGCCGCCCCCAGGTAGCCGAGTCATTCGGGTCGGAATGCTTCGCATCAGCCCGCATCTGATGGCACCGAAGTTTTACCAGCGGTTCCTGCCGCCGGGCGTGTTCGTCGAGACCATAGCGTTCAACAACTCGACCGAGATCAAGACGGCCGTGGTCACCGGATCCGTCGACTTTTGCGTGACCGGGGTGACCGCCGTTTTGCAGGGCGCCTCGCGGGGCGAGCCGTTTCGCGTCCTTGCCGCCGCGGCGGACGGCGCCTCGGCGATTGTGGTCAGGAACGACGAGAACATCAACAGCGTTGCCGATCTACGCGGCAAGGCCGTCGGTTACGTTCCCGGTTCGGCGCAGGACATCCTGCTGCGGCTTTCTCTGCGCGCGAAAGGCCTCGACGCAGCCAAAGACGTGCGACTGCTGAAGGTCGGGTTCGGCGACATGGCCAACGCGCTCGAACGCGGCGACATCGACGCGTTCACGGGCGCGGAGACCGGGCCATCGGTGGCCCTCCTGCGGGGGAGCTCCAAGGTTCTCCTCTATCCCTATGAGACCGAAATGGGAAAGATCAACATCGTCTTCGGCACGCGTCAGCAGATGATCGATGAGGACCCAGACCTGTGCCGGACGATGGTTGCGGCGCATGCGAAGGCGACCGATTACATGAGGGTGCACCCCGATGAATGGGCGTCCGCGACGATCAAGACGTGGGGCGCCGGCATCGACGCCGTGCGGCTCGCGATCGCGAACATCTCCCTTCGCTGGGAGATCGATGAGGCGTATGTGCAACAGGCCCGCGTCCTCGGTGAGCAGCTCGAGCTTTTGAAGCAGGTCAAAAAGCAGCCCAATTACGACGTGCTCTTCGAGACACGTTTCGTTCGACCTCTGATGGAGACGCTCCGATGAAACGTGTCCTTTTGGGTTTGCCAGTCCCCATCACGATCGTGATTCTCTGGTCGTACGCCGTCGGCCACCACTGGCTGACACTCATTCCGTCGCCGCTCGAGGTCGCCAAGGAGATGGCCGATTTCACGGTCGGCGGTGTTCGCGACGATTCGTACAGCGGTAGCTTCGTGCGCCATCTGATGGCAAGCACTGGGCGTGTGCTCGCTGGATTCGCTGCCGCGACGGCGATTGCCGTCCCGCTCGGGATCCTGCTGGGGCGCGGCCGGCGAACGGCCGCAATGATGGAGCCCACTCTCGGGGTCCTGCGCCCCATCCCGGTCACCGCCTGGGTCCCCCTAATTCTCATCATGTTCGGGCTAGGCACGCGGTCTGCCATCATCCTGATCTTCATCGGTGCCTTTTTTCCCATTCTGATCAACACGACGCTTGGCGTGAAGGGCGTCCCTCCGCGGCTCATCGAGGCGGGATCGATGCTAGGCACGAGCCAGGGCGAGATGCTCTACAAAATCATCCTGCCGGCGGCGCTCCCCTCCATTTTTACTGGAATGCGCATTGCGCTCGGTCTCGCGTGGGTTGTGCTCGTGGTCGGCGAAACGGTAGGCGTTGCCACCGGCCTCGGATCGGTGATCACCGAGGCGCGTGAGGTGAGCCGAACGGAAGTCATCCTGACAGGGATGGTCTTCATCGGACTCGCCGGGCTTGCGAGCGACAAGCTGCTCACCGCCCTCATACGCGTGCTGCTCGGGAATCGACCGGTCATCGTCAGCTGAAAGCGAGGTCACCATGAACGTTGTCGAATCCGCATCGAGCCAGCCTGCGCCTATCGCCTTCTCGCGAGCGGCAGAAAAAGGCGTCTTGCTGAAGGGGGTGGGCAAAAAGTACCCCGGTCCGGGCGGCGTCCTCGTCGAGGCCCTTCGGCACATCGATCTCGCCATGGTTCCCGGCGAGTTCGTGTGTCTGATAGGCGCGAGCGGCTGCGGCAAGAGCACGCTGCTCCGGATCATAGGCGGCTTCGAACGGGCGACCTCTGGGGAGGTAACCGTCGGCGGGCGTCCCGTGCGCCGGCCAGGCCCGGATCGCGGCTTCGTTTTCCAGGATTATGGCTTGTTCCCGTGGCTGACGGTGCATGACAACATTGCGTACGGGCCGACCCAGCGGCACATGTCCCGCGAGCAGGTGACCGCGACGACCGCGCGCTTCCTCTCGCTCGTAGGGCTGGAACGTTTCGCGGGTCAATATCCCCACCAGCTATCCGGAGGAATGCAGCAGCGCGTGGGTATCGCGCGTGTCCTCGCGAACGATCCAGCCGTTCTACTGATGGATGAACCGTTCGGGGCGCTGGACTCACTCACGCGCCAAACGATGCAGGACGAGTTGCGGCGCATTTGGCAGGAGCTGAGACCGGTCGTCGTCCTCGTGACCCACAGCGTCGAAGAGGCTGTGTACCTCGCGGATCGCGTCGTCGTCATAAAAGGAGGTGCCAGTCATGGCACGCCCGGCGCCATCGCTCGGACGCTGAGCATCCCGTTGGATCACCCGCGCGACGTTACCGGCCCTGAGTTCAACGCGCTCAAGCGCGAGCTCCTGAGCGTCATTCACGGCCCCTGAAAGGCCGCCGCGTCGCGCGTACCGGGCGGCTTCGGTCCGCCGGCACTGGAATGCCGAGCCCCTCTCCGTCTCAACGACTATGTTGCGCTGCAAGGCGGGCCCTCCGGGCTGCGCTGACCGCACGCAACGAGAGAGACGAGACGGAATGACTTATTGTGTTGGCGTTCTCCTGAACGATGGAATCATTTTCGCGTCCGATTCCCGCACGCACGCGGGTATCGACAACTTCGCGTCCTTCTGCAAGATGACGGTGTTCGAGCGACCGGGCGACCGCGTCGTCGTGTTACTGAGCTCCGGCAACCTCGCTGGGACGCAGGCTGTCATCAGCGTGCTCAAGCAGCGAGGCGACGCAAAAGAAGGGCCTCCGAACCTCTGGACGGCTCGGACGATGTTCGACGTGGCGGTGCTCGTCTCGGATGCGATGCGCGACATCGAGAGCCGTGACCAGCTTCATCTCGCGAAGAGCGATCTCGTCTTCAATGCCTCCTTCATCATGGGCGGCCAGATCAAGGGCGAGCCCATGCGTCTCTTTCGCATCTACGCGGAGGGCAATTTCATCGAGGCAGGCGCAGACACGCCCTACTTCCAGACGGGGGAAGCGAAATATGGCAAGCCGATAATCGACCGCGTCATCCTACCGTCTACGACCCTGAGCGACGCCTCCAAATGCATCCTGGTCTCATTCGACTCGACGATGCGCAGCAACCTCTCGGTCGCTATGCCCATCGATCTCGTCTGCTATGAGCGGGACGCGCTCGCGTTGCGAAGACGTCGGCGTTTCGAGCCTGGTGACCCGTACTTCAGCTCCTTGAGCAAGGAGTGGAGCGAGGGTGTTCGCACCGTGTTCAAGCAGCTCCCCGAGCTGAAGTGGTGAAGGCAGCTCGCTTTCGTTTAGACGGCCCGTTCGAGCGTTTGCAGTCTTTACGCCGCGTCCCCGCAGCGGCATGCTCGCGGGCATGTCCAACGAACGCTCGCTATTCGATCGCCTCGGCGGCGAAGGGGCCGTCTCCGCGGCGGTCGACATCTTCTATTCGAAGGTGATGGCTGACCCCCAGCTGGCCCCGTTCTTCGCTGGAATCCCAATCGACCGGCTCGTCAAGAAGCAGCAAGCCTTCATGACGATGGCCTTCGGTGGGCCCAACGACTACACAGGCCGGGACCTTCGTTCCGCGCACGCGGCATCCGTGCAGAGGGGGCTCGGAGACGAGCACTTCGACGCAGTCGCGGGTCACCTCGTCGCGTCGTTGCGGCAGCTCAAGGTGCCCGAGAACCTCATCAACGAGGTACTGACCATCGTCGGCGGCACGCGCCAAGACGTCCTCGGTAGGTGATCACGGCGCCGTTTGCGCTCCAGCCAGAGCCATATCCGGTGAGCACGCGTCGACCCATCAAAGCGATATTCAGCCTGGCTCCGGTCGATTTCCGCAACAGCAGTATTGCAGGACGAGGCGTCTTCGCGAGGCGGCGCTTCACCCCCGGGCAAATCATCGTCCCGTACGCTCCGAAGCAGCGCAGGGTGGGGGTCCGCGATCCGGAGGCGACGGCTGCGGCCGAGACCAAGCTGACCCTCCTGTCGGAGGGCCGGTTCGTCATCATTCCCGACACGAGCGTTCCCGGTGGATGGCTTTGCAACCATAGCTGCGCGCCCAACGCGGCCATCTTCTCCGACGGCGAAGGACGCATTCAGTGCACGCGCGCCATCGCTCCGGGCGAGGAGGTCACCATCTTCTACGGATGGGTGAGCCACAACGAGCCTCGTCGGGACCCCTGTCGCTGCGGCTCTGTGCGATGCCGCGGCTTTATCAATTTCGATCTGGGCGACGACGACGCCGCGCGCGTCCGGATCGATGATCGTAACCAGGTCGTGGTCGACGACGTCCTTCGCCTCAGGCTCGCCGAGTACACCGAATTTCTGGCCTCAATTGGCCAGGAGCAAGTGGCCGAGACCATCGCCGACACGCTCGTTCGAATGAAGCTCCGGAAGAGTGGCAGCGTCGTATGCGCGTTCTGACGACCCCCCGTTGCACCACGGCACCGACAGACGGCGGGACGGACGGTGGCGCGGGCTTGCGTGTCCGGATGCGAAAGCTGCCGTCGCGCCTGTTTGGCGTTACTTGATGCGATATGCCGCGAGCCCGAGGCCATCCTCGGTGATGCCTTCGGCAACGAACGTGGCCAGCATGCGTGCGCCGTTTTCCTGAAAGTGCGTCCCGTCGATCGTCCCGTCGGGGTTCACCTTGAAGAATGTCTCCTGCGCAGCGGCGGCAGGCTTGGGGCAAATCTTCGTAAGATAGTCGTACGCTTTCATGCCCAGGTCGACTACGGCCACGGTCGTCGCAGAGCCGAGGGCGATCATCGCCTGGCCGTAGTTGGCGAGCGACCGCCCGCCGCCGCAGTAAGCCGAGTTTCGCGGGGGGGGCGTGACCAGCACCGGAGTGGCGCCCTTCGCGTGCGCGCCGTCGATGTACTGTTGCAGATAAGTTTTGAAGTCAGTGTCCGCCGCCGCGTAGTAAGGATAGGTCGTGTTGCCGATTACGTAGGTGGCGGTCGTGTTGCTGTCATTCGTGCCGAACTGCACGAGCAGGTAGTCCCCGGGCTTGATGGCGCTGAGGATGGTCGCCAGGTGTCCTTCCTGGATGAAACGCCGCGCGGTCCGTCCGCCGACCGCCGCGTCGACCACGGTCACTTTACCGTTGTAATGCGGCGCAAACATTTGCCCCCACCCCGCCCATGACTTTGGGTTTGCCGGGTCGAGAACGTATTGAGAGACGGTGGAGTCGCCCGCGATGTACACGGTCAGCGGCGCTCCTCCGCCGTCTCCAATCGCCGACGCGTCGCTGGGGCGCGGCTGCGTCACGGCGTCGAACAGTCCACCGTCGCTCGCCGTCGCGGTCGGGCCGCCCTCGGCTGCCGTGCCATCGACGGGTACCGCACTGGCATCGGGACCTTGCACCGCGCCCGCCTCGTCGACAGGGCCTGGCGTCCCGCTCTCGGGGCTCTCCATCGACGCGCCGCTCGAATCGGGCGACGCATTTGCCGCGCCGGATTCCTGGCCGACCTGGGTCGCGCCGGCATCTTCCCGCGGAGGCGGCTCTCCGTTTCCTGCGCCGCACTACAGGAGCAACGGCAAGCAGAGGATAGCGAATCGAGGCGTGGTCTGGCTGTGCATGGTGGCTACGAAGAGACCGGGGTTACTGGGCGTGCACGAGCACCGCGCTCGCGGGAGGAACCACGACCGTAACGATGTTCCCCTTGCTGGGCAGCGCGTAAGGCGGATTGGCGTTCCAAGCGCCCGTCGGCGTGACGCCCGCGCCCGCGAAGGTGACGCCGTTGGTCGCGGCGAGCGACGGCGCCTGAAGCAGCATGGCGCTGGCCGAGGTTACGGCGGCGCCAATGTCCACGCTGGCGCTGATCCCGGTGGTCGCATCCTTGTTTACGAGCGCGACGTTCGTGGAACCATCGGATTGCAGGATCGAGTAGGCCGAGAAATTCATGTTCCCGGCCGCGGCCGTGGTCCCCAGCATCGTGCCCGTGCCGGCGCGCGATACGAAGAGCATGCCGTAGAAGAGCGGCGCTGCGGCAGTGACTTGGCTGCCCGCCTCGTCGATGGGCGAGTACCGGAACGGCCGGGTGCACGACGTGGGCCCGTTGGGGCACGGGTTGTTGTCCATCCATTCGCCTCCGCCGTGGAAGTTCACCCCGGCGGAGCCGTTTTGCGCAGTGTTCAGCATGAAGTCGATGCTCCAGAGCGCCGAGCCGAACGCATCGCTGACACCGGCCGCGCCATGCGACGAATAGGAGTTCATCTCCCCCCAGCGAAAGCCATCGCGAATATGGTAGGTCGCGACGGCGGCCGAGAGCGCCCTCGAGCTCGTCGCCACGTTAGGGTCGACGTTCAACAAATTGGCCATGGTCGCGTTGCCGCCCGTCGCGCTGCCGCGGTAATAATGATGCGTCAACATCGTGAGCTGGCTTCCTTCCGTCTGCGCGAAGCTGACCGCCAAGTTGGCCGACCCGTAGTCCGCCGGACCGGCAAGCGGCGCGTTGGGCAAGGCGGCATGGATTGCCGTGGCAAAGGGCGCCCACGCCTGGGGCGTCGTGTAGAACGAGATCTCGTTGCCAATTTCGAACGCGAGGACGTTTGCGCCGATCTTGCTCGTGACGTATTGCGCCTCGGCCACCGAGGGCGCCGTCATCATGAATTTCAGATTCACGCCATAGATGACCTTCCAACCGGTGGCGGCCAAAAAGGCGGCCAGCTGGTCCACGTCCGCGGTGCCGATGTGCGTGGGGGGCTGACTCCCGCCGGGGACGGGTGTGGCCGACGGGACCCAGTCGTGGGTGTCAACATCGTTCGCGCCGATCCGGAGGACGCCCGGACCGAGCAGCTTGAAGAGGGCGATGAGCGGCGCGTTCGTCCCGGTGAAGAATTGCGTGGCGAGGTGCCCCTTCTCGTAGCTGAACCCCGCAAACCCGGGGGCGAGACGGGCCAGCGTCGTGGCGCGTGAAACCGTAACCGTTCCAGCCGTCGTCGGCCCGGTATAAGACGGACCCCCATCGACTGGCATGCCCCACGCGGCGTCCGCGGAGCCCGCCTCGACCGAGGTGCCTCCGTCGGGCGATGAAGCTCCGGAAGACGTAGCCCCCGACGAGGACGCGTCGGCCAAAGACGCGCCTGACGAGGAAACCCCAGAAGAGGCCGCACCGGAAGATGAGGCCCCCGACGAAGCGGTCGTCGTCCCCGAAGACGAACCGGGCGGGGTTCCGGAGGACGACGCACCGGATGAGCCAATGACGCTGCCGGACGACGCCCCTGACGACCCCGTCGCGTGCACGGACGACGCGCCTGAATCGGGCACATCGGTGGAGCCACCGCAGGCAGCGCCCACGAGTCCGATCCCTAACGATCCGGCTGCGACGAAAGTTTCCCAACGCAAGGAACGTGAGCGCGTGGCGGTCTTCGCGCATTCAAAGGTGATTAAGGCCGAAGAACGTAGTTTAACGGGCATGCTCCCTCTTCGACAAAAGCAGAAAACATCAGTAAACATTGAATTGTTGTTCCCCGCCAAGACTCTTCTGCGGGTCCTCTACGTGTAATTGCCTAATTGCATCTCCGCGTCAATCGCCCACGCGGTTGGGATCGCGCCAAGCCCTCTCGAACGGCAGCCGCCAGGCATGAGGTGCGATGAGCTGGTGGATGACGTTTGGCCCCCAGGAGCCCGGCGCGTACAAGCGGACGGGAGGCGGATCCTCCAGCAAGGGCATTGACCGTTCCCACAGGCGCTCGATCCCCTCCGCGGTGGTGAATAGGGTGTGGTCGCCGCGCATCGCGTCGAGGATCAAGCGCTCGTAGGCCTCCAGCACGTCGCCCACGAATCCGGTGTCGTGCATGGCAAACTGCAGGCTGAGCTTGTCGAGCCGCATTCCGGGGCCGGGCCGCTTGCCGTAGAACGAAAGTGACATCTTCGCTGCATCGGCGAGGTCGAAGGTCAGGTGGTCCGGGCCTTGCGCGGCGACGCCCGAACCAGCAGGAAACATGCTCTTAGGCGGCTCGCGGAAAGCAATGGAGATGATGCGTTGCCCTTCGGCAAGGCGCTTTCCCGTCCGCAGGTAAAAGGGCACGCCGGCCCAGCGCCAGTTGTCGATGAAGCACTTCAGCGCAATGAAGGTCTCGGTGTCCGACTCGCGATGAATGCCGTCTTCGTCGCGGTAACCGATGTACTGACCGCGAACGACGTCGGTCGGCGTGATGGGCAGCATGCTCCGAAATACCTTGTTTTTCTCCTCGCTGATGGGCGTCGGCTCCAGCGAGGTCGGGGGTTCCATCGCCATGAATGCGAGTATCTGGAAGAGGTGCGTCACGACCATGTCGCGGAAGGCGCCGACCGTTTGGTAGAACGCGGCCCGCGTACCGAGCCCCAGCGTCTCCGGTACGTCGATCTGCACATGGTTGATGAAATTGCGATTCCAGATCGGTTCGAAGAGGCCATTGGCAAATCGAAAGGCGAGGATGTTCTGCGCCGGCTCTTTGCCCAGAAAATGATCGATTCGGAATATCTGCTCTTCGTCGAACACCTCGTGCAGCTTGGCGTTCAAGGACACGGCGCTCTCGAGGTCCGTGCCAAATGGCTTCTCCATGACGATGCGGGATCGCTCCACGAGCTTCGCCTCGCCCAGCATCCTCACGGCCGAGAGAGCGGCGCTCGGGGGAACGCTGAGGTAGTGCAGCCGCCGAGACTCGCCCGTGAACGTCTGCTCTGCCTTTTGGACCGCCGCGTTCAGCGCGGAGGCCCCCGCCGAAAGCGGCACGTAGTCGAGACTGGCCGCGAAGGCGCTCCAGTCGTCCTCGTTCGTCTTGCGCCTCGAGAACTCGCCGAGCGCGGCGCGCGCGATCGCGCGGAACCCGTCTGCGTTCAGCTCCTCGAGCGAAACGCAAACGACCTTGCATCCAGGGATGAACCCTGACGTCGCGAGATGAAACAGGCCGGGCAGGAGCTTGCGGCGCGCGAGGTCACCCGTGGCCCCGAAGAGTACGACGACGTGCGGGTAACGAGGGCCGACCCCGGATTTCGCGCCTGCGCTCATCGTGTCAGTATAAGGTCCATGATCGCTTCGAAGGCCATTTCCATTGCGTTTCGGCCGCGAAACAGGCACGAACGAGCGAGCTGGCCAGCGGGCGAGGGGAACCCTTTCGCGTCGCGGCGAATGAGTTTCCCTGGCTGGATTGATCGATTGCTGCCCGATCCGGCCTCAAACTGTTCCCCAGGCGAACCGGCGGCTTGAGGTACGCTTCGCAAAGCCGCGCCCCCATCGGCAGCGCCCGCTATCGATGATCATACCCACCGAGCCCATTGGCAGCATTCCGAGACCTCGACCGCTCCTCGATGCGATCGAGCGCCTTGGCGCGGAGAACCCGGAGCTCTCCCCGTTGTACGAGGACGCCATTCGGGATACGATCCTTCGTTTCGAGGCGACGGGTTCCCCCGTCATCACCGACGGCGAACAACGCAAATACCAGAACTTCTGGACGTACGGCGTGCACGGGCTCCCAAACACGTCGCCCGATGGATTCCGAATTCCGTTCGCCGCCGGTCACACGCGTCGAATGCCGCAGCTCACGCGCGGCCCTTTTCGTTACAAGACGTACGCGGACAGCTTCCTCGACGTTGCCGCGCGCTACGCCCACTCTCCGCTGAAGCAGGCAGTCATCTCCGCTTCGGCGCTCAGTCTCATGTACCCCGTCGAGCCCATCGAGGGCTACCCGCGCGAGCGCTTCATCGAGGATCTCCTAATGGAACACGAAAAGGAGGTCCGGCGCTGCCTCTCCAAGGGCGCCCACAAAGTGCAGGTGGATTTCACGGAGGGACGGCTCGCGGTCAAGCTCGATGGCACGGGCGAGCTCCTTAACAGCTTCATCGAGCTGAACAATCTCGCGCTCTCTCGCTTCTCGCCCGACGAGCGCCAGCGAATCGGCGTGCACACGTGCGCCGGTGGAGATCGGGACTCTACTCACAGCGCCGACGTCGATTACGCCGAGCTCTTGCCCAGTTTGTTCGAGTTGCATGTCGATAGCTTCTACGTGGCGCTCGCCGCGGAGGGCGATCCGGTGCGGGTCTTGCGGATGATCCAGAAGTGCAGGAAGCCGAATCAGCGGGTGTTCGTTGGTGTGGTCTCGCCCATCGATCCTCGCGTCGAGACGCCAGAGCAGGTGTGCGCTCGGGTCCTCGAAGCAGCCAAATACATTAGCCCGGACGCACTGGGAACGACGGATGACTGCGGCTTTTCGCCGTTCAGTGACGACGTGTCGACGACGCGCGAGACGGCGTTCGCGAAGATCGAGGCGCGTGTCATCGGGACTGCGCTCGCCGAACGCGTGATCGGCGGCTCCTGACATGGCGGAGAACGATCCCGACGAGAACAACAGTCTCCGCTCGGTAGCCTTGCAGAACGCCGCAGCGGTCCTTCAAGCGCGGCAGCGCGGCGAAAATGACCTGCTCCGCGCAAAAGAGCGCGCCGAGGCCGCTGCCACGGAGCTCGAGCGGGCGCTGCGTCGCGCGAAGCTCAGCGCCGAGGTCGCCGGGGCGCTCACCGGCAGCGATCCGGTCGTGGACCAACTTCGCGTCTGCGTCGAATCGATGGTCCGGCACCTCGAGGCGGCCTTCGCGCGGATCTGGACGATCGACGCCGCGGGCGACACCCTCGAGCTCCGAGCGAGCGCCGGCCTCTATACGCATACCCGTGGCGCGCACGCGCGGGTACCCGTGGGAGCGCTCAAGATCGGGCTCATCGCGAAGGAGCGCCAGCCTCACCTCACGAATGATCTGAAGAACGATCCCCGCGTCAGCGACCGAGAGTGGGTCGAGCGACAAGGCCTCACCAGTTTTGCCGGGTATCCATTGCTCGTTCAGGAGCGAGTAGTAGGTGTCGTCGCGCTATTTTCGCGGGTGTCTTTGACGAAGGATGCGCTGGACGCCCTCGCCTCGGTCGCCGATATCATCGCGTTGAGCATCGAACGGCGCCGGGCGGATGCGGCGCGAGCGGATACCGAGGCTCGCAACGCGTCCATTCTCGATGCGGCCATGGACTGCATCATCGCAATCGATTCTTCGGGGCTCGTCTTCGATTTGAATCCCGCCGCGGAGCGGCAGCTTCAGCGAACGCGCGAGAGCGTCGCCGGCAAGGAAACGATTGGTCTCCTCGTTCCCTGCCTGAAACGGGACCAAGCTGGGAGAGAGCTCCGAGGCGACGAGGTCATCGGCAAGAGCGATCTCGTCAACAGACGCGTCGAGGTGACTGCCGTCCGGGCCGACGGCACCATTTTTCCGGTGGAGATGACCATCACGCCGATGCGGCTTCGCGGGTCGGTCGCGTTCACCGTGAATCTCAGGGACATCACCGAGCGACGCGACGCGGATCGGCGATTGGCGGATCTGCTGCTGCGGGAGCGGCTCGCGCGCGCTTCGCTCTCGACGATTCTTCGAAGCATTGGCGACGCGGTCATCGCCACGGATGTTGCTGGTCGAGTCACGTTCATGAACGCTGTCGCCGAGAGCTTGACAGGGTGGTCCTCGCCAGAAGCGGTGGGACAGCCGTTGCGACGCGTGTTCCGCATCGTGGACGAGCGCACCCGCAAGGAGGCGGACAGCCCGACCGAACGAGTTCTTCGCGACGGCGTCGTCGTCGGGCTGGCAAACCACACGCTCCTGCTCGCGCGCAACGGGGCCGAACTGTCCATCGACGACAGCGCCGCACCCATACGAGACGACAACGGCACGTTGACCGGTGTGGTGCTGGTTTTCCGTGACGTGTCTGCAGCGAAGAGGGAAGCAGACCGTCGAGAATTCCTTGCGGACGTGATGCCAGCCCTCGCGAGCGCGCTCGACGCGCGCATGACCCTCTCCGCAGTGGCTCGGCTCGCAGTACCGCGCCTCGCGGACTGGTGCGCCGTGGAAATCGTCGCCGAGACCGGCCGCGCTATGGAGCAGATTGCCGTCGCTCACATCGATCCAGCCAAGGTGGCTCTCGCAGAGGAGCTCGGCAGATCGTATCCGACTCCAGCCAATGCGCTGAAGGGCGTCGCCAACGTCATTCGCACGGGGACGTCGGAGCTCTATCGCGAGATATCGGACGAGTTGCTCGTCGAGCGCGCCGTCGACGCCGAGCACCTTCGGATCCTCACCGAGCTCCGGCTGCGTTCGGCGATGATCGTGCCGCTGCGGGCACGCGGACGGATCCTCGGCGCCATGACGTTCGTCTTCGCGGAATCGGCTCGTCGGTATAGCCCGGAAGATCTCCAGTTCGCCGAGGAGCTCGCGCGGCGCGCCGCGCTGGCGCTCGACAACGCGCAGCTCTTCGAGTCCGAGCAGACGGCGCGCCGCAACGCGGACATCGCGAATCGCGCCAAGGACGATTTTCTCGCGACTGTCTCACACGAGCTTCGCACCCCCCTGAACGCGATGCTCGGTTGGACCCGCATGCTGAGGGCCGGCGGATTGTCTACGGAAAAGCAAGAACGCGCGCTCGCGACGATAGAGCGCAACGCGGTGATTCAATCGCAGCTCATCGAAGACTTGCTCGACGTCTCGCGGATCATCAGCGGCAAGCTCCGCCTTGAGGTGCAGTCGGTCGAGTTCGCCGATATCATCGAGCAGGCAATCGACGCACTGCGCTTCGCGGCCGAGACGCGGAGCATCACCGTCGTCACGACCATCGACGAACACGCGGGGCCCATGATGGGAGACCCCCAGCGGCTGCAGCAGGTCGTCTGGAACCTGTTGAGCAACGCGATCAAGTTCACCCCAAAGGGAGGACGAATTGGCATCAGCGTGGAGCGGGTGGACTCGTCGTTGCAGTTGATTGTCTCGGACAGTGGCCGCGGCATCGCGCCGGAGTTTCTGCCCCACGTTTTCGAACGCTTCAAACAAGCCGACGGGTCTGCGACGCGCGCGCACGGCGGGCTCGGCCTGGGTCTGGCGATTTCGCGGCACATCGTCGAGCTGCACGGCGGAACCATCGAGGTGAAGAGCAGAGGCGAAGGCTGCGGCGCGACCTTTGCGGTGCTGCTTCCCCTCTCGCCGATTCGTCGCCAGACCTCACGTCGGCGGGCGCTGCACGGGGCAGCGGCGCCGGGGACTCTCGAGCAACGGCCCGAGCTAAAAGGTTTGCGTGTGCTCGTGGTCGATGACGAACCAGATGCCAGGGAGCTTCTCGTCGAGGTACTCGCCAACTGCGGGGCCGTCGTGTCGTCGGCAGCAAGCGTCGCCGAGGCGATGGCAAACGTCGTGAGCGGGAGGCCGGACGTCGTCGTCGCGGACATCGGAATGCCCGGTGAAGATGGATACGAGCTGATTCGTCGAATCCGCGCGCTGCCACCGGACGCCGGCGGAAGCACGCCGGCCGCGGCGCTCACGGCTTATGCCCGTACGGAGGACCGACGCAAGGCGCTCGACGCAGGCTTCATGATGCACGTGCCGAAGCCCGTCGAACCCGCAGAGCTCATAGCGGTCGTTGCCAATCTGACCCGGTTTGCCATTCATCATTAGTGCGACAGTGCGACAGTGCGACAGTGCCGCTCGTGCGAGTCCGCTCGACCATGCAACATTGCGGTCTCGACGGATTGCTCCTCGAGAGCGCGCCGCACCGGGCGCTCCTGGTGGTTTGGGCGCGTGCTATGAGGGAGTTTGCTGCGCGTGCGCCAGTCCGTCGGCTCGGAGCTCGCGTCCGTACTTCGTCCAAAGAGGCCCGATATGCGGGACCCGGACCGTGATCCGCTAGGCTGCCGCGTGGCCATGGTCACCTTGCCGGGCGAGTGCGTCTCGCTGCTCGCATTCGCGTATCTGATCGGTCTGGTCATGTTGATGACGGCGGGCATCTACGACGGCCCGCTCGCGGAACCATCCCTGCTGGTCGTGATGGGTTGTTTTGCTCTGCTGTGCACGTTGGGGGTGCGCCTTTTAGTTCGGCGCCCCCTCGTCGTCGTCGGCGCGCGCACGTGGCTCCTGGTGTTGCCGCTCGCGCTGGCGGTGTACGCGGTCGCCGTCTTTGCCGATGCTCGCCTTCTCGTCCACGGTGAGCGACCGCCTCGCCTCATTCATGCAGTCGAGCTCGTTCAGATTGCCCTACTCGCGACCTACATTCCCGCCGTCGCGCGGCGGGGGCGCGAGGCGCACACCTGGGCGGGCGTTCGCTTCGCTTGCTTCGCATCGATGTTCGTCGCCGGCGGCGTCAGCGTGCTCTACGTGTCGCCGCATCCGGACGTGGATGTCTGGCAACTGCAAACCGCGGCAGCGAAGGCGCTGCTCGGCGGCCTAAATCCGTATGACCTATCGAACGTCCATGTGCCGGAGCAAGCTCTAGACGGGTTGCCGCCGATGGCGTTCATGTATCCGCCGACGCCCTGCTACGTGAATGCGGTCGCCTTTGCGTTGGGGCGTGACGTTCGTTGGGGGTTGCTGGCAGCGCTCGTCGCTACCGGGATCGCCATGAGGCAACTCGTCCGGGCGCGTGCCTCGGGGTCGCGGCTCGCTATCCCGTCGCTCGCCGAAGACGCGCCAGCCCTTTTTTTGTGGTTGACCCCCAAGGTGTACTTCTTCCTGGAATCAGCCTGGAACGATGCGTACCCCCTGGCGTTCCTCGCCCTCGCGCTTCTGAGCCACGCGCGCGGGAAGCGGTTCCTGTCGGCATTCTTCCTCGGGCTCACGTGGAGCGCAAAGCAATCCATGGTCTGGCTGCTTCCCCTCGCGACGCTCCTCGGCTTCAGCCTGGGCCAGTGGGTTCTTGCCTTCGGGACAGCCGCCGCGACGATTGTTCCTTTTGCGGTGTGGGATTTTCATGCACTCAAGTACTGGACATTCGACAAATTTTTTGGGTATGCGCCGAAATTGGCGGCGCTGAGCCCCATGAACTGGCTAACCCGGCATCTCGGCATCGCCCAAGGGAAGGCGCCGCCGGGAGCTCTCCTCGCCGCGGTATCGTCGGTGGCGGGTGCCTGGCGCGCGCCCCGAACTCGCTACGCACTTGCGGTCGTCGCGGCACTGTCGTTCTTTTCGTTTTATCTATTCAATCGGTTCACCTGGATGAACTATTACTTTTTCGTCGCAGGAGTCGCTTTGCTTGCCGCGGCGGCGTCGCTAGCGGAGCCCTTTCCGTCGCAAGGGCCGGCACGCGCTGAAGCGCGGTACGTCGAGCGGGACAACTCGTAGGTCGAAAGGCCAGAACGTCAAATCCGCGCAACCGAGTGCAATTGCGGACGGGGAGCCATTCGAGTACCGCTGCGCCAGCCGGCAATGGTCCTTCGCGCCCCGTTTCGTGCACCTGACGACGTGTTTCCCGAATCGGGGGAACGGCGGACCCTCCGCTCGCGAGGCGCTCCACTGCCGCTTGACGCACTCGGCCTCGGGTGTTCGTATACGCCGCGCGACGGGGGTTACGCGGTCAATGCCCTCGACGGGACGGGACAAAGCGTGTCGGAGTTGCCGCCGGGAGTGCGCGAGGGCGAGACCATCGCGGGCAAGTACAGGATCGGCGCCGTCATTGGCTCGGGCGCGATGGGAACGGTAGTCTCGGCGCACCACCTTCTCCTCGACGAAAAGGTAGCCATCAAATTCCTGTTGCCTGAGGCGCTGGGACAAGCCGAGGCCGTCGCCCGCTTCCTCGCCGAAGCCCGCGCGGCCGTTCGGATCGGCAGCCAACATGTGGCCCGCGTATTCGACGTCGACGTTCTCGAGAGCGGGGCCCCGTACATCGTCATGGAGCACCTCGAAGGTTGCGATCTCGCCGAATGGATGCGGCAACGAGGTCCGCTGCCGGTCGAGCAGGCCGTGGATTTCATCCTGCAGGCCGGCGATGCCATTGCGGAGGCTCATGCGCTCCCACGTCGCGTAATCCATCGCGACATCAAACCGGCCAATCTCTTCGCAGTGCAACGCTCTGGAGCCGTTCAGTCGATCAAGGTGCTCGATTTCGGTGTCTCTAAGACCGAGCTTCTTCTCGCGAGCACCCTCAGCGTGGAGGAAGTCCGCGCGCGTCCAGTCGTCACCCAGCAAAAAGCCTTCATCGGCTCGCCGGCCTACATGTCCCCCGAGCAGATGGAGTCGGCGAAAGACGTCGATCCACGCACCGACATTTGGGCCCTCGGTGTCACGCTTTACGAGCTCTTGACCGGAAGGTTGCCGTTCGAAGGCACGACGCCGGTGCAGGTGTATTCGAGGATCATCGCGGAAGCACCTCTTCACCTGAGGCACTTGTCGCCGGCAATTCCACTCGGACTCGAGGCCGTTGTGGCCAAGTGTCTCCAGCGCCATCGAGACAATCGTTTCGCCACCGTCGAGCAACTCGCGGTAGCGCTCGAGCCGTTCGGCTCCAGCCGTGCGACGAAGTACGCGCAGCAGATCGCGCGGCATGCCGCGACAGAGAAGCCCGGCGGCGAGCCCTCCGTCGCCTCGCCGACGCCCCGAACGCTCGTCTCGCAAGTGACGGACAAGCGGCTCTCAAATGGGAGCGAGTCGCCCATCCGTTTTCGGCGAGGCGCTGCGGCAGCGGCGATTGCGCTCGCGTGCGCAGCGCTCCTCGCGGCGGCGCTCTCGTCATCGCATGGGCCTTCTGCCAGGCGGACGTTTTCCGAGACCCCCCCGCCCGGACGTGCAACGGCCACCGGCTCGGTTATGCCGGCTGGACCGCCAGCGCACACTCTCGATGGCCCTTCCGTCGCGATGACCGACAGGGAAGTGATCGCGGACTCGAGCCAGAGCGCGGCGCACGCGAACGGGGCTCCGCACAAGACGCCGTCCATCACTCGCCCGTCCGCGCCGAGCCCCGCACCGCGTTCCCCTTCGGCATCCGCCGCCCCCTCGCCGTCGTCCACGGAGTACTTGCCTCCTAGCAGTCCGAGGTAGGCCGTTGCCATGACTCGCTGGAAGGCCTTTCTATTCGCGTTGCACCTGGCACTCGGGGTGCTTCTGATCGGCGCCACAGCCCGCGCGGACCGTGAAGACCGGAGCTCGGGACGGGCCCTCGTCCTGTTTCGACTCGGACGGGTCGACCTCGAGGCCGGGCGCTATGCCCAAGCGCTTGCGAAATTCATGGATAGCCAGACGCTCGATCCGGCCGCGGGGACGCTGCTGAACATCGCGTTCTGCCACGCGAAGCTCCGCAAAACCGCTACCGCCTGGGCCGAGTACAACGCGGCGGCGGTCCTCGCACACGCGCAGGGCAAGCCCGATTGGGAAAGAGATGCCCTCGAGGAGGCGGCGCGTCTCGAAAAGTTTCTTCCCCGAGTGGTCGTCCGTGTGCAAGCGCCAATGGACGGCGACTGGCCGGAGGTCCTTCTGGACAAGATGCCCCTTCCGCGGAGCCTCTGGGGAGAGGCCACGCCGGTAGACCCCGGCCGCCACGAGGTGCTCGCGAGCGCCGCTGACAGGCGGACATGGAGCCAAACCTTCGAGGTAGATAGCGAGCGCCAGCCAACCGTCATGATCCCCGTGCTCGAGCCGGCAGTGCCGCTCGTCCGTAGCCACCCACGCGCGAGCGATGCGGGGCGCGCTGCACCGGACGACGACGCGGCGAGCAAAGCCCCGAGCGAAGGCAGCCGCTTCTGGACGCCGCGGAAAGCGGCGGCGCTGGCGCTGGGCGGGGCCGGGGTGGTGGCGCTAGGAGTGGCCGGTGGGCTCGCGGTGGCGGCGAGCTCGAGCTTCGCGAGCGCTTCGAGTGATTGCGCCCTCGGTGCGTGCGGTCCCCGCGGCGCAGACCAGCAGTCGCGCGCGTATAGGGAGGCGGGGTCGGCGACGGTGGCGACGGCCGTGGGCGGTGCGTTGCTCGTCGACGCATTAATCGTGTGGCTTACCGGTTCGTCGTCGACGGGTGGACCCCGTTTGCGTCCCACATTGACCAGCGCGTCCGGCGGCGCTTCCGTCAGCGGTACGTGGTGAGGGACCAATGGGATCGCTGCGGCACAGGTCCGTCGGAAAGACCCTCTTGCTCGAGCCAGAGCTTGTGATCGGGCGCGGGGTCACGTGCGCGCTACGCCTCGATGCGCGATATGTTTCGGCGCAGCACGCTCTCCTTCGATGGACTGGACATCGCTGGGCGCTGCGCGATCTCGCAAGCAGCAATGGCACGTTCGTGGACGGCAACCGGGTGAAAGGGGGGGACGAGGCCCTCCTCAGGAGAGGCGCCCGCATCGCGTTCGGCGACGTTGCCGACGAGTGGGAGCTCGTCGACGACTCCTCGCCATCGGTCATGGTCGTCCCGCTAGACGGGGGCGAACCGATCGTGATGGAAGGAGACCTCCTGGCGCTTCCGTCAGCAGACGATCCGCACGCGACAATTTACCGAGGTGGTCAGGCTGGCTGGTGTCTCGAGCACGCGGACCATTCGACGGACCTCAGCCATCTGCAGGTATTTCAGTGTGCCGGGCGAACGTGGAAATTCTGCTGCACCGAAGACACTTGCGGGACGCAGCGACTCGCGGCGGAGAAGGAAGTGCGCCACCTCTCGCTCGCCTTCTCCGTCTCCCGCGACGAACAGCATGTCCAATTGCAAATGGACTGCGGAGGGCAGAGCGTTGACATGGGTGCGCGCGCGTGCACGTATCTGCTGTTGACCCTCGCGCGCCATCGCCTCCAGGACGAACGAGACGGGCTTCCCGAGGGCTCGTGCGGCTGGATCGACCACGAGGACCTTGCCCATGATCCGCGAATGGCCCCTCCCCAGCTGAACATCGACGTTTTTCGGCTTCGAAGGCTCTTTGCGGCCGAGGGCGTCGTTGATGCGGCCAACCTCATCGAGCGCCGCCCGCTCAGTCGGCAGCTCCGCATCGCGAAGTGCCACGTCACGATACGGACGCTCTGACGCGCCCATTCGCCATTGCCCACGTCGATGCATCGCGAGCGGAAGGCGGTTCGAGTCGCAATGGCGTGAAATAGCCGAGACGGCACGGCTCGAGTACCGGTTTGCGTCCGATGCGTTTCGTGTCTCCCCTCGGTCCCGGCAACGACGTTTTCTCTGCGTGGCGGAAAAGGCGGAGACTCGGCTTGCACCGATCGCCGCTTGACGTTGCGGAACAAGGGTGTTCGGATGCCGTACGCAACGGGGGGTGCTGTTCGCTGCCCGGCGTCCGTGGAGGAGGCAATGGGTCGAGGCGAGGGGCGGCACTGCGCGAGCCGGCGCGCGCATGGCAGATGACCAAGCGGGGATGGGTTGTGGCCATTGCGGGACTGCTCGGGGGCGGGGGGTGCACCGACTTGCTCGGATTCGAGCGCGCGCCGCGACTTCAATGTATCAACGATTCAGACTGCCGGCAGCCGGGGTCGATTTGCAATCGGGGATCACACACCTGTGTCCAGGCAAGCTTGCCTCAGGTTGCGTTGGACTCATCAGTCGCGTTGGACGCATCCGTCGACGTCGGTTCGGAGGCGATGACCGAGAGCGGCGCGTTGGACGCGTCGACGGGCGGCTCCTTTTCGGATGCATGGGCGGAAGCCAGCGTGGACGCGCCCACTCTGGCGGCCGACAGCCGAGGAGAGGTGGGCGCAGTCGACGCCTCATGCGCGTCCTGCAACCCGCCCAACCTGTGCCGACAGGGCGTCTGCCGTACGGCCGTGCAAACGGCGGGTAGTTCGCGCGGGGACAGCCGCTACAGTTTCCAGACCTCCGATACGGTATGGTGCGTACAAGTTCGCGGTTCCATCTGCGGACAGGTGACTCAGGCGAGTGTGCTTCTTGGCGTGGCGGTGGCCGCGAACGTGAGGTTGGGCGTTTACGACGACAATGCGGGAACGCCGTCGATCTTGCTCAGCCAGTCCAGCGAGGTCTTTGTCAACGGCGGGAGCATTGACGGTGTCTTGGCTCCGGCGGTTGCCATTGACTGCGGCGCGCCGAAGCCCGCCGTTTGGGTCTGCCTGGTGTCGTCTGCGAATGGTATGGAGGTCCTATCAGTCGCCAATTCCAGGTCGATGTGGACGAGCATCAACCTTAGTCCGAACCTGAGGGCAGAGTGGTTGGATTCGGGTCTGCCGGATGCGTGTCCGGCCGGCGCGCCGTCGTCGGCCGATACCCCGCTCGTGTACCTCTGGGCCGTGCAATGAAGCGGCATTGAAATGGCCAAACGTTATTTTTACTTTTGGATAAGTGGCTCGCCTCGAACATCAACATCAGGAGGACGGCATGAGTTGTGATCGTCTGTACATGATAGATTTCTCGTTTTGGAGCACCACCGTTCGTCCTACCATCGGTCAGCCGATAAGTTTACAGTCCATCGTTTTCAATCATGGCCAACTTGGCGATTGCCCACGGAGCGGAAGCGTTCACTTTTTTTGGAGACCTATGTCCACTTCCGGAGCACAAATGGAGGTCGCCAGCGGTACGGTTTTTTCGACCGATAACGGCGACATTCTGATTCCGGGGACCAAAATGGGGGTAGCACAAGCCTCTTGGACTCCAACGCGTTTGCAGGTAGGAATGCCTCCGACGACCGGCCATCTCGTGGCTTCCGTCGCGTGCATCGCGAGTGGATGCGTCGGCCCGAACAATCCGCCGTACTGTCCGGCGGTGGGCATCGACCCCGGGAGCGACTACACCATAGTCAGCGATCTCGTGACCTTCGCCTGAAAGGAATGACAACCATGACTGCCCAAGTTGCATTTTTCGGTTTCGGCATGTCCGACCAGGCTC
This sequence comes from Myxococcota bacterium, assembly GCA_030776205.1. Taxonomy (GTDB): domain Bacteria; phylum Myxococcota_A; class Polyangia; order Polyangiales; family Polyangiaceae; genus Palsa-1150. The sequence continues at coordinate 3,669 of JALYHV010000330.1, read as the reverse complement.
ATCCGACACGCATCACGGCGCAGGTGTTATCCGGCTCTAGGCTACCAGACTTCGTAGAGCCTCAAATTCGGGTGGCCGTCGCGAAACCGATGCAAGAACGGAACGCGCCGGCGTTCCACTCCGGGATGCTCACAAATGGGGACGCGCTCAATCCCGAGAAGGCCTTCGCCCCTGGCGTCGAGGGGGTCGAGCGAAGCACGCGCCAATTGTCGCAAGGCATCCTGGAAATTACCTGGCCGGCCCGCAGCGAGGGCAAGCGATGCCTAATCGAGGTCCGTGAGTCGGAGATTGGCTGTGGCCAGCCGGGACGGTTGTTGGTTGGGCTTCTTAACGTTGCCGATCCCGCGAATCAGGTCTGGCTGTGACGAATCGCCGAGGCGTCACGAGGAAACGCGGCTGGGCGGTCCGACGGCATGTCCCCGCGGCGCGGACGGCGACCAGTATTATCTTGGTGTTCGCCTTGATGGCCGTCGGCGAAATAGCCGCATGCAACTCGAAAGACGACATCGGGCTAGGCGCTCTGGACGCAACGGCGGAGGGGGGGGTGGAAGCTGCGGCCACGAGCTGGACGGCGGGCGATTCCTCGGTGAGCCCGCGGGCGGATGCCCTTGCGCCGGACGCCGCGGCAGATTCAGCGAATGGCGACGCGCCTATTGATGAATTGGACATTTCGGTCGTTGCGATGGAGGCGTCATTACCCGAGACCGGGGGTGATGATGGAGCGGCCGACGTCGAAGTCTCCTGGAACGGAGACTCGCAGCTGACCGGCGACGGCGATGAAGACGCCGTGAACGACGCGCAAAGCGCTGCCCAGGACGCTAGCGATGACGCTGCCCAGGACGCTAGCGACGACGCTGCCCAGGACGCTCTGGCGCGGCTTTCGGAAGCGTCCGCCGAAGCAGGCGGTCCAGACGCTTGGTCAAACGACGGAGCTCCCGGCGGCGCGACCGAAGGTGTCGTTCGCGCGGCCCGCGGCGACGCGTGCCTGCAGTGCGCGCGCGACAACCACTGCCTAGACACGGGAAAAACCTGCGAAGCCCTCGCGGGGCAAACGGCGGATGCCGGAGTGCGTGTCGGGGCATCCCGTGAAGAGCTTTGCCTCGACACGCTTGCCTGTGTGCTGACGTCATATTGCTTCGAAACGGGCAATGGCGTTGGAGTATGCATCTGCGGCCGGCAGGGGACGTTTCAGTGCACGACCTCGGGGCCGCTGCTCGATTCCGGCGGCGACTGCGTGTTTCAGGAGCAAGCGGGGCTCGAGAGCTCGGATCCGAGCATCGAGTTGCACGCACAGAGAGATCCACTTCTGGGCGGAGGCATGGCCAACTCGCTGGCTCTTTGTGTCAGAAACGTTCCGTGTATTGCTTGCTTGTGAGCGGAGCGCGATGCCGCGCTTCAGTACTCCCCTTTGATCACGAAGAAGGAGCCGCGGATCGTGCCGGCCAGCTTCGACTTCTGGGTCGCGAACTTGAAGCGCTCGGCAAGCTCTGGGGGGACGGCCATTCCCTCCGACAGCTTGAAGCCGACCGCTCGCTTCTTCGGGTCGTCGATTGCGTACATGACGTTGATGGAGAGGCCGTTTTCGTAGAACACGTATGCGATTCGGATCTTCTCGACCTGGAACGCCGTGGCCTCGAGCGGGCGTGATTCGATGACGATGCCGCGCTCCTCCTCGAGGATGCGATGCACCCATTCAATCGCCTTCTTCGCCTGGGCGGCCGGTTCCACCGTGAACACGTGGTCGTACTTGTTCTTGAAGTAGCGGGCCTCGTTCGCCCGCAACCCGGCGAGCGCGGCCGCGACTGGCGACGATTCGAGACCGGCCGTCGATACGCTCTCAAAATGCACGACCGGACACATGCGACCCCTACGTCTCCTCCGCGTCACCGTCGGGGGACGCGAGGACGACCGTATATCCGTCCGGATCGCGGATCCAGAGCTCTCGGTGGTTCGCGTTCGGATTGCGATGAACGTCGAGCAGGATGGGCGCTTCGAGCCCGCGTGCACGGGCCACGGCCGCGTCGAAGTCGTCGACCTCGAACCAGAGAAGCATGCCATTGCCGACGGCGCGCGATGCATCGGCCATGGGTCCGTGGTGGTGATCGACCTCCCATGCGTGCAGCTGCAGGATCAGACCGTCCGAGCCCCACTCGCTGGTGTGGAGGTTCGGATCCCAGAGCCGTTCGTACTCGGTCCCTCCATGGCCGCCGACGCACCCGAGAAGGCGCTGGTACCAGCGGCTGGAGGCCTGAACGTCGCGGCACGTGATGAGCGGTTGGGCGCGCACGAGAGGAGTTTAGCCACTCGCTCGCGAGTACGGACGGGCCAGGTTCGCCGGAGCTGCGTTCGCTGCCCACGGAGACCAGCTCTCCGTCTGCGCGGGTCATTGCCAGCGGAGTGGCGCGCCACGCAGGAGTCGAACCTGCGACCTACGGCTCCGGAGGCGATTGGCGAATATACGCAAGGTGGCTCAACGCCTAACGATTCTTCGGAATCTAAGACACTCGAGGTAATGGGCGCGACACCCAAAAACGTCGAGCGATTCACGGTGACGCACGGTGAACTGGATCGTGGCAGTGCCACACACTGGAACGACGGCCGATTGGCCGAAGCTCAACAGCAGGTCCACGCGGGGATGCTGGCCGAAGCCGTCGTGTGCGGGCGCCTGCTACAGAATCGACAGCCATAGCAAAAAAACTCCCCAACGAAGTATCTACAGCCCCGGCATCTTGGGGCTAGGCCTCATTCAGGTCGGAGAAAAAATGTCTACCGCTAAAATCCGCGTAACGGCCTCCCCCGATCTTCAGGTGGCTGTCCGCGCGCTCATCGAGCGCGACGGTGTGCCCGTGGCCGCCAAGATCCTAGGCATATCGCGGATGACAGTGCTGTCGCTCGCCTGCGGCGCCTCCGTGCAGCCGGCCACCATTACCCACGCGGAATCGCGTATTTCGACGCGATAAACACAACGAAAAGCCAGCCAACGGATCGCACCCGCGGCTGGCTTAGAGGGACGAACGGACGTGACGAACGAACGTATTATAGCGGCGGACCGACGGTTCGTCGACAGTCTCCGGGCGCTCATCGCCCATATGGATACTCACATTCCGCCGTCGCGCCGCCTAGCCGTCGAGGCTGGATGCTCTGCCATTCTTGCGGCACTCGGCAAGAAAACGCTTCGTGAAGCGGCTGGTCTGCCCGCAAAGCCTTTGCGACTCGTGCCTCCAAAGGAGGGCGGCGTAGGGGGGTGGACATTGCCCAGGCAAGCGCCTGCGCGCCCGCCTCGCACCGTGCGGATCCGTGTCCCCCAGCGCACTGCCGTACGTCGAGTTGCGCGCGCCCCGAGGCGCCGTGTCCGTGTCGTCGCGCGGGTGACTGCGATTTCCGGAGCCGGCGACCCGCCAGCAGAACCGCCGAGTAATCGCCTCCCACTAGGGAGGCATTCTTGAGCCGGCCCACGGAACGGCGGGCGAATCCGTTGGCGCTGGCGATTGCGGCCGCGCTGCCGGAGGCGATCGCGCTCCTCGAGCCCGAGGCGCTCGCCAGTCTGCGCGCGTTGCTTGCGACAGTACCCGAGCCAGCCGCAGCGCAGGATCCAGATCGCTTACTGTGCAAGCGGGAGCTCGCGGCCAAACTCTCTGTTAGTCTCGCGACGCTCGATCGTCTCACGCG
>JALYHV010000329.1 GCA_030776205.1 Myxococcota bacterium | reverse complement strand
CGATGGGGCGTACCACGGCGACACGCTCGGCGCGGCGAGCCTCGGCGGCGTGGAAGTCTTCAGGCGACCCTTCGCAGGGGTGACCTTCGAGTGCGTACACGCCCCGTTTCCGTCGAAGGACGCCTACGACCGCGCCTTCTCCGAGATTCGCCGCCTTTTGCACGACGGTGCAGATACGATAGCTGCCGTCTTCGTGGAGCCCATCGTCCAGGGCGTCGCGGGAATGCGCGTTTACGACGCTACGTACCTCCGCGAGCTCCGCACCCTCTGCGACAGGCACGACGTCCTGCTCGTCGCCGACGAGGTGTTCACCGGCTATGGGCGCATAGGACCGATGTGGGCTTGCGAACGGGCCGGCGTCGCGCCCGACGTGATGTGCATCGGCAAGGCGCTGGCCGGTATCATTCCCATGGGAGCGGTGCTCGCGACCGAACGCGTTCTCGCCGCCTTCGACGGCGGCCGCTCAAGGGCGTTCTTGCACGGGCACACGTTCTGCGGCAATCCGCTAGGCGCTGCGCTCGCGCGAGAGGTCCTCGCCATTTATCGCGAAGAGCACGTGCTAGAGCAGGCAGCGCGGCACGCCGGCGTCATCGAACGGGCCTTCGAGCGCTTGTCGGATGTACCGGGCGTCGAACGCGTGCGCACGATCGGAATGATCGGTGCCGCCGACCTGGTGCAGCGCGCCAGCGACGAACGCCAAGGTACGGGCTATCTCGGCGCGATTGGTTGGCGCGTTTACGAGGAGGCGCGGAAGCGCGGTGCGTACCTACGCCCGCTCGGGCGAACCGTCTATGTGTCGCCGCCGCTGACGATCGGCCCCGAAGATCTCGAGCGGCTCCTCGCGATCCTGGAGGAGAGCGTTCGCGCCGCGTTGCGCTGACCCATCGCTAGCGGACGACGAGCGCGCCCTTGTACATGCCCATTCCGCACTGAAATGAGAGCGTCCGCGCCGCGCCCGTCGGCACGTCGATGGTCACCGCGGTGTCCAGCGGCAGCGGCTTCTGAACTCCCAGGTCCGGGAAAACGACCTCCGTTGCGCACGTCTTCTCGGAAGTCCGAACGAAGGTGACCGGATGGGTCGACCCGGGTGCTCCCTTGGGAATTGCGATGGAGCTCGGCGAGAAACCGTGCTCCCCGGCAGTCACCCGCGATTCGCCCGCGAGCGAGCCGGCTACGAACGGACTGGTGTCGGGCTCGACCTCGGCGTGCCTGCTGCAGGTTGCCAACCCGACGAACGCTGCGCGGATGAGCAAGCGACGAACCCGCCGGAATGCGCGCATCACCGCAGGGTGCTCCCCATTCATAGGCTCGCTATAGCGCATAGTCGGTCGGGCGCGACTCCGCGCGCCCCCCGTCGCGTGGAACCAGCTCACCCGGTACGCCTCAATGGCTGCCCCCGACGGCCCTTCAGCAAGCCCAGCAAGAGGCGCGCCCGCCCTGCTCCTTTTCAGAACGCTGCAAAATAGCCGCAATGGGTCGCGAGCCCGTCGCAACACGTCCCGATCGGGGCATCGACTGGCCTGTTTTGGCCAATCCGCCGCGTCACGCTCATCCGGAATTGGCTGCCACCCTGCGGATTCTGGTAAGCCCTGGGACGTGACCAGCCGGTTGCGTTGCCTTTTTCGCATCGGTGGAGTCGGTGCGTTAACGCCGGCGGTGCTGATGGCCGTGACGCGGCTCGTCCTTCTGGGCGCCCTCATTGATTGCGCGCGGGCACCATCACCTCTCATGCCCTCGTGGCACGGGGCGATTGGCACCGCCAACCGCGGAGTCCTCCGCGACGGAGCGCAGCTCCCGGCCGACGCGGACGGGCTGCGATGGCTCCGCAAGGACGACCGGCACTGGGGTTTGCCTCGCTTCACCGGAGCGATCAGCCGGTGCGCGGCCAAAGTGGCCGGGGATCGGCCAGGGGCACGTCTCTACGCGGGGGATCTCTCGACTCGCGCGGGCGGCGGGCCTCTCCTGCCGCACTTTTCACACCGCTCCGGTGTGGACGCTGACCTTCTCTTGTACGTGACAACTCTTCAGGGTGCACCCGTGGACAGTCCTGGATTCGTGCAGGTCGGCGCGGATGGCCTGGCGCCTGATGAACCCCATTTGCGCTGGCTGCGCTTCGACGTACGGCGCGAGTGGTTGCTCGTCAAATGTCTCGTCGAAGACCCGCAGGCACGCACGCAGTGGATCTTCGTGAGCGACGTCATTCAAGCGCTCCTCGTCGACTGGGCCATCGCCGGCGGCGAGCCGTTGGAAACGATCCGCCGCGCCGAACAGGTGATGTTGCAGCCTCATCCCGGCGGCGTGCACGATGATCACATTCACGTACGGACGGCCTGCTCGCCGGATGAAATGGTGGCGGGATGCGAGCCGAGCGGACCGCGACGCGACTGGCTCTCGTATGAGATTCCGCAGCAGAACGACAGTGACGAGGAACTCGCGCTCGCGCTGTTCCGACCTCTCGACCCAAGCTTCACGACGCAAGCGGCCGTGGCCGACATGCACGCCAAGTCCCTGCCTTGAACAACCTGCTCGTTCGCTCGGATGCGCTTCACCTCCAGAGGCACGCGCCGGCGACCGCAGCGCAGCTCGCATACCTTGATCCACCGTTCGGCACGGGCGGTACTTGGGGGGCCCGCCCGCGCAGTCCCACGAACGGAGGCCGGGAGCGAACACGGCGCGATGGGCCGGTCGCGTACACGGATCGCTGGCCATCCATCGACGCCTACATTCAATGGCTCGAACCCCGGCTCGTAGTCGCGCGCGACTGCCTCGGCAGCGATGGAACGATGTGGTTGCACCTCGATCACAGAGCGGTTCACGATGCGAAGGTCGTATGCGACAGAGTGTTCGGCCGCCCGGCCTTCCTCGGCGAGGTGGTCTGGGCGCAGGGCAATGGCGCTCGCGGCGCGCGCACTGGGCCAGGCATCACGCACCAGACGCTGCTGATATACGCACGCGGCCAGCACTTTATCTGGAACGGGCGCGATCCGAGCCTGCGCGAGCCGTTCTCGCCGACCAGCCTAACGATGCATTTCGGCCAGACGGACGCCCGCGGTCGTCGCTACCGTGACCGAACCGTCGGCGGAAAGACCTACCGTTATTTCGCGGACGAAGGGCGCGCCCTCGGCAGTGTTTGGACTGACTGCCCGTCGATGTCCGCAAACACGCCGTTGCTCGCGGAAACGACCGGTTATCCAACGCAGAAGCCACTCAAGTTGCTCGACCGCATCGTACGCGCGTCGACGAGCGCGGACGGCCTCGTCATCGACCCTTTCTGCGGCTCCGGAACGACGCTGGTCGCTGCGTTCCGCATCGGTCGTCGCTTCGTCGGATGCGACGTCGGCCAGCTCGCCATCCAAACCAGCAGCCGCCGCCTCGTAGCAGAAGGCGCTGATTTCGAGGCGCGGTTAGACTCGGAGGAATGTTCGCGCCTGACCAGGAAAGCCTTTATCCCCTCTTTCTGAGGCTCGCCGGACGAACCGTTCTTGTCGTCGGCGCCGGGCCGGTCGCGGAGCGAAAAATCGCGGCGCTCCTCGCCTCGCGGGCGCGCGTTCGCGTGGTCGCGCCCCACGCGACCAAAACCATCCGGCTCCTCGCTGAGCATGGGCGCATCGCGTGGGACGAACGAAAGTTCAACGAGAGCGACGTCGATGGCGTGTGGCTGGCGCTCGCCGCCACGTCCGATTCAGAAGCTCAGCGACGCGTCGCCGACGCCTGCGAGGCGCGCCAGACTTTTCTCGTTGCGGTGGACGATCCTCCCAATGCGAGCGCGTACTCAGGCGCGGTCGTCAAACGGCCGCCATTCCTGATCGCGATCTCGTCCTCGGGCGAGGCGCCGGCGCTTGCGCGCTTGCTTCGCGAAATTCTCGAGCAAGTCATTCCGGGAGAGACGTGGGTCGAGCACGCCAGGCGCCTCCGTGCGAAATGGCGCGCCGACGACTCACCGATGGCGGATCGATTCGGCGAGCTCGTGAAAGAGTTCAAGCAGCGCGTCGAGCGCTGACCTGCGTGTGCGGTGTGGGAGTTGCGGTCAAAGACAGCATATGGTGCTGGGTCGTACCCCAGTGGCTGCGCCGCTGGGTACGCTGCCGCTCGGGCGGCACGAGCCGGCGGAAGGGGCAAGGGTGAGGAGCAACGACGCGGGCTGCTGGACGGCGTTGCAGGACATTGGCGTCGGGTAAGTCGCCTTGGGCGCCGCGCATCCGCCCATCGAGTTGGACGTGAACACATCGAAAGTCGCGCTGCACGTGGTGCCCGTGGCACTCCCGCAAGAGCACGGCGAGCACGCACGCGTGTCGTCGACTCCTCCGTAGTACACGTGCCTGGTCGTGTACCCCGCGCCGGGACAGGGCACGTCACCACCGCGCGAGATACACAGCGAGGGGCCGTACTGAGGGTTCGGAACGGGCGCGCACATGTTTCCGCCGCCGCAGTCGGCCTGCGCCGAACCAGCCGCCGAGATACAGGCTCGCGCGCTCGTACCCCACCCGGCGACGGGGACTACACTGGTCGCGAGCGGCGCGCAGCTCCCTCCGGAGGCCGTCGACCCGGGCGAGCTCATCTCGAGCCCGGAGAGCGAGCTGATGCACGTGGCGGACATATCGACCCGCGTGCATGCGCCGGCCACCAGATCCAGCGTGGCACATGGCGGTCTCGGTGCCGAGCAGGTCGGACCGCCACCCGGGTAGAAGGACACCGTCGGGACGGAGCAATTGACGGCGGTGGGCGCGCCGCATTGGCAGGCGCACGTGGGGACAGGCGCGAGCAGGTCAGCGCTTCCCATGTACGACGGGCCCAAGAAATGCGGGCCGCAAGATGCCGGCGGGCGCGGCCCCGCGT
>JALYHV010000328.1 GCA_030776205.1 Myxococcota bacterium | reverse complement strand
AGCTCGACGAGCTGGATACACGCGACGTCGCAGCGACGGCTCATGTTCAGCTGGACAGACTGCCCCTACGCGAAGACCGGCCGTTGCCAGGGCTGTCGCACGATGAGGCGCTCCTTCAGGCGCCGGCCATCGAGGGGGGCGGATTCGCCGTCGCGACGTTCGTGGAATGAACGATGAACACGAATCCTGACGGATTGATCGAGATCGCGACCCATGTGCAGCGGGGCGAGCTGACCGCGGAAGAGGCGACATGCGCCGCGCTCGACCGCATCGCGTCCGCCAACGGCGAGCTGAACGCGTTCTGCCACGTGGCGCACGAAGACGCCCTCGTCCAGGCCCGCGCGATCGACGCGAAGCGGGCGCGTGGCGAAACGCTCGGACCGCTGGCGGGGGTCGCGATCGGAGTCAAGGACGCAATCTGCACGCGAGGCCAGCCTTCGACCGCGGCGTCGAAGATTCTGGCCGGGTACGTCCCGCCGTATGACGCCACGGTCATCCAGCGCCTGCGCGCGGCGGACGCTGTCATCGTCGGCAAGACGAACATGGACGAGTTCGCGATGGGATCGTCCACTGAGAACAGCGCGCTCGGGCCCACGAAAAATCCGTGGGACATCACCCGTACACCCGGCGGATCGTCCGGTGGGAGCGCGGTTGCTGTCGCGGCGCGCCTAGTGCCTGGGACCCTCGGGAGTGACACCGGCGGCTCGATCCGCCAGCCCGCGTCGCTGACCGGGTGCGTCGGCATCAAGCCGACCTATGGACGGGTCTCGAGGTATGGCCTTATTGCGTTCGCGTCCAGCCTCGATCAGATTGGCCCCCTGGCCGTAGACGTCCGAAGCGCGGCGCGCATGCTCTCCGTCCTGTCCGGGCACGACCCTCGCGATTCGACCTGCCTCGATGTGCCCGTAGACGACTTCGAGGCGGCGTGCGGGCGCAGCGTCAAAGGGCTGCGGGTCGGGATTCCTGAAGAGTACTTTACCGATGGCATCGACCCCGAAGTCGCCGATAGCGTCGATCGGGCCATTCGTTCTCTCGAGGCCGCGGGGTGTCAGCTGCGGCGCGTCCGGCTTCCTCACACGCGATTCGCAGTGGCGACCTACTACGTGCTCGCCACGGCCGAGGCTTCGAGCAATCTCGCGCGCTTCGACGGCGTGCGGTTTGGTCTTCGCGTCGCGGAGGCTTCTGGCGGGTCGCCCGGCGAGCGGTTGGGGCTGCGGGCGATGTATGGCGCGACACGCGACGCTGGGTTCGGTGCGGAGGTGAAACGACGCATTCTGCTCGGTACGTTCGTCCTTTCAGCCGGGCATTACGACGCGTATTACCTGAAGGCGCAGAAGGTCCGAACGCTGCTGCGGCAAGATTTCGAGGAGGCCTTTCGCGAGGTGGACGTCGTCTGCTCGCCGGCTTCCCCCACTGCGGCGTTCCGACTTGGCGAGCGAGTGGGCGACCCGCTCGCGATGTATCTCAGCGACATTCACACGCTCCCCGCGAGCCTCGCCGGCATTCCGGCGATGAGCGTTCCGTGCGCGCCGACGCGCAGCGGGCTTCCCGTCGGTCTGCAAGTGATGGCCAAGGCGCTCGACGAGGCCACGATGCTCGCCGTCGCCGCCGAATGGGAGGCACGCTCTCCTGCCCGACGGCTGCTGCCGGCGATTGCGAGCCGCGCGGCTTGAGCCAAGGACTCCGCGTAGAGACTCCGGGCGAGCGCAACCTGGATGCGTGGGCAGCGCTCTTCGCGGCCTGTCATTCCACGTGTTTCTGTCGGTTCTGGGAGTTCGAGGGCGACAAGAACGCCTGGCTGGCGCGCTGCGCGAACGAACCAGAAGCGAACCGGCGCGAACAGATTGCCGCCATCAGAGCAGGCAGCCCGGACGGACGCGGCCTGCTCGCGTTGAAGGGCGACGAAGCGGTCGGCTGGATCAAGACCGCGCCACGCGCCACGCTCGCGAAGCTACGAAAGCAAGGGCCGTATCGCTCTTTGGACCTGGGCGATGACGACGGCGTCTGGAGCATCGCCTGCCTGCTCGTGCGCCCAACCGAGCGGCGGGGGGGGGTGGCCCGCGCTCTCGTCCAAGCAACCGAAGAGGCGGTTCGCGGATGGGGCGGCTGCGTCCTAGAGGCATATCCCCACCGCGCCAGTCACCCGCTCCACGACGAGGAGGCTTGGATGGGGCCAGAACGCCTTTTCGTCTCGCTCGGCTACGTCGCCCTTCACGATGCGGCGCCATACCCGGTCTATCGCAAGCCACTGTCCCGCTAGCTGACGATGCCCTAAATCTGGATGCGGCCATCTACGAAGTCGTAGAGGCGTACCCTCGGCGCGTCGCCGTCGTCGACAACGGCCGTTGCGCCGAGGACGCGGTCCACTCCGCACCCGAGTGCGCGATTCACGAGAGCGTGCAGGTGGCCATGAAGGACGAAGACATGGCGGAATCGCTCGAGCAAGAGCATCAGGCGCGCGGCACCGATGAGGCCATCCATCCAATGCCAGGCGCTGCTCCGACGAACGAACGGTGGGTGGTGCTGAACGACCACGAGGGGGCGCCGCGCGAGACCGTCGTCGGCGGCCCTGCGCTCCAGTATGTCGAAGGTAGGGTTCGCAATGAGGCCCGCGGAGCGCGTTACTGGCTGGTGAAACGCGACATCGAGCGGCAAGAGGTGCACGCCCCCGCACTCGACGACGCTCCCCGCCGCACGCGCGCTCGTTGCCGCAAATGCGGCGAGGGGTCCATTGAGCGCGTCGCGCCAGCCGTTCGGCGACGAATAGAGATCGTGATTGCCTGGGACGAGCGTGATGCGCGCCGGTGCGATTGAAGATTCGTGAAGCACCTCGGCCAACGACTCGAATTCGCGCGCGTCTCCTATCTCGGTGAGATCGCCGGAGATGACGATGTGATCGGCGCCGAGGCGCTGTGATTCGGAAAGTGAGCTCACTAGTTTGCGCCGCCGTGCCAGCGAATCGAGCGGACGCCCGAAGCTCAGAAAGCGATGCCCCATCGACAAACCCGACCGAATCCCGCTCGGCCGAGTATCGAGCATATGCACATCCGACAAGTGTGCAATGCGCGTCCCGTTGGCATTCATGCTGATTCTCCCTGGATAGCGGAGCGCCACCGGGGCGCTCCTCATCACAGGATCACGACCGAAAGCGGCTGCGCGTGGGCGGTCGAGAAACGTTTTGGCATCATTCGCTGGCAGGACGCCCAAACCCCGGTTACGCCCCGCTTTTGGCTCGCTGCCGCTTCGGGCCCCAGCGGCATTGCGGGCAGAAGGGCGCGATGCGCACGATTGCGCGTGTGCGCTCGTTACATGCGCTCGCCAAATTTGGGTGGCGGGTGCGTTCTAAAGTGACGAACGTCCTCCCCTCGCACCATGAAAATGACCTCTTCTGCGATGTTCGTCGCGTGGTCCGCGACGCGCTCGAGGTACTTTCCGACGTGAATCACCCGGATGGCCTCCGCGACCTGACTCGGGTGCTCGGTCATGAATTCGGTCATGGCGCGGATGATGCGCCCATAGAGCTCGTCGACGGCGTCATCGCGCACGAGCACCTGTTCCGCACGTGTCGCCTCGCCTTGAACGAAGGCGTCGAGCGCGTCGCGCAGTAGCTCCTGCGCCTGCTCGCCCATGGCCTTTAGCTCCGCTCGCACCTTCTCCTTCGCGGTCCCGTGCTCCTCCTTGGCCCGCTCGGCGATGTTGACCGCCTCGTCCCCGATACGCTCGAGGTCGGTCACCAACCGAAGGGCGGCGGCAAGAAAGCGGAGGTCGTAGGCGACCGGCTGGCGCAGCGCGAGAATGCGGAGGACCAGGGCATCGATATCCATCTCGTCACGGTCGATGTGCCGATCCAGCTCTTCGACTTCGGCGGCCAGCTGCGACGAGCCTTCCCAGAAGGCCTTCAAGGCCAGCTGCAGGCCCCGCTCGCAACGCGCTCCCATCGCAAGGGCATGCGCACGGAGCTCGCGTAACTCCGACTCGAAGTCCCGGCTTGTGTGCGTACTATGACTCATCGCGTCGCCCTTTTTACGCGCGCCCCTTCCGCGCCACCAAAGCGCGCGAATCGCGATGCTAGCACGTTGGTCACGGTCACCAGCACGACGAGCACCGCCGCCGTACCGGCGCTCACTTCTGCCTTGTCTGGCGAAAGCCCGGCTGAATTGACATACCAGAGGTGCACGGCGAGCGTCTCACCGCCGCGGAACGGGTCGAGCGAGAAGGCGTTTGAACGGGAGATTGTCGTCCCGGCCGTCATGATCAGCGGTGCGCTCTCCGCAAACACTCTCCCGACGGAGAGAACGAGCGCGCTCAGGACCCCCGGCCATGCGTACGGAATGGTTACGCGCAGGGTGGTCTGAACGGGGGTCGCTCCGAGCGCGAGACTCGCGTCGTCGAGCTCCAGCGGGACTGCGCGCAAGCTCTCCTCCGCGATGCCGACTACGAGGGGTAGGTTGAGCAGCGCGAGCACGAACGCGCCCGCGAAGAGTGAGTAGCCGGCTCTCATCTCGACCACGAAAACGAGAAAGCCGAAGAGGCCGTAGACGATGCTCGGCAGAGCCGCGAGCGTGTCGAGCGCCGTCCTCACGGTGCCGACGAACCGCCTCGAGTGGGCGAAGCGCGCCAGGTAAACGGCCGCGCCGACGCCAATGGGCAACGTGATCATCGTGCTCAGAACGGCAAAGTATACCGTGTTGAAGAGCTCGGGTGCGATGCCCCCGCCTGCGCTAGTCTCGCTCGGGAGCGCGATGAGGAAGCGCGGCAGATGGTCGCGCCCGAACGCCGCCATCGCGACGGCGCCCGCAAGTACCACCAGCCGGCTGCCCTTCTCGAGCCGTGCGGTCCAGAGGTGGACACGGGATCCAACGGCTCGAACGACGGACATCGCGCCGTACCCGAGCCCGCCGAACAGCGCGAGCGCAACGACGAAGCGCATGACCTCTTCGTTTTCCACGCCAACGAGCGGGGTCGCGTACGACGTGAAGGAAAAGACTTTCGCCCCTCCTCGAACGAGGAGATAGACGAGGCAGGAGCCATAGCCGACCGCCAGCAAAATCGCGCCGGCGCCGAGCAGCCGCCGCAACGCGCTTTCGAGGCCGCTACCGAGCCGCTGAGACCGGTGAAGGCTATTGAGCGTGCTCACCGGACACTCTGTTTTCCCAGCGCGCGCGTGATCAGCACCACGGCGACGGAGACAACTAGAAGGACGAGCGCCATCGAGTAAAGAACGTCGTTCTGGACCGTGCCGGGACGAGCCTCCTGCATGTCCATGACTATCTGCGCGGAGATGGTCGTCGTCGGCGAAAACAGCAGGTCCCTCGGCATGCGGCGGGCTCCGCCGATGACCATCTGGACCGCCATCGTCTCGCCTGCGGCCCGGGCAAACCCGAAGAACACCGCCACAAGCAGTCCTCGCCAGGCATACGGAACCGACACTCGAAAAGCCGTCTGCCAGGGTGACGCGCCGAGCGCCGCGCTGGCGTCGCGCAGCGCTGCCGGAACGCGTGCGAGCGAGTCCAAGGACAAAAGCAAGACCGTCGGCGCCACCATGATCCCGAGCAGCACCGCGCTCGCTCCGAGACCCTCGCCAGTCACCGGGGTGTCCCGGCCACGAATCGCATGCGCAAGGCCCTCCATCAGCGGAACCAGGTAGACGAGCGCGAGCCACCCGTAGACGACGCTCGGAATGGCGGAGGCAACTTCCATCACACGCCGATGGGCAGCTCGTATCGATTGCGGCGCGAACTCGTTCAGCCAGACGGCCGCGAGCACCGCCGGAAATGCGCCGAGCACGATTGCGCCGGCCGCGCTGGTGAAGGTCCCGACGATGAGGGCGAGCCCACCGAATGATCCGTCCTCCGGCTTCCACGCGTCCCTCGTGAGGAGTGTGAACAGCCCCACGTGCGCCATCCCTCGGATGCCCGTCCGCGCCAGGAACACCAGCATCGTAAGCGTCGTGAGCACGACGAAGACGCTGCACGCGAGGAGGGTCGCGAGCACCACCGCCTCGCCGACGCGAGGGCGGCTCGCGTCGCGTATCGGTGATGAATGCGTCGCGTGCGTCGCTATCACGCTCTCTCCCACGAGGATCAACCCTTGTCTCGGGATACCTTCATCTGCGTGATGGGGATGAAGCCCTTCACGGTGGGAAGGACATGCTCCTGAAATTCCTTGGAGGACATGTAATCGAGGAACTGCTTTACGGCGCCTGTCGGCTTGTCCTTTGTGTACATGTGCTCGTAAGACCAGATCGGGTATTCGCCCGTGATGATCATCGCCTGCCGCGGCTCCACCACCCCCCCCTCTGTCTTGAGCGCGAGAACGCGAAGCTCGGGATCCACAAACGAAAGGGCCAGGTAGCTGATCGCTCCCTTACCCTGCTTCAACTTTGCAACGAGCGCGCCGGAGTTGTCTTCCGTCTGGCCCTCTACGAACTTGTCTGCGCCGAGAACGATGCTGCCGAAGACCGAGCGGGTTCCCGACCCGGGGGCCCGGTTGATGACCACGATGGGCTGCGGTTGGCCGCCCACGTCCTTCCAGTTCGTCAGCGCACCGGTGAAAATCTTTGCCATGTCAGTCATCGAAATAGCGCCGACCTTCTCGTTGAACGGCCCCTTGTTGGCCATGGCAGCGAAGCCGACAACGGCAACTCTGTGATCGACGAGCTGCATCTTCAGATCGTCCGGCGCCAAGATGTCGCTATCGCCAATCTGAACGGCGCCTGCGGCAACATCGGCGAGGCCCTTCTTCGACCCTCCCGCCGACACCTCGACGCTAATCCCTTTGTACTTGGCCTCGAACTGCTCCTTGGCCGCGTTGACGAGGGGCTGCAGCGCGCTCGAGCCGCTGATCCGCACAGTCGCCGTCTCGGCCTGTACTGCGGCGGCAGTCCCCTCGCTCGAAGGCTGCAATTTGTCCGGCGGCGGGGTCTTGTCACATGCAGCGAGTCCAAGCGCCAACACCGCGGTGGCAACTCGTCTGTCGAACATCGATCGGGTCATATCAGCCAAATCTTCCTGTGATGTAGTCTTCGGTTTCGCGCTCTCGCGGACGCGTGAAGATGGTCGTCGTCTCGCCGACCTCCACAAGCCGCCCCATGTAAAAAAAGCCAGTGCGTTGCGAGACACGCGCCGCCTGTTGCATGTTGTGAGTGACGATGACGATCGTGAGCTCGCTGCGCAGGTTGGCGACGAGATCCTCGATCTTCGCGGTGGCGATGGGGTCAAGCGCGCTCGCCGGTTCGTCCATGAGGAGCACCTCGGGCTGGACCGCCAGAGCGCGGGCGATGCACAATCGCTGCTGCTGGCCTCCAGACAGCGAAAGGCCGGACTCGCCGAGCCGGTCTTTGACTTCATCCCACAGAGCGGCGTGGCGCAGCGCACGTTCGACGCGATCGCTGATGACACCGCGCTCGCGCACGTTGGCGATGCGAAGTCCGTACGCCACGTTGTCGAAGATGGACTTTGGAAAGGGGTTCGACCGCTGAAAGACCATACCGACTCGGCGGCGGACGAGCACGGGATCGACGCCCTGGCCGTATATCGGTTCGCCATCGAGCTCCACCTGGCCTCGGGTCGAAACGCCCGAAACGGTGTCGTTCATGCGATTGAGCGAACGCAAGAAGGTGCTCTTGCCGCATCCGCTGGGGCCGATGAGCGCGAGCACCTGCTTTGCGCACACGTCGATACTCACATCGTCGATGGCTATTTTTTCGCCGTAGCTCACCCCGAGGCGGGTAGCGCGCATCTTCACCTCGGCCTCGAGCTGAACGGGCAATTTGGCAGCCGCAACCACTGGGCGCACTGTGATATCACCCGGCGATCGCATCGTGGCTTTCATGTGACAATCGCGTGACGGAACACTTCAGGCGGTCGCACGGGCACGAGTCGCTGCACGTCCGGACGGGGAAGCAACCGGAACGATGGTCGTGCCCCTCTTGAGAACGAAGGCATGACCCCGCCAGACAATGCGGCGACTGGCGCATGCACGCACCCAGCACAAGAGCGCTACGTAGGAGCGGACCACTTCGAGTGGCGCATACCACCACGCAAGCCAACTTCCCCGCAATACCCGGACGGTGAGTAGTGCACCCGCCGTCTGAAGGACACAGACAACCGCAAGAACGACGGCGGTCAAGGTGCACGGCGCAACGGCGACGGCGAGTGATGCCACGGCGATCGGGGTCATGAGGGGCTCGAGCACGAACGGCCAGGGAAAGAGTGCCCGACGCATCTTCGACCAGCGCGTGTGCCGCTCGATGGTGCGCATCACAGTGCATGCCACGTTGCGATTTTCAACCGCGTCGAGCGACGTCCGCGCCAGAAATCCTGCGGCGAGGAACCGGCGTCCGAGCGCATGGTCCTCGGCGAGGACTTGTCCCACCGGAGAAAATCCGCCGAGCTTTGCCAAGTCGCGACGGCGAATGGCCATTGATTTTCCCACGGTGAAAGGGTGGCCGGTCACTGCGTTCATCGCGAGGAGCCCTGGCGCAGTCGAGGCGCAAAGCTGCAGGTTCTCCAGCGCCGCGCCGATTGTTCGTTCGCCCGCCCCAACGAAGAGGCTCGTAACCATTCCGATGCAGGGATTGGAAAGCTCGACCACCAGTGACCAGAGATAGCTAGGACGGACTCGAACGTTGGAATCAGAAATCACGTAGAGATCGCCCGTCGCCATTCGTTCGAGGCACACGAGCTGGGCGACCTTCGGGTTCGTCGCGGCGTCTGCCTCGGTGAGGACGACGCGCGCGACAAGCTCGGTGTGCCGCGCGACGAAACGCATAGCCACCTCGTAGGCCGGGTCGTGCGACGAGGCGACCCCCAGCAGCATCTCGAAGCAGGGGTATTCGATGCGCGCGAACGACTCGAGGTTCTCTTCGAGATCGTCGTCATCGCCGGCCAGCGGCTTGAAGACGGTCACCCGCGGCGCCCGGCCTATCGGGGCAGGTCTTCGCCGCACGCCGCGACGGCCGATTTCGCGCGCGAAGAGAGCCATCATGGCCCCATAGAGCACGATGGACGCGGCGGTCAGCGCGACCGCGAAATGCACGAGGCTCACGCGAGCCAGCATCGTGTTTGGTGGTGACGAACGCTGCCAACATGCGTGAATTCTCCGTGACGAGAGGCTCCGAGCGGGTTTTAGACCCGGGCCCTGGGAAGCGAGACGGTGAACGTCGATCCCCGGCCCACCTCGCTATCGACCGTGACCCGCCCTCGCATGGCCTCCACCATGTGCTTGACGATCGACAGACCCAGACCCGTACCGCCGAGCTCTCTCGAGCGGCCTGCGTCCACGCGATAGAAGCGCTCGAATACGCGCGGCAGGTGCTCCGCCGGAATGCCCGGGCCGCTGTCGGAGACGACCAGATGGAGCCGTTCGTCGTCGGCCGAGGCGCTGACGACCACCCGTGTCCCGCGAGGGCAATATTTGATGGCGTTGTCCACGAGATTGGAGAGGACATGTTCCACGGCGCGCGGGTCGCCCTCTACGCACGCCGAAGCCCGCGGCAAATCAGCCGACAGGTGAACTCCCTTCTTTTCGGCGCGCTCGCGGAAGAGCGCGAGGACTATCGGCACCACGCCGCCGAGCTCCACGCGCTCTCTCTTGAGCTTGAACTCGTTTGACTCGAGCTTCGAGAGCTCCAGCATGTCCTCCACGAGGCTCTGCAGTCGCTGCGCGTTTCGTTCGATGATGTCCACGAAGCGAACGGCCGCGCTCGGGTCGTCGAGCGCGCCTGACCGCAGCGTTTCCGTGGAGGATCGGACGGCGGCGATGGGTGTTCGAAGCTCGTGCGAGGCGTTGGCCACGAAATCGCGCCGTAGCGACTCGAGCCGTCGAAGCTCCGTGACGTCGACGAAGACGACGAGCAGGCCCTCGTCATCGCCGGAGAGGGGCGCTGCATGCACGAGTAGGCGGCGCGGCTTGAGCCCGGGCATCTCTACCTCGATGGGTTCGGGCATAGACGCCTCGCGCGCATCGAGCAGCAGGTCCCCCAACTGGGCGCTGCGCACGGTCTCGATAAGCAACTTGCCGACCGCATCGGCACCAAGCAGGAGCATCGCCCGTAGGGCGGGGTTTACTAGAACGATCCTGTCGTCGCGGTTGACGACGACCACTCCCTCCTGCATTGCCTCGAGAATGCGGCGCTGCAGGTCGCGCTCGGCGCGCAGCTGGCCGAGGGTCATGGCCAGACTGCCTGCCATCCTGTCGAGCGCGCGACCAAGCTCCGCCAGCTCATCGCGGCCGACCAGGCGCGTTCGCACGGAGAGATCGCCGTCCGTCATTCGGCGCGCGACCTCGGTGAGCTCGGCGACGGCGGCGGACATGCGCTCGGCGACGAAGTTGGACAGGAACAGCGCCAGCACGAGGGCGGCCGCCGCACCGAACCAGATGAGCCTGCGCATTTCGCTGGTTGCCCGGTCGATCTCCGGTAGCGCCCGGCTCAGTCGCACCACGCCGGACGGGAGCCCGTCGCGATCGAAACGCGAGGCCACGTAAAGCAGGCGCTGTCCGCGCGTGGCGCTCAGGCCCTCGGCCACGCCGTAGCCGGTAGCCATGGCCTGCCGGACCTCGGGGCGCGAGCCGAGGTTCTCGAGCGCCGGCAGCTCCGCTGGCGCGAACTGCGAATCGCCGAGCACGGACCCGTCCGTGCCGATGACGGTCACGTGCGCGTCGGTATCGCGCCCCAGCTCCTTCGCGAAATCGCCCCAAGCGGCCGAATCATCGTGAACTGAGGACGAGAAAGACCCGGTTGCCCGCGCGAGCACGCGAGCGCTGGCGAGCATGTCGGTTCGGATGGTTTCCGACAGGTGGAACGAGACGCTGGAAGTCAGATAGCCATCCGCCGCGCACATTGCCGCGACGACAAGGGCGACGAGTACCAGGAAGAGCTTGGTGCGGAGGCTGAGTTTCAAGCGGACCTGCCGACCGCCTGACGTTGCACGCCGCGACGTCGTTGCAAGGTAACAGCGAAACCTTGTTTACTGACGCGGGAATTCGCCTGCGTACCGCGATTCCCTACGATCGCACCTTCATGAAGCTCGGCGGGATGAGCCATTTGGGGCTGCGCAGCAGCTCGCATGCAAGCCCGACGAAGACGCCCCGCAAGACCTCTTCGGGATCCGCGGAGTCGTCCGCCGCGAGCTCGGCGATCAGCCTGCTGAGCGTGGTCTTGCCGGTGATCGCTTCGACGGCCGCGGACTCGCGTTCGGGGAGGCAGAACCGTTCTAGGCGCACGAGCGGGACGGCCACTGGCTCGATGACCTCCTCGTGGACCGGCGCGAGCATCTGCTCGAGCTCCTCGAACTTGTAGCCCTGCCGGATGCCGCGGCCGATCAGCTCGTACGTGTCGACGCCGAGAGGAAAGGTCTCCTCTTGCGCACGAATGCCACGCGCAAATGCCAGCTCGCCCGCCTTCCAACGGAACGTCTCGAGCAGACGCTCCTGGGTCTGGTCGTGAATGGCCCTGAACAATTCGATCGGTCGAAGCACGCCAATTCCCACCAGGGCATCCCCTATCCGGCCGCCAAAGCGCGGCAGCATCGCCAGCGCCATCTCGACCTCCATTCGCAGGACCTGCCCACGATCGATGAGGAATTCCCCGAGAAGTTCTTTTTTGTCGGTCGACGTGACGTATTGCGGTGCGCCCTCGACGAAGAAAATACGCTTCTGACGGATGCCATTGCGAAGGACGAGCGCGCCTGTTTCGCGGCGCACGGCGATCTGGAAGAGCCGCGTCGGCAAGCGTGCCGGATCGAGCGGGCCGCGATCGACCGCCTCGGCCGGCAGCTCCTGATCCCACATCAACGCAGGGCTATTGAGAAACCGGGAGAGCTCCACGTAATCCGTCGCCGGCTTGAATCGTCCGCGGTCCCGAGCAATCAGGCACTTCGCTCCCACCGCGGCGGTCGCGAAGAGCTCGATGAGGCCTGGGAACGCCATAGGTCCGAGGACAACGCCGTCCTCGCGTTGAACGCGGTAGACGCTGGGCGACACCGTCTCGAGCGCGCGCGGGGCGGCAGTCGCGCCCACCTGCGTGGCGACGGTCGTCGCGTCCATGAATGTGCGGGCACCCTGGGGAGAACCGAGCCGAGCGTTCGATTCCGCCGTCGCGGCTTGACCTATTTCGCCAGTAATCTCGTCGGCGTCGGGCGTCGCGATCAGCCCGAGGCGTTCAATGAACGTGGCAAGGCGCGAGGGGCCCACTTGAAGCCTTCGCCGTCGCACGACGTCCTCGAGTCCCTCCGCAAACGACGCCGCGCTCGACCATCGCAGCATCGGATCGCGGGCCAGCGCTCGGAAGAGGACCGCGCGGACGTCGTCGGGGACGCGGTTGCCCGCGCGATCGATCGCCGCGAGATCGGCGTCTCGGATGCGCAATAGGACATCCAGCTCCTTGCCCCCGCTGAAGAGCGGGCGCAGGATCAGCATCTCGGCGAGCACGATCCCGAGCGTGAAAATGTCGCTTCGCGCGTCGAGCTCGCGTCCGACGACCTGCTCAGGCGACATGTAACCGAGCTTGCCCTTGAGCTGTCCGGCGTCGGTTCGGCGTTCGATCTCCGCGGCGCGCGCGATGCCGAAATCGGTCAGCTTGACGGCGCCCGATCGATCGATGAGCACGTTACCCGGCGACACGTCGCGGTGCACGAGTCGAAGAGGCTTGCCCTCTTCGTCTCGTGCACTGTGCGCGTGCTCGAGCGCACGAAGGATAGAGAGCGTGATGTAAAGACATACGTCGAGCGGGATCTCCTCCGCGCTCGCCGCCGCAGCGCGCACCAGCCGAGCGCCGGTCGTGCCATCGACGTACTCCATGGCCATGTAGAGCTCGCCGTCTTGCTCGCCGAAGTCGAACACCTGGACGATGTTGGGGTGGCCCAGGCGCGCGCACACCCGCGCCTCGTCGACGAACATGGCCACGAAATCGGCATCTCGCGCGAACTGCGGGAGAATGCGCTTTACCGCGACGGTCTTCTGGAAGCCGTGCGGCCCGGCGCGCCGGGCGAGATAGACCTCCGCCATCCCGCCCGTGGCGAGCCTCTGGATTAGCTCGTACGGGCCCAGGCGCAGCGGCGCCGGGTTGCTGGAGCTCGTCATTTCTCTCGATTCGAGGGTACCACGATCCGGTCCTCGCCCGGCCTTGGAGCCAAGGCGCGGCACGAAGGGAACCTTGTTACCGTTGCTATCTATGTCCCACATGCGACCGCACCTCGAGGAAAAGTCGCCGGCGGGCCGCTCATGGATCCCCGATGCCTGGTAGCCTTGGGAAGGACCGCGTGAAAGCCACGCCGACCGACTGTCCCGATGGGGTTCTGGTCGTCGACAAAATCCGCGGACCGACCAGCCACGACGTAGTGGGGCTCGTTCGTCGTGCCTTGCGCGTCCGTGAGGTCGGCCACACAGGGACGCTCGACCCCATGGCGACGGGGGTTCTCGTGTTGGCACTTGGCGAAGGCACCAAGCTGGTTCCGTGGCTGACCGCCCACGAAAAGACGTACTTGGCGACGGTGACGCTCGGGATCGAGACCGACACCCTGGACGCAGACGGCCGCGAGGTGCGCCGCTCCGAGCCGAGCGCGCGCCTGCGCGAGGCCCTCGCCTCCTTCCGGTCCTCGACCGGGCCGGTCGCGGCCGTTTTGCGCGAGGCGCTCGAACGCGAGCAGTCCCGCTGCTGGCAGGTGCCTCCTGCGTTTTCGGCGATTCGGCAGGGGGGCGAACGCGCTTACGTTCGGGCGCGACGGGGGGAGGCCACGGACCTGCCCGCCCGCGCTGTGAC
>JALYHV010000327.1 GCA_030776205.1 Myxococcota bacterium | reverse complement strand
GAAGATGCGCGCCATGGATCCAGGTCCCCCGGGAGACCTGATCTTCGACTGGAACGAGGTCGACCGCAAAACGCAGACCGCACCGCCGCGCTTCGCCGTTCTCGACGAGACGCTGCGCGACGGCTTGCAGAATCCCAGCATCGAGGACCCATCCATCGAGGACAAGCTCGCCATCTTGCACCTGATGGAAGACCTCGGCATCGAAGAGGTCGACGTGGGGCTCCCCGGCAGCAGCAAGCGCGCGTTCGATTCTGCGCTGCACCTTTGCCGAGAGGCGGTCGAATGCCGCATGAAGATCGCGATCGGGGCGGCGGGGCGTACCCTCGCCGAAGACATCACGCCGATGCTCGAAATCGGTCAGCGGGTGGGCGTGCCGCTCCGCGCCTATGTGTTCATCGGGTCGAGCCCGATTCGCCAGTACGTCGAGCAATGGGATGTCGCGCTGATCGCGAAGCGAAGCGCAGACGCCATAGACGTCGCCATACGAGGGGGCATGCCCGTCGCGTATGTCACGGAGGACACGACGCGGTCACGGCCCGACGTCCTGCGGACGCTCTTTCGGGCGGCCATCGACCACGGCGCGACGCGGTTGTGCCTCTCGGACACCGTGGGACACGCCACCCCGGACGGCGTGCGCAACCTGATCGCGTTCACGAGGGGCGTCATCGCCGAGACGGGCGCCCGTGTCAGCATCGACTGGCACGGACACAACGACCGCGGGTTGGCCCTCCAAAATGCGCTCTGGGCCTTGGAGTTCGGGGCCGACCGCGTACATGGCACGGCGCTCGGCATCGGCGAGCGAGTGGGAAACGCTGCCATCGAGCTCGTCTTACTCAACCTGCGCCTCCTCGGGAGGCTCCCCGTTGAGCGCGACCTGACCAAGCTGGTGGAGTATTGCGAGACGGTGGCGCGCGCGGTGCGTTGGCAGATTCCGCCCAATTATCCCCTCGTCGGACGGGACGCGTTCCGGACGACGACGGGCGTGCACGCCGCCGCCATCATCAAGGCCATGCAAAAGAACGACAAGTCCGCGGCCGACCGCGTCTACAGCGGCGTGCCGGCGGGGATGTTCGGGCGCCGCCAGGAGATTGGGATCGGCTTCATGAGCGGCGCGTCGAACGTCACGTACTGGCTAAAGCAGCGCGGACTGCAGGCGGGAGACGAGCTGGTCGCCGCCATCTTGCATGCCGCAAAGTCGACCACGCACATTTTGAGCGACGAGGAGGTCATGGCCGTAATCGCTCGCGTGCGGGGCTAGCGCGGATTGCAGGGCTGGGCGCCTCCCGTCCCCGTTCGGTTCCGCCGACAGGCTCTAATTGGCGGGGCCGCCTCCACCAGCGGGCGGAGCGCCGGTTCCTGCTCCCGCACCGGGTGGAGCGCCGCCTCCGTTCCCTCCGCCGTTGCATGTTCCTGCGATGCACATTTCGCCAACCCCGCAGGTTCCGCAGTTGAGAACCCGGCTGCAGCCATCGGAAACCTGGCCGCATTCGATGCCATAGTCCATGCACGTCTGCGGCGAGCACGTCCCGCGACCGCACCCGTTCGGGACGCTTCCACCGCACACAAGGCCCGCCGGGCAAGTCCCGCACGTGAGGACGGCGCCGCAGCCGTCGCCCACCGTTCCGCACGTCGCGCCCTGCGCCGCGCACGTGGTCTTCGCGCAGCCGCACTTGTTTGGCACTCCGCCGCCTCCGCAGCTCGCCGGGGGTGCGCAGCTCCCGCAGTCGATCGTTCCGCCGCATCCATCAGAGCCCCTGCCGCAGTCGAAACCGAGCGTCCCGCACGTCGCGTTGGGCACGCAGCGTCCGCTGCTTGCGGTGCCGCTGCTCGCCGGGCTTCCGGTGCTTGCCGTGCCGCTGCTCGCCGGGCTTCCGGAACTTGCCGTGCCGCCGCTGCTTGCCGTGCCGCTGCTTGCCGTGCTTCCGCTGCTCGTGGGCGTACCCCCGCCACAATGGAACGCCGCGACGCCGCCGCCGCCACACGTCGCCGGCGCAGTGCACTGGCCGCATGCGAGCTGGCCACCGCACCCGTCCGGTGGAGCCCCGCAGTTTGCACCCAGCGTCGCGCACGTCGCGGGACGGCAGCCACAATGGTTCGGAGCGCCGGCCCCACCGCACGTGAGTGGACCCTGGCAGCTGCCGCAATCCACGACGTTGCTGCAGCCATCGGAGATCCGCCCGCACGTCGCGTTCGCCTGTTGGCACGTGGTCGGCGTGCACGCGCCCGACCCGCACCGATTCGGCCCTGCACCGCCGCAAAGCTGACCCTCCACGCAGCTGCCGCACTGGATGGTCCCTCCACATCCGTCGAGCGCGGTCCCGCATAGGGCACCGGCCGCCGCGCAGGTCTTCGGGAGACAGACGCGCGCAGAGCCGTCCGCCTGGTCAAAGGCCCCATCGAGGGAGCTCCGTCCACCGCAGTTGAATGCGAGTAGGCAAGCCACTGCGACGGCAACGGCTAATACCGCTTTCGACGGAATAGTATTCACGGGGCCTGAAGGG
>JALYHV010000326.1 GCA_030776205.1 Myxococcota bacterium | reverse complement strand
CTCCGCTCTCGCTCCGGGCAGTTCACGTCGCGCTTGCACGAGCCGGCGAGCGCGCGCTCGTCACAGCCGAGAGGGCGAGCGTCAGCGGAAGCAACATCCGCGTCGACGGCGCCCGGGTGGACGGCCTGGGCTCGCCGCTGACGGCGACGCTCGCGTTCGGCTCCGGAGCGCTCCGTCTGCGGGCCGCCACCGAGGGGATCGACCTCGCACGGGTGGGGCGCCTCGCGCACCTCGAAAAGAACCTCGAGTCTGGGCTGCTCGCGCTCGACACGGACGTCAATCTCCAGCAGGACGGCGGTCATGGGACGGGTAGGCTCGACCTGACTCGCGGGGCGATGGGTGGTGTCAAAGAGGTCGCGGCGCACGCGGACGTGACGCTGCAGGGGCGTCGCTTCGCGGGGACGGTGCACCTGCAGGGGGCAGAGGTAGGCGGCGTAGACATCACGACCAAAGGTCTAGAGTTGGGCGGTGCCGGTCCATTCGCCGTCGGCTCCTGGAGGCAGGCCTTTGGCGCGGTGGACATCGACGCGCGCGCGGATCTCGGCAAAATTTCGACTCTCCTGCCGCCTGAAAAGATGCCGCTTCACGAAGCGAGCGGGGTGGTGAGTGTCAAGGGACACATCGCACGCGATGACGCCCGCGACTTCACACCCGACGTGACCGTTACGGTGCGAACCGATCGGCTCGTCCTCGCGCCGCCTACGAAAGCCGCGTCTGACATCGACGGCGTCCTCGTCATGCCGCTGCCTCCTTGGCGCCTGTTCGGAATCGATTTCGACGTCGATACGTTCGTCGATGGCGAGAACGGCGCAACCAGGCTCGCGGCCAAGCTGCACGACAGCAAGGGGGCGCTCGCAGAAATCGAGTTTCGCGCGCCGAACGTTCCTTTCGCCGAATGGCTTGGCGGAGGGGGCGGGAGCAAACGAGCACCGGCGGACGTTCGCAGTCTCCCGTTCGAGCTCAAGGTGACCACACCCGAGCGTGGGCTGGCGAGCCTGCCACCGATCCTTTCGCAACAGTACCTGGGAGGGAAATTCCAAGCGGAACTGAACGTCAAGGGGTCTGCGCTGGCTCCCGATGTGGATCTCGAGGCTCACCTCCATCACGCGAAGCTCTCTGCGATCTCCACGTCGGCTCCGCTCGATGGCGATCTATCGGTCAAATACGATGGGCAGCACGCGAACGTTTCCCTGAAGGCCCGCGCCGCCGATCGCGAGCTCCTGGTCGTGGACTCTCAAGTGGACGCGGTCGCGCGGCAGTTCGTCGCCGGCGATGCGGCTCATGCGCCATGGCGTGCGAGCGCACGCGCCCACATGAGTGACTTTCCCATGGGCGAAATCGCCTTTCTCGACGACAAGCTGGTTTCAGGTCTGCTGAGCGGCGACATCACGCTCAACGACTTGCACAAGGATGCAAAGGCGAGTGCCGACCTGGCTATCGACTCCCTGAAGGTCGGGAACGTCACCTACAAGGCAGCGCAGATTCGCTTCACCGCGGATGGGCACGTCGTCGACGCTGCGGTCCACGTCGACGCGGGCGACGGGGTGATGGATGCGAAGGCGCACGGCCTGGCCGCCTGGGGCACCGCCATGGCGCCCACTCTTGCGCAGGGGCAGCCGCTCGATGCCGCGCTTGCCTCGCACAACTTTCGCATTTCCGGGCTCCTGCCGTTCGTGGAAGGCACGTTCGACGAGTTCGATGGCCGCCTCGACGCCGCGACGAACGTGCAGCTGGATCCGCAAACCAAGACCGCGCGGCTGTCGGGCACCATGGACCTGACGCGAGGGGCGTTCGAGGCGGTGGCGGGCGGCGGGGAATTCCATGACGTGGACGCGCACTTGAGGTTCAGTCCGGACGGGACCATCGCGCTCGAGAAGCTCAACGCCTCCGGCATGAGCGGACGCCTCAACGCCAACGCGACCGTGCACCTCAACGGGATGGCGTTGGAATCGGCGAAGGCGCTCCTCGTCATCCCGAGCAACGCAGCCATCCCGCTCGCTGCGGGCGGCTCGGAGATTGGAAACGTGGACGGCCGGTTCGAGGTGGCCGCCACCTCCCCGGGCGGCAAGGCGTTGGACGTCAAAGTGGATGTGCCACATGTCCGCGTGGCCCTGCCGGAGGGCTCCACGAACAAGGCGCAGAGCTTGGGCGATATCGCCAAGGTGCACATCGGTGCCCACCGGGGGCATCCCGCCAAATTCGTCGAGTTCTCGCTCGACTCAAAGACGGAAGAGGTTCCGCCGCCGCCGGCAGATGCGCAGGCGTCCCCCGGCATGGGAATGACAATCCATCTCGCGGACGTCCAGATCGTTCGGGGCAAGGATTTGAAAATCGGCCTCAACGGGAACCTGCAGGTCAAGCCGGGCTCGCCGTCGCCGGTGACCGGCCAGATCCAGCTGAAGCCCGGTGGGTCGCTCATCGTTCAGGGCAAGAAATTCTTGATCGAGAGCGGCACGGTGACCTTGGTCGGCGCCGACCCCTCGAACCCCGAGGTCGTCGTCAAGGCAGGATGGAAGGCGCCTGAGGGCACGACGGTTTTCGCGACGTTCGTCGGTCCGCTGAAGACGGGAAAGGTGACGTTGAGCTCGGAGCCCCCACTTGGCCAACAGGAGATCGTCTCCGTGCTGCTTTTCGGGACTCCGGACGGACAGACGGCGAGTAGGCAAAAAACCGATACCACGGCGACTGCGGCGGCGACGGTCGGCGGTGAAGCGGCCCAGCCGCTGAACCATGCTCTCGGTCAGCTCGGGCTCGACGCGGTAACGGCGAACGTCGATACGTCGGGCACGGCGCCGAAGCCAGAGGTGCAGATCCAGGTAGCGAACGACATCTCGCTGCAGCTGGCGATGGTGCTCGGACAAATAAACCCGGGCGTCAATCCGGACCGGACGCTGGTCACGCTGGAGTGGCGGTTCATCTCCAGGTGGTCGCTGGCGACAACCGTCGGCAATGCGGGAACGACCATCTTCGACCTGCTCTGGCAGAAGAGGTACTGAGAGCGACGTCTGATCGCCGGCGCCTGGCGGGCGGGCCGTCCGTCGTTGCTCACGAGTCGGTGGACGTTTACCCCGTAACTGACTCGATCGACGTCGATGCCGACGGGATCGCCGCGTTGGCCGACTCGATCAGCGCCGATGCCGACGGGATCGCCGCGTTGGCCGATTCGATCGACGCCGATGCCGACGGGATCGCCGCGTTGGCCGACTCGATCGAGGCCGATGGCGACGGGATCGCCGCGTTAGCCGACTCGATCAGCGCCGATGCCGACGAGATCGCCGCGTTGGCCGATTCGATCAGCGCCGATGGCGACGGGATCGCCGCGTTGGCCGATTCGATCAACGCCGATGCCGACGGGATCGCCGCGTTGGCCGATTCGATCGACGCGGATGCGGACGAAACGCTGCACCGCATGCACGCGCAAACGCAAATTCGACTCGCCCTCGTTTTTTTTTCCGAAAAATCGACCTCCAAGGCCTATTCCCAAATAGAGGGCGACGACGCGTAGCATTCTGCTCCGCAGCGGCGCTCTCGTGTCCGAAAGCAGAAAGGTCGTCCGCCATGGTCACAAATGACCGAACCAAAACCCCTGCCCGCGACGCGCAAGTCATCGTGGGAGTGGGAAAGCACTTGCAAAGCGTGTCGAGCGTACCGTTGGTGGGCTCGACCTACACCCCGGCCGATCTCGCGAAGCTCTTCCAGAGCCGCATCGACTCGGTCGCGGCGGCGTCTGCCGCCAAGGCCACGTGGCATTCGAATGTGGTTGCCACCAAGGCGCTGAACACACGTGTGTCGCCGGTCCTTCGCGCTCTGCGGCAATACGTAATCAACGTGTTCGGGGAGACGAGCCCCGTGCTCGCCGACTTCGGCTTCGCGCCGCCCAAACGGACGACGCGGACGCCGGAGCAGAAGGCCGCGGCAGCCGCCAAGGCCAAGGCGACGCGACAGGCGCGTCACACGATGGGACCGAAGCAAAAGAAGGGTATCCGGGGAGCCGTGAATGCGGCGCTCGTCGTGACGCCCATCGCCGCTTCGATGCCCACGCCGCCCGGGCCAGCGCCGAGCGGCAGCGGCGTGACTCCGCACGCGTCGTAAGTGCGTCCGGGGAATCGCCGGCAATTGCGGCGCACAGCCAGGGACGCGGGGGCCGCCGCCGGAATGGGCGACGCCCCCGCCTTCCGCCCATTCGATCGGCGTCGAGTATCCGTTGCCTGGCCTGCTACGTCCGCGAGGTCGAGGGCCTCCGCGACGAGTGCGGGTGGCGGACGCCAGCACCCGCGGAAGCGGTACTAACCGACTTCCGCTCGCGGACGTCCCGTCGAGGCGTTGGCGTTCAGCCGTTCCGGTGATCCGTGCGCTGGAGGAGCTCCTCGTAGGTCCCGCTGAACTCGACGACGCGACACCCTTTTCCTTCGTCGCCGGGCTCGCCATCGCGCAGCTCGACGATGCGTGTCGCCAGACGGGCGACGAAATGGTGGTCGTGGCTGACGAAGAGCACCGTCCCTTGAAAGGCGAGCAAGCCCTCCAGCAGGCCCTCTATGGACTCGATGTCGAGGTGGTTCGTGGGCTCGTCGAGGACGAGGACGTTATGTCGCCCGAGCACCATCTTGCCCAGCAGGAGTCGCGCCGCCTCGCCACCGGAAAGGCCCTCCGTCGGCTTGAGCGCCGCCTCGCCGCTGAAGAGCAGTCGCCCGAGAACCGCGCGAATCTCTTCTTGAGGGCGGTGCGCATTGAAACGGTAGAGCCACTCGTAGGGTGTCGTTCCCTTCGCGGTCTCGCCTAGCGCCTCGTGATGGTCCTGCGCAAAGTAGCCGACGCTCGCGTCGTGGCCCCATCGAACTTCGCCGGCGTCAGGGGCGAGCGCGTAGGCTTTCGTTTCCGCGTCGAGACCCTTGTAGGCGCCGACGAGGAGCTTGAGCAGCGTGGATTTTCCGATGCCGCTGCGACCGATGATCGCAATTCGATCGCCGCGATTCACGTTCAAGCTCACCCGATCGAACACCACCTTGGGACCAAATGCCTTTCGAACACCGTCCATGCGCACCACGTCGCGCCCGCTGGGCTTGTCGATTTCGAACCGGACGTAGGGGCGGACGAGGCTCGAGCGGCGCGCGCCCTTGGTCTCGACGATCTCCTCGAGCTTGTCGATCTGCTTGAGACGGCTTTGCGCCTGCTTGCTCTTCGAGGCGTGCGAGCCGAACCGCTGAACGAAGTCCTGCAGCTCGCCCATTTTTTTCTTGGCGCTCTGGGCGACCGCTTCGGCGCGTTGCTGATTTTCGTATTTGGCGCCGACGAACTCGGCGTAGTTGCCGGTATAAATCGTAATCGTGCGGTAATCGATGTCCGCGATGTGCGTTGCGACGGAGTTCAAGAAGTGGCGGTCGTGCGAGACGACGAGCAGCGTGCCCGTGAACTCGTCCACGAGAAAACGCGAAAGCCAATGAATCGACTCGAGATCGAGGTGATTCGTCGGCTCGTCCAGGAGCATCACGTCGGGCCGGCCGAATAGAACCTTGGCTATGAGGACCCGGAGCTTGTACCCGCTCGGAAAGCTTCGCATCGCGTCCCCGTGTCGGTCGGCCGGTATGCCAAGTCCGACGAGCAGCTCTGCAGCTTCGCTTTCTGCCGAATAGCCATCGTTTTCGGCGATGACCCCCTCCAGGTCCGCGAGGCGCAGACCAATGGCGTCGTCCACCTCGCCCGCGAGAAGCTTCTCCTTCTCGACCATCGCAGCCCACAGCTCGGCCCGGCCGGCCATCACTGTATCGAGGATGCGTTGCTCGTCGTAAAGAAAGTGATTCTGCTCGAGGATACCGAGCTTCAGGCCGCGCGGAATGTCGATGGCGCCAGCGTCCCAGTCGTCTTGCCGCGCGAGCATCTCGAGCAGCGTGGACTTGCCCGCGCCGTTCGCCCCGGTGACGCCGTAGCGCTTTCCGGGGTCGAACTGCAGACTGACGTTCTCGAAGAGTATTTTCGGGCCGAAACGCTTGGTGACCTTGTCGAGGACGAGCATGACGCGCGTGGCCTTAGCATCTACCCCGCTCGCCAACTAGGGGCGATGGCGCGGCTCGCGCTTCCTCCCGCCGCCCCGCATTGGGCGTCGACTCCGCGCCGCGGGTCGACATACCGTCGAGGCGCCGGCACGGCGGCGGGAGGGGCGCGCTGAGCTCCGGCGCTCGCAGCGTTGCGAGTGCTGCGAGAGCCGGTCAGCAGCCTGCGTCAGAACGTGCCGAGCGCCGAAAGCCCATAGCTACCCCGCCCAAGCTTCGCGGGAGCGACGGTGAGCGACGCGCCGGACGCGGTATTGTAGACGGTTCCTCCATAGGTCTCGGGAAAGATGAAAGCGCCGAGAATCTGCAGAACGCCGACGGACTGGAGCACACCATCACCGACGAGCAGCGCCTTGTTTGCCGTTTCGCCTCCGCAGTCGCCGGTGGCGGGGCAACCGCCGCGCTGACCGAGATCGAGCCAGGGACCTATCGCCGGTATCCAGAGATCGCCGTCGCCGGTGTGCCCGCTCGTCGCGGCGACGCCCATCGAGGCGATGTACGGCGCGCCCGCCACGATGAGGCCGGTCATGAGCAGCGCTCTGTTCGGGCGCGTATAATGTTCGGACCGGTCGGCGCGCGGCCCCTCGCTGTTGTTGACCACCACCGGCGAGGCGGGCTGCGGTGCGGTCGCTCCGACGACCGCCGGCGCCGGCTGGGCGGGTTGGCTATTCACGATCACCGGCGTCTGAGCAGCCGGTGCCGCCTGGGCGGGCTGCGACGGCTGCACGACGACGTTGTCGGCCATCGCAGAAGAGGCGGAGTAGAGCGCCGCGGCACCGAATGCCAGTGCGGCGGCATTGCGAACGATCGAGCGTTTCATGGCGTAGTCTCCTTTGCCTCGGGCTTCGCGCGCGCTGCGCTTCTGCCACTTGCCGGTCCGTGCATTGCCGATGCCAGAGGTTCACTTCAGGTTCATTTCGGCCCTTTCCGTTCGCAGTGCAAAACGCCCTAATTGCGCGAAAACTCGCCGAGCGGCGGCTCGTCCGTGCGTCGGGTCCGCAATCGAGCTTGGCCGGCCTTGCGGACGAGCCCGGATGCGCAGTGGCGCCTCGCCGCCACAGCCGTGTCACCGCTGCCCGGAGCGGAAGCCCCGTGCGCGAGCAAGGCCGAGCGTTGCCTGTGGACGCGCCTTTTGGCA
>JALYHV010000325.1 GCA_030776205.1 Myxococcota bacterium | reverse complement strand
CGGTTCGAGCATGCCGAGGTTTTTGCGAATCCTGCTCGCAGTCACAGCGGTGATCCACTTGCCCGTAGCGCTCGGCGTCGGCGAGCTCGCACGGCGACTCGGGTTTCGCCACCCATGGGCCTTCGGGGCGGCTCTGGCCCTCGCGGGTTTCGTGCTCTTTGTGGGACGTGCCAAGGCAGGAATGCCGGACCGAAGACGGAATGCTGCGCTCGTCCGGTTCGTCGACATACCTTATTACATCCACTGGTGCGCCGGGCTCTGGGCGCTCATCCCGGCGGTCGTCGCGACGCTGCTCGCGCCTGTCATCGATTGGCGACTGCCGCTGCGCGTGTCGATGTGGAGTTACCTTTCGGGTCTCCTCGTCTGCGGCTACGGCGTCCTCGTCCGGCGTCGCTGGTTTCGCGTCGTGGAGCGTGAGGTGCTCGTGACGGGACTGGACCCGCGACTCGACGGGCTGCGGATAGCGCACCTCTCGGATCTTCATATCGGCACGCTGACTCCCAAGTCGTGGGGGCTAGCCTGGGCGGCCGCCGCAAACGGCCGCGCTCCCGACCTGGCGGTGGTGACCGGCGACATGGTTACGAGTGGAACGGAGTACCACGAGGACATCGCAGAGGCGGTCGGCGCGCTGCGCGCGAAGCACGGCGTCTACGCCTCGATGGGCAACCACGACTACTTCGGCGAGGGCGAGCCGCTCGTGTCACTGCTCCGCGGACGAGGAGTCACGGTCCTCCGCAACGAGGGCACCGCCATCGAGCAGGATGGCGCGGCGTTGTGGCTGGCCGCGATAGACGACACGTGGACGCGGCGCGACGATCTTGCGAGAGCCATGCGCGATCGTCCCGCAGGGGCGACGACTGTCCTTCTGGCGCATGATCCACTACGGTTCGACGCAGCCGCGGACACTGGCGTCGACGTCGTGCTCAGCGGACACACGCACGGCGGTCAGGTGGCAATGCCGTTCGCTTACCGCGCCATCGGTCTCGCGAACCTGGCGCACCGCTACCGCGTCGGGTTCTATCGCCGGGGTCGTTCGACGCTGTACGTCCACCCCGGCCTGGGCACGACGGGTCCACCGATCAGGCTGGGCGTCGCACCCGAAGTGACCATCCTCCTCTTGCGTCGGGCGTGACATCTCGCAGCGCCCGCTCACCCGCTCGCCTAGCGTCCGTTCGCCCGTGGCCCCTCCCAGCCGCCCGCCTCCACC
The DNA here is from genome assembly GCA_030776205.1 of Myxococcota bacterium. Classification (GTDB taxonomy): domain Bacteria; phylum Myxococcota_A; class Polyangia; order Polyangiales; family Polyangiaceae; genus Palsa-1150. Next base: position 5,961 of record JALYHV010000325.1, on the reverse strand, counting down.
CACTCGATCCGCGCCTGCGGCTCGTCACTGCGGTACACCACAAGAGGCGCGAGCGTGCGGAGCGCGGCGGGAAGCGCGGTGGCCATCAGGCCGGCGTGCGCACTCTCTTCGCCAACCCCGGCGAGCTGCAGCGCTTGTCCGAGCAGAGACTCTGTTTCGCGGGGCCACTCCACGACGGGCGTGTCCGAAGGGAGCGATGCGGCTGCCCGCGCGGAGGCCAGCGCCTCTCGCAGGCCCCCCAGGTGATCGATGAGATGCCGCTCGAACGCCTGCTGTCCCGTCCAGACGCGTCCGCGGCCCACGGCATCGATTTGCTCTTTGCTCATGCCGCGTCCCTCGCTCACGCGGTCGAGAAACGTGTCGTAGAACTGGTCCACCTTGCGTTCGAGCTCTCGCCGTTCGTCAGGCGAGAACCCTCGGAACGCGGACTCGGCGTCGGCGCGCGGGGTCGTCTTGTAGGTGTCCACCGTGACGCCTATCTTGTCGAGCAGACCGCTCACGTCCGCCTTGCCGTAAAAGACGCCGATTGAGCCGGTAATCGTGAGCGGCAGCGCGAAAATGTTCTTGCTGGCACTCGCGACGTAGTAGCCGCCGCTCGCGGCGACGGTCCCCATCGAGACCACGAGCGGCTTTCGCCTGGCGAGGAGCAGCAGCTCCCGCCACATCACGTCACTCGCCAGCGACGAGCCTCCAGGGCTCTCGATGCGAAGCACGACCGCGCGCACGCTCGAGTCTTCGCGAAGCTGCCGGACGGTGTCCGCCATCGAATACGAGCCGACGAGGCTCATGTCGATGAGCGGAATGTGCTGCGACCGTCCATCTACGATATCGCCGTCGAGATAGAGGAGCGCGATCTTGCCGCGCGCCGCGAAGGCCGAGGGAGCAGGGATCTCGCTCTCGTAGGGTGCGTACGAGACGTTTCGTCCGAGCAGCTCGCGCGTGGCTCGCTCTAGCTCGTCGTCGTATGCAAACCCGTCCACCAGGCCTGCGGTCCGCGCCTCCGTCGCTACGAAGGGGCCCTTCAGCGTCTCCTCGCGGACCCGGTCCTCGGTCATGTGCCGGTATGTGGCGAGGTTGCGGACGAACACGGCCTCTTGTTGCGCGAGCAGGTCTTGGTGGTCCGCCGCCGCGACGGCACCGGCGTGCTCGTTGGTGAATTGCTCAGGGGCAGTTTTGTGCGGGCCGATACGAATGAAATCGCCGCGCACACCGATCTTGTCGAGCAGTCCTTTGAGATAGATGTACTGCGCTTGAAGGCCGGCATACCGCACGCCGCCCGACGGAGTGATCACCACGCGATCGGCGCTCGCGCAGACATAAAGCGACTTGGCGCCCGCATCCTCCAACGAGCACAGCACCTTCTTGTGGTGCGCCCGCAAGACGCGGAGGGCATCGGCGACCTCTTCTGCGTGCGCGTACGAGCTCGCCGGCTCCGCACGAACGACCAGAGTTACCGCGTCGACGTCGCTGCGCTCCGACAGTCCCCAAAGCTTGGTGAGCAGCTCGACGTGCCCACGCGTCGACGGGGTGCGCTCGAGCCGAATGGCCACCGCGCGGGCCGGGCGAGGGATACCGGGCTGGGTGTAGCCCGCGAACGAGATTGTCCCGTACTCGGCAACGGTCCCGTTCGGGCCCAGGCCATCGCCGACGAGAACTCCTCCTCCCGCGCTCAACCCCCCGAAATGAAGCTCGAGCCCTGCCGTTCCGAGCACGCCTCGGCGCTCATCGCTCGGCCAGTGCGCCGCTTCGATGCTCCCGAAGGCGCGGCCGAAGCCAGGCACGTCGACGCCCACAGTGGCCCGAGGCGTCCACTGGTCCGACCCCTGCCAGTACTGTAGCTCGAGGCCCACCTCGACCTCGCGCCGGCCGGTCGGCCGGAACGCGAGAGCCGCGTCATAACGTGCGTCGAGCACGGCGAGGCTGCCGCGCGAAGGGACGGGCAAACGCTGAGGGCTCGGCCGGTTCACATCACGCGCCACGAGGGAGACACCCAAGCGTGTGTTCGGCCGCCAGGAGAGCGCTGCGCCGAGACCCCAGAGCCCATCGACGTATCCGTTCTGCGAATACGACCGAGCGACCGAAATGCCGAGCGACGCTCGGTCGCCCAGCCGGGACGCAAGACCCCAAGTTGCCCACACATAATCGTATCCGCGGTAAGGAAATCCGACGCCGACCCCGCTCGTCGCGCCCCACGGCGGCTGCACGAGATCCAAGCGAAACCCCGTCGAGATACCAAATAGGAGCGGCGTGGCCGCTTCCCACGCGTGGCCGCAGCCGACCTTCGCGGCGGCATCCGGACAGTGCACCCACGTCCAACGAAGCTCCGCCGCCGGCAACCAAGCGAGGTTCGCCGGGTTGTTCACGATCGCCTGCGAGGTGTCGTCGGAAGCCACGCTTCGTCCGGGCGAGGCGACGTGCTCCGCGCTCGTTGGGAGCGGATCGCCACGGCCTACCGCCACGACCGTAAGCCCGCACAGGCCAAGCGCGATGGCGACGACAGGGCGTGCAGACCGCATTCTGGGCCGCGGGAGGATACCGAAAGGCGTGGGCTGAACCATCCCCCCTTTTGGCACGCTCGAATGCCCGAGCCGCAGAAGTGTCACAGCGGCGACGAAGTGGCTGCTCGAACGGCCGCGGGTCGCCCGCGGGCATGCACCGTGCAACTGCAGGGTTCCCGCCGAGGGTTCCGCCCAACGGCGCAAGCGTACCGTGCAATCCACATGGCCGGAGATCGCCAGCCCGGCAGCAGTGCCCGCTTCCACCCGGCGCGAGAAAACGCTCATGCGACTTATCCTCATCTCGAACCGACTGCCGGTCACGGTCACGGCAGAAGGCGGAGAAGTCGCGGTGGTGCGTAGCGCCGGAGGCCTTGCTACCGGGTTGCGAGGCGCGCACGAGCGGTCTGGCGGCGCGTGGATAGGATGGCCGGGTGACACGTCGCGCATGAGCGACGAAGAGCGTTCAGCGCTCGACTCGCAGCTCGCCGAGCTCCGGTGCGTGCCGGTCCACCTCTCGCCCGCCGAGGTGACAGGTTACTACGACGGCTTCTCGAATGCGGTGCTCTGGCCGCTCTTTCATTACCTCCTCGACCGCATCCCGCCGACGTCGCAAGAATGGGAGGCTTATCGCTCGGTGAACGAGAAGTTCGCCGAGGCTGCTGCGCGGGTGTGGCAACCGGGCGACCTCGTGTGGGTTCACGACTACCAGCTCGTCCTCGTCCCGGCGATGTTGCGCGCCCGCATTCCCAGCGCGCTCATCGGCTTCTTTCTGCACACGCCGTTTCCCGCTTCGGAAATTCTTCGCATCTTGCCCTGGCGACAGCAGGTGCTCGACGGACTGCTCGGCGCTGATTTGTTGGGATTTCATACGTTCACGTACCGGAGCCACTTCGCCTCGTCGGTGCTCAGCGTCCTCGGCCTGCCCACGCAGGGAGACTGCCTTTATGTCGACGGCCGGGAGATTCGCCTCGGCGTGTTCCCGATCGGCGTCGACGCCCATGGGCTCGCCGAGCTTGCCGCCGACCCCGAGGTCCTCAGCCAGGCCGCCGCGATCCGCGCCCAGGCAGCGGGGGAGAAGATCCTCCTTGGCATCGACCGGCTCGATTACACGAAAGGGATCCCTCGGCGGCTGCTCGCCTTCGAGCGCCTCCTCGAGCGCGAGCCCCACTGGCGCGGCAAGGTCCGCATGGTGCAAATCGCGGTGCCCTCCCGCGACAACGTACCAACCTACCAGGAGTTTCGGCGTCAAGTCGATGAGCTCATCGGGAGGATAAACGGCGCGTTTTCCACGGTCGATTGGGTGCCGATCCACTATGTGCATCGTGCGCTGGACGAGAAGCACGTCGCGGCTCTGTACCGCGCTGCCGACGCCATGCTCGTCACGCCCTTGCGGGACGGGATGAATCTCGTCGCCAAGGAGTTCGTCACGTGCCGCACCGATGAAGATGGTGTGTTGGTCCTCAGCGAGTTCGCCGGCGCCGCCGCGGAGATGGGTGAGGCGCTGCAGGTCAATCCGTATGATATCGAGTCGATGTCGGAGGCGTTCGCGGACGCGCTCACGATGCCTCCCGAGGAACGGCACGTTCGGATGCGCGCGCTCCGGCAGCGCATCGCGTCACGCGACGTCACGCACTGGGCCGAGAGCTATATCGCTGCATTGAGCGCGGTCCGCATCGAGGACGGCCCGCCGCAGGCGACATTGAGCTCGGGCGAAGAGCTCGCGGCATTGTCGGCCCGCCTGCGGAGTGCCGAACGCTTGATGCTCCTCCTCGACTACGATGGCACCCTCGTGCCGTTCGCGCGGGCGCCGGACCTGGCCGTGCCGGATCGCGAGCTACGCGATCTCCTCGCCGAGCTTTCGGCCACGCCCGGCGTACGGGTGCATGTCATGAGCGGACGCTGCCGTGAAAACCTCGAGCGGTGGCTCGGCGATCTGCCCATCGGCCTTCACGCGGAGCACGGCTACTGGTCGAGGATGGCGGCCGCTGAGCCGTGGGTGGAGGCAAACGGTTTCCGCGCGGGCTGGCAGCCGACGGTCCAAAAGCTCATGGCCGAGATCACCGCGAGGACCCCCGGCTCCCTGGTAGAGGCGAAGACGGCCAGCCTCGCGTGGCACTGGCGGATGGCAGAGCCCGAGCTGGGCGCCCGCGCGGCGCGGGAGCTCTGGCGACGGCTCGAGGAGCAGCTCCGCGACGAGTCGGTAGACCTCGTGCGCGGTGAAAAAGTGGTCGGCGTGCGCGCCCGCGAGGTCAATAAGACGCGGCTGGTTCATAGGATACTGGCCGCGGCCGAACGTCCGCTGCCCACCATCGCTGCGTTCGGTGACGAGAGCAGCGACGACGACGGGTTCCGAGCCCTCCCGCCCGAGGCCGCCACCATCAGCGTGGGCTTCCGGCCCGCGACCACGCGCTACCGCGTTGCGACTCCGCAGGCCGCAAGGGCCCTTCTCGCGAGCGTCGTCGCAGAACGCGACGGGTCGACCGCGGAACGCCGCGGCTGAAGAACACGCCCTAACCGGGCACGGCTGCAGGTGCGCCACGCAAGCGCTTGCTCTGTTACGCCGGGTCGCCAATCATCGCCTCATGCGCACCCGACCGACATCGTGGTGGCTCGCGACGCTTCGCAAGCGGCGCGGGCGTATCGATGAAGAAAAGCTGGACTTGTCACGCCCCATCTCGTTCGCCTCGTCCGAGGAGCGCAGCGCCGCGGTCGCTTTCTTCAACGCGGCGTACCGAGCCGAAGAGTCCGGGCTCCGGCAGGCGCACGAGCTTTCGAACGAGGTAGCTCGATGGGACCCCGAGCTGGCCGAATGCCTCACTCTGTACGGGGACGAAGAGGGCTGGCATCGCCAGCTGCTCACCGAGTTCGTCGCGTGGCTGGGCGGCGAGATAAAGCCCATGGGTCCCACCACGCGGACGTTCTACGGGCTCTACAAGCGCGCCGAGCGGATGGAATCCATCGTGCTCGTCAACTTGATGTTCGAGACCATCGGTTCGACGACGTACCGGCTCGCGCTGAGGCGCGCTTCGCACCCGACCGTGCGCCAGATGCTCTCCATCTTGACGCGCGACGAGGCCTTTCACGTGCCGCTCAACGTGCACTTCTTGCGGTGCGCTCTGGCACGCGCGCCGCAGGGCCGAAAGCGCCTTCGAGCGCTCTACCACGCCACGTTCCTTGCCCTTGCCGCGTCCACGATCGCGAGCCGTCGTCGCGCAGAACGCTTCGACGGGATTCCCCAGAAGGTCCTCGCGCGCGCGTATTCCGAAGAGCTCGCGCGCTTGTTTCTCGAGGAGAGCGACTTGAATCTTGCGCCTTCGTGGCTGCTGCTCCGCGTCTTCGGCCTCGATCGGGGGGCGCTCCTACGCGTGCCGTCGCCGGTCAGCCTCGCGGCGGCCGAACGCGCCGTCAGCCTGGATGCGGCCGCGCCTTCGGTCGACGCCGATCGGGTTCACGGCGCCGGCGC
>JALYHV010000324.1 GCA_030776205.1 Myxococcota bacterium | reverse complement strand
CATCACCGGCGACGGCTCCGGGGGGTGCCAACCAAAGACCTGCGCGGATCTGGGATTCACGTGCGGACCCAACGCGGACGGCTGCGGCCACCTCGTCGACTGCGGCGGCTGTTCGGCCGGCGAGTTCTGCGGGGGCGGCGGCTACAGCAAGTGCGGCGGGGCAATCGTCCCTGTGTCCGAAAGCGGGGCGCCCCCCGTTTCCTGCACGCCGGCCACGTGCCAATCGCTCCAGTACACGTGCGGCGCAGCGGGGGACGGCTGCGGTGGTGCGCTCGACTGCGGCTCGTGCACCGCTCCGCAATTCTGTGGCGGCGGCGGGTTCAACAAATGCGGCGGCAACAACGGCCTCGCGCCTGACGGCGCCATTGCCTGTGCGCCGAGCACGTGCGCGTCGCTGGGGTACACGTGCGGCTTCGCGGGGGACGGGTGCGGCGGCCAGCTTCACTGCGGCGCCTGCGTGTCGCCGGCGTACTGCGGCGGTGGCGGGTTCGACAAATGCGGCGGGAGCAACGGTCTCGCGCCGGACGGCTCGGTCCCGTGCACCCCGACGACATGCGCGGCGCTCGGGTACACGTGTGGCCCGGCGGGCGACGGCTGCGGGGGCCAGATCCAATGCGGAGCCTGTGTGTCGCCGACGTACTGTGGCGGCGGCGGGTTCAACAAGTGTGGGGGCAACAACGGCCTCACGCCGGACGGGTCCGTCGCCTGCATCCCGAAGACATGCGCGTCGCTCGGGTTCAACTGCGGTCCCGCCGGCGATGGGTGCGGCGGTCTGCTCCAGTGCGGAAGCTGCACCGGAGGTGACATCTGCGGCGGGGCCGGCCAGCCTGGAAAGTGCGGCACCACAGTGCCGTGCACGAATCTCTGTCCGAAACAGGTCCAGTGCGACGGGGGAGCCACCACGACGATCACCGGGCGCGTCCTTGCGGGTGTTTCCGCCTGGACGAATCTCGCGCCGGACCCCGTGCCGAACGTGCTCGTGTACGTGCCCAACGCGCCGGTAACTCCGTTCTCCACGGGCGCCGCGTGCCGTCAGTGCGGCGCCGATGTATCAGGCAGCCCGCTCGTCTCGACGTATACCGATTTCGACGGCACGTTCACGCTGACCAACGTTCCGGCGGGAACGGGGATGCCGCTCGTCATTCAGCTCGGACGATGGCGACGACAGCTGACTTTCGACGCTGCGCCCTGCACGACGAACGTGCTCCCCGCAGACCTGAATTTGCCTCGGAACCAGGGCGAGGGCGATATTCCTCTGACCGCCATCTCGACCGGTCACGTGGACGCGCTCGAGTGCGTCCTCCTCAAGATGGGCATCGACCAGACCGAGTTCACGCCGGACAATGGCGCGGGTCGGATTCACATCTATGGAGGCGGGCCCGGTTTCGTAGGGGGGGGGACGCCACACGGCCCCGGCGCCACCGCAGGCGCGGCAACGCAGGCAGAGGCCGCGCTGCTCGAGACCGGCGGCACGTTCATGAATTACGATCAAATCATGCTTCCGTGCTGGGGAACCCCAGCGGCGAAGACCGCAACGGAGCTGGCCAATCTGATCACCTACGCCGATGGCGGCGGTCACTTCTTCGCTACCCACTACAGCTACTCGTGGCTCGTAGGCAATGGCGAGTTCGACACCGTGGCGCAGTGGCACCCCAATTTCAATAACCCGGGGGCGACGACGTGGCCATTCGACGTGAGCACAGCCGTACCGCCGTCGCCGCCGTCGCCGCACGCGGGGACGTTTGCGAACTGGCTGAACCTGGTGCATGCGCTGTCGAATTTCGGAGCGACCCTGCCGGCTATGCCGAGGGTCGCCATCGCCAATCCGCGTCACGACGCGGATGGCGTCGCCGGCACGAGCACCGATTGGATCCACGGCGCGGATCCCCAGAAGGGCGGGTCACTGGTCGAGCACTTCACGTTCGACACGCCGGTCGGCGCGACCACCCAGTGCGGGCACGCGATCTTCAGCGACTTTCACGTCGCCAACTCGCAAGGGCACGGCAAGGTCTTCCCGGCGGAGTGCGACACGGCTTTCAGCGCCCAGGAGAAGATCCTCGAGTACATGGTGTGGGATCTCTCCTCGTGCGCGGCGCCTCCGCCGACGCCCATGTGCACGCCGACGACGTGCACGGCGCAAAACATCACGTGCGGTCCCGCGGGCGACGGCTGCGGCAATCTCCTGCAGTGCGGTGTCTGCGTGGCGCCGCAAACCTGTGGCGGTGGCGGCGTCTCCGGCCAGTGCGGCGCGCCCGATGGCGGCGCGTGCACGCCCCAAACGTGCCAATCGCTCGGCATTGGCTGCGGCCCGGCGGGTGATGGGTGCGGCAATCAGCTTTCGTGCGGCACGTGCAACCCACCGTTGACCTGCGGCGGGGGTGGCGTGGCGGGTCAGTGCGGAGCACCCGACGCGGGCAGCTGTGCACCGACGACATGCGTGAGCCAGAACATCGCTTGCGGGCCGACCGGCGATGGCTGCGGCAATTTGCTCCAGTGCGGCACCTGCGTCGCCCCGCTGACGTGCGGCGGTGGCGGAGTCTCCGGCCAATGCGGGATGCCCGACGGAGGCACCTGCGTGCCCTTGTCCTGTTCCGCCCAGAACATCAATTGCGGTCCGGCAGGGGACGGCTGCGGCAACCTCGTTGAGTGCGGCACGTGCGCGCCGCCTCAATCGTGCGGCGGTGGTGGCGTGTTCGGACAGTGCGGAGGCATTCAATAGCCGAATCGCCGGGTCGTCGACCGGCGCCCTCCGCGCAAATTCGCGAGGGCGTCAGCTTCGCACGCGCCACTGCCCCGCGTAGGTCTTGCCGAGATCGTCACAGGTCGGATCGGTCACGATGAGCTCGGGCCGCGCATCTCTGCACAGCAGGATCGCGTTCTGTCGAAAGACTCGCCCAAAGGCCATCGCTTCCTCGCGATCCATGCCGTGCACCATCCAGGACGGCTCGCGCCAGGTGCCTTCCGGATCTTCTTCGAACCCCACGCACCCTTCTACCCGGTAGACGCCGAGGACGAGCAGGTCGCGCATCACCAGCTGGCGTTGCTCGTTGACCTTTCGTGGCAAGAGCATCGAACGCGGGTTGTAGGCGGTGAGCACGGCAAAGGGCCTCTGCAGGAGATCCGGCAGCGTTGCAGGCTGCGTCGCCGCGTCGCCGTCGAGCGAAGCGCGAATCGGCCCCGAGGCGGTCGGAAACTCGTAAACCGTGGACATGTAACTTCGCAGAAGATTGTTATCCATGAGCCGGGCCTTGCCTTACCACGACTCGGATGAACGCGCGGGTCGCGACCGCTTTGCCCTTAGCGGTCGAAGCGGTAGCCAATCCCGCGCACGGTGACGACGTGGCGCGGGCGGTGCGAATCGATCTCCAGCTTCGCGCGCAACTGCTGGACGAAGTTGTCTATCGTCCGGGGCGTCCCGTGGTGGTTCGGGCCCCAGACACGCACGAAAATGGCCTCGCGGCTGAGGGCGGCCCCGCGCGCTTCGATCAGGCAAAGGAGCACGTCGAACTCGGTGGGCGTGACTTCTACGGCGCAGCCGCTCCGCGTGATGGTCCGAGCGGCGACGTCGAGCTCTACGTCGCCGAACGAGTACCGCGTCCTGGGGGCGTCCGCGATGCGCGGCCCCCGCCGGAGCGCAGCCCTCACGCGGGCCAGGAGCTCGACCAGACTGAAAGGCTTTGCCACGTAGTCTTCGGCGCCGAGCTCGAGGCCGGTGACCTTGTCCATTTCGCCCGTGCGCGCGCTCAGCACGATGATCGGCATTGTCAGGCCCTCGCGACGAATGGCTTGCAGCACCTGCAGTCCGTTCATTCTGGGGAGCATCACGTCGAGGATCAGGAGATCGGGCAGGGCGCTGCGGGTGATGGCGAGGCCCTTCTCTCCGTCCTCGGCGGAGAGCACCGTGTACCCCTCACCCTCCAGGTTGATGCGTAGCCCGAGCATGATGCTGGGGTCGTCCTCGATGACGAGCACGCAGCGGCCGGACGCCGCCTGAGGAGCGGGTGTGCCCGTCATGCGCGCTCGGGCGCCGCAACGGCTTTGGCGTCGGCTCCGCTCTCTCCCCCGGCCGGCGCGGGCGCGAGGAGGATGCGGAAAGTGGACCCCTTGCCAGGCGTGCTGTCGACCTGCACCCGCCCGCGATGCGCCCGCACGATGTACTTCACTATGGCCAGTCCCAGGCCGCTGCCCTCGCGCTGCCGCGAGAGGCGATCGTCGATGCGGTAAAACTTCTCGAAGATGCGACGGTGCTCGACCCGCGGAATGCCGTCGCCGTTGTCGGTCACTTCGATCGCGACGCCGGCGGCCGCGTTGCGTGCCCTCAGCACGACGACAGGCGGGTCGCCCCCATACTTGAGGGCGTTCGACAGCAGGTTGCTTATCGCGTCCACCATGGCCGCGCGGTCGACGAGCACCCGCGGAAGACTCGCGTCGACCTCCGCAGACAGGCGGAGCTGCGGGGTGCTGGCGCGCACGATCGCAAAGCTCCTGACGGCGTCGTCGATGACGGCAGAGACGGATTCGGCACGCATCTCGAACTGCTTGCGGCCGGCTTCCATTCGGCCCCAGTCGAGCAGGCGTTCGATGAGCTGAGTCAGCCTTTCGGTCTCGCTGCCCAGCGCGTCGAGGCACTTCTCGCGCGTCGATTCATCGCCACGCGCACGCGTCATCGTCTCGACGAAGAGGCGGATGCTCGTGAGGGGCGTGCGCAGCTCGTGGCTCACTTTCGACACGAAGTCGGCTTGCAGCTGGCTGAGGTTCGCCTCGCGCCGCAAGAAGACGAGGACCAGCACGACCCCGGTGACCACCACGAGCACGAAGCTGACGGTGAGCAGGCCGAAGAGGACATTGAAAATGCTTCCAATGAACATCAGCACGATCCCGACCGACAGGATCAACGTGGTCGGGACGATGACGAGGTACACGAGCAGCGCAACGATGCGGGTGTACCCGAGACGACCCCGGTTGCTGGCCATCTTCACAAATTACGGCGCGTGCGCGCAGGCACAACGCCTCCGTCTCGGCTCATTGCAGCGCACCTCGCATGACCTCCAGCGGCGCTTTCCATCCCTCGCGCTGCGCGTCGAGCCACAGCTCGAGAGCGAGCGCCCCTTGGCGCGCGAGCATCCCCAGCCCGTCATCGCGGCGGAGTTGCCGCTCTTGCGCAGCGCGCAAAAACGGCGTGTCGCGAGGGACGTAGACCACATCAATCGCGATTGCGGCGGTCGGCAGGTCGACCCAGGAGACGACATCGGCCACGGCATCGCCCGGGTCGGCGCCATTCATGCCCGCGCTCGTCGCCTGGATGACCGCCCGCGTTTCCTTTTCGCTCTCCGGACAAGGCCGCCAGGCCTGCGCCACGATGGGCGCCGGCGCGGTCCGCTGGAATGCGTCGACGCGGCGAGGATCGTCGAATGACCGCGCGCGGACTGCGATATCATGCACGCCGAGGGCCGCCACGGCGGCGATGGCGGCGCGCGCGGCCCCCCCGGAGCCGATGACGAGGGCTCGCGCCGAGGACCACGGGGTGTCCGATCCGGCCAGCCGATCCAGCTCCGCCGCGAGCGCCGGGGCATCGGTGTTGTGGGCGACGAGCCGCCCGGCGGGCGAGCGCACGAGCACGTTCGCAGCGCCAACCGCGCGCGCGCTGGCGTGGAGCTCGTCGACGAGGGCGAGCACGGACTGCTTGTGCGGAACGGTCACGCTCAGACCTTGGTAGGTGCCCGCGCGGAGAGCCGCGATGACGCGCGGCAGCTCGTCGGGCGGCACCCGCAGGGCCTCGTAGGTGTGCGGCAGGCCGAGCGCGCGGAACGCCGCTGTCTGCATGGCGGGGCTCCTCGAGTGGGCGACGGGGTCCCCGATGACGGCGAAGCGGAGCGGCGTCATCTCGTCTTCTCCTCGGCCGCGATCCGGACGACGGTTGCGTCCACTTGCGCGTCGCGCGCGCGGACGTGAATAGTGTCGCCTATTTGCACGTCCTCGGGACCGCGCAGCGCGTGACCGTCGTCGCGTGTGACGATGGCGTAGCCTCTGGCGAGGACCTTGAGAGGGCTGAGCGCGTCGAGCCTGGCCGTCGCCCGCTGCAGGTCGGCGGCGCGGCGTTCGAACGCGGCGCTCCATAGTGTCGACAAGCGGTCGCCCTCCCGTCGCAGCTCCGAGCGTTCGCGGGCGAGCACCGCGCGCGGGTGGAGGTAGGCGAGGCGCCTCTGCAGGCGCGCCACGCCGTCGCGTCGACGAGCCGTTCCCGAACGCGCGCACACCGCGAGCCGCGAGAGCCTCTCGTCGAGCATCTGTTGGTGCGCGGCAATCACGAGGCGTGGATCGCCGAGCCGCCTCGACGCGCGAACGACCATCACGCGCTCTCCGGCCAGCTGCGACCGCATCGCGCGCGCGAGATGCAGGCGTGTGTGCGCGAGCACCGAGCGCTGCGCGGTTCGGTCCGGGACCACCATCTCGGCGGCTTGCGACGGGGTGGCGGCCCGCGCGTCCGCTGCAAAGTCGACCAAGGTCACGTCGATGTCGTGGCCCACGGCGCTGACGACCGGTACCCGGCAAGCGGCGACCGCGCGGACCACCGCCTCCTCATTGAAGGCACCCAGGTCGTCTGCCGAGCCGCCGCCGCGCCCGAGGACGATCACGTCGACGTCGCGGACGCGCTGGAGCTGACCGAGCGCGCGGCAGATGGACTCGACCGACCCTTGGCCCTGGACTTGGGCCGACGCCAGCAGAATCCGCGCTCCGCCTCGTCGGAAGGCGACCCGGCAGATGTCATGAATCGCCGCGCCGCCCGCGCTCGTCACGACCCCCACGATACGCGGCTCCCGCGGCAACGCGCGTCGGCGCTCAGGGGCAAACAGCCCTTCTTTTGCGAGCCTTGCTTTGAGCTTCTCGAGCGCTTCGAGGAGCGCGCCTCGACCAGCCGCCTGGATTCGATCCGCCACGACCTGGATGCGTCCCCGAGGCGCCCAGAACGTCGGTTTCCCGCGGATCCGCACGCGCGCTCCGTCAACCGAGAGCGCGCGCATCCGCGGCGTGACGTTCGACCGGTAGGCCACCACGTCGATCGCCGCCTCCTCTTTCTCGTCCTTCAGGCAAAAATAGAGGTGCCCGCTGGCGGCGGGGCGCGCGTCGGTCACCTCGCCCTCGACCCACACGGCGCGCGCGAACGCGTCATCGACAGCCTGCTTTATGTTCCGGTCGAGCTCCGCCACCGTAAGCGCGCGCGGCTCCTCGTCGGCTGGCTTGGTCGCCGCGAAGTCGAATGACAGACTGCGGTCTTCCGGCACGACCAATTCCGTGTAGCACAGGAGAGGAGACCAGGACCCTCTCGCCGGTCGATTGTCCCAAACGAATGCCTCGAACCTTCCGCAAAGTGCTCGTCGCGAACCGGGGTGAGATCGCGGTTCGAATCACGCGCACACTGCGCGAGATGGATATCACCTCGGTCGCCGTGTACTCGGACGAGGATCGAAAGTCGCTTCACGTTCGCTGCGCAGACGAGGCCTATCCCATCGGGCCGGCCCCGGCCCGAGAGAGCTATCTGTGCATCGACCGGATCCTGTCCGCCGCGAGGCGTGCCGGGTGCGACGCCATTCACCCGGGGTACGGCTTTCTTAGCGAGAATCCTGAGCTCGCGGAGGCGTGCGACGCGGTCGGGATCTCCTTCATTGGCCCGCCGGCGAGCGCGATGCGGGCAATGGCCAGCAAGCCAGCCGCGCGCGATCGGATGGCTGCGGCGGGGGTCCCGCTCGTGCCCGGCGCGCGTTGCGACACGAGCGAGGATGCCGTGCGTGCGGCGGAGCGGCTCGGCTTTCCCGTGATGCTCAAGGCCGCGAGCGGCGGCGGCGGAAAGGGGATGCGCCTCGTCGCCGCCGCGGACGAGATGGCACGCGCGTGGGAGCGTGCTCGGAGCGAGGCGAAGAAGTTCTTCGGCGACGACACGGTCTACCTCGAGAAGGCGATCGAACGTCCGCGCCACGTGGAGATTCAGGTGCTCGGCGACCAGCAGGGCAACCTCGTTCACTTCTTCGAGCGGGACTGCTCCATCCAGCGCCGCAATCAGAAGGTCGTCGAGGAGACACCGAGCCCCGCCGCGTCGCGCGAGCTCGTCACGCAGATGGGCGCGATCGCGCTGCAGGGCGCCCGCAGCGTCGGGTACTTCAGCGCCGGCACGTTCGAGTTTCTGCTCGCAGGGGACGGGAGCTTCTATTTTTTGGAGATGAACACCCGCCTTCAGGTGGAGCATCCGGTGACCGAGCTCGTGACGGGCTTCGACCTCGTCCGCGAGATGGTGCGCGTCGCTCAGGGCGAGGCGCTCGGCTACGGGCAGGAGCGCGTAGCGCCCCGTGGGGCGGCCATCGAGTGCCGTGTTTATGCCGAGGACCCGGAGAACGATTTCCTCCCCTCGCCGGGCACGATCGAGACCCTCGCGGTCCCCTCCGGACCCGGCGTCCGCGACGACGGCGGCGTCTACGAGGGTTGCACCGTCTCGAGCTTTTACGACCCGCTCCTCTCGAAGCTCAGCGTCCACGCGCCGACGCGCGAGCTGGCGGTCAGCCGCATGCGCCGCGCTCTCTCGGAATACGTCGTTACGGGCGTCCGTACGAATCTCGGTTTTCACGAGCAGCTCTTTGCCCATCCCGAGTTCGCGGCCGGGCGCTACGACACCGGCTTCATCGAGCGGCACCGAGACTGGCTGGTCGCGCCCCCGCGCGCGCAAGGGGCATCGCGTCGCGCCGCACTGGCCGTCGCGCTCGCGATCACCGCTTCGCGCATCGAGCGCACTGCGCAAAGTGTCCCGCCCCATTCGGCGACCGACTCCGGGCGCACCGCGCTCTCGCCCTGGGTCGCGCAACATCGCGCCGATCGGGCGAACCGCGGATAGCGCTGAACCGCATCGGGACGCGATCTCGTGTGCTAGTCCTCGGGGCCGCGCATGCGATTCTACGTGACCACCCCCATCTACTACGTGAACGACGTGCCGCACCTCGGCACGGCCTACACGACGCTCATCGCAGACTCTTTGCGTCGGTATCACCTCCTCCGAGGCCACGAGACCCGCATGCTCACCGGGACCGACGAGCACGGGCTCAAGATCGAGCGAGAGGCGCAGGAGCGCGGCGTATCGCCTTCCGAGTTCGTAAAGGCCATGAGCGACCGCTTCGAGGCGACGTGGCCGAAGCTCGACGTGCACGCCGACGACTTCATTCGGACGACGCAGCCCCGTCACGAGCGCCTCGTGCAGCAGCTTTGGACCACCGTTCAAAAGGCAGGCGACCTGTACCTCGGTTCCTACGAAGACTGGTACTGCGTCGGCTGCGAGTCGTACAAAACGGAGAAGGAGCTCCTCCCCGGAAACCTCTGTCCGCTCCACTTCCGTCCGGTCGAGCGCGTCAAAGAAGAGACGTATTTCTTCAAGCTCTCGGCGTACCAGGATCGGCTGCTCGCTCTTTATCGAGACAAGCCCGGGTTCATCCAGCCGGACAGCCGCCGCAACGAGGTGGTGAGCTTCGTCGAGGGGGGTCTCAAGGACCTCTCGGTGTCTCGCACGAGCTTCACGTGGGGCGTGCCCGTGCCCGGCGACCCCAAGCACGTCATGTATGTGTGGTTCGACGCGCTCGCCAACTACTGGACCGCCCTCCAGGGCGGCGAGGCGCTGCAGGCGTTCTGGAACGACGGCAAGGTCGTCCACCTCGTCGGCAAGGATATCTTGCGACAGCACGCCGTTTACTGGCCAGCGTTCTTGATGAGCGCCGGGCTGCGCTTGCCCGACGAGGTGTTCGCGCACGGATTTCTCACGTTCGGCGGGCAGAAGATGAGCAAGTCGCTGCGCAACGCGGTCGACCCGCTCGGCATTACGCAGGTCTTCGGCGAGGCCATCCACGGCGGCGATGCGGCGGGCGCGGAGGTGCTTCGGTACCACCTGCTTCGCGCGATCGCTTTCGGGCAAGATGGCGACTTCGATCTCGGGGCGATGGTGGAGCGCTACAACGCTGACCTCGGCAAGAACCTCGGCAACCTGCTCGCGCGGACGCTGGGGCTTTGCGCGAAGATGAGCGGGAGCAAGGTGCCGACGGCTGGTCCGCAGACGCCTCTCGAAACGGATCTCCACGCGGCGGTGGAGGGGCACTGGCGCGAGGCTCTCGCCGCCTGGGACCGCATGGAGCCGCACCGAGCGCTCGAGCGGACCTGGGCCATCGCGTCGGCGGCCAACCAGTACGTCGATCGTGCAGCGCCCTGGGCGGAGGACAAAAAGGGCAATCACGCGCGCGTCGCGACCATCCTGAACACGTTGCTATCGGTTCTCGGCGGACTTTCCCGGCTCATCTCGCCCGTGCTTCCTCGCAAGGCAGCCGCGATGAGGACGCAGCTGGGGCTGCCTCCCCTGGAGGCGCGGCGGAACGAGGACCGTCTCGGCGTAGGGATAGAGCCCCGCGCGTCGGGCGACGCATTGGCGCCGGGTGCGCCGCTCTTTCCGACGATCGACGAGGCGGGCACCCATGCGCTCGTCGCGCGATTGACACCTGCCGCCGAGGCCCCGCTTGCCGAGGGCACCGGCGTGACC
>JALYHV010000323.1 GCA_030776205.1 Myxococcota bacterium | reverse complement strand
TCCTCGCGGTCCTCGCGGTAGGGCTCCTGGGGACGGCCTGTTCCCACCACGACGGCTTGCCCCCTCCACCGCCGTTTCAGGTCGGCACAACGACCGCGGATGCCCAGCTGCCACCCGCGCCGCGGTTGCCTGCGGATGCAGAAGTCTGCGCCACCGTGGTCGCGAGCAACAAGCTCGTCAAGCGTCCGGACGGCGCCTTGCCGCCCGAGGCCGATCCATCGGCCGCGAACCTCCTGGTGGATTCCGACCCTACCAACGCCGTCCCATGGAGCCAGCGAGGCCCCGCGTCGCTTTATGGTGTCGACGTGGCGGACGCTCCACACTGGTTCAACCCCGATCAGGCGCGCATACAAAAGGCTCTGAACGATTGTGGCGCAGCGGTAGATGCTCAAGTCGGCGCGGCGATCGGCAGCGCGAACGCGGCCGCCGGGGGCACCGGCGTCTCGGGCGAGGAGCTCGCGAAGGCGGCGTACAAGGCGACCAAATTCGCGGTCCGTCTCGTCGTCAACCCCGGCGGCGGCAACTCCTTCATCAGCGGCCCACTATGGTTGCCGTCGGGCGTGACATTGTGGATCGACGACGGTGCCACGCTGTTCGCGAGCCGTGACGTGATGGCCTACAACCTCGCCGGGACGACGACGTCCTATTGCGGCAATGTCGCCGTTTCCGCCACGACGGCCGGGAGCTCGGGAAACTGCAACGCGCTCATCAACGGCAACAATCTCGTCAACTCGGGGGTGATGGGCGACGGCAGCGTCGACGCCCGGGCCTACGCCGAACTCGTCACGACGGATGCCTTGTATCCGCTGATGAGGGCGACGTTGACGTGCACGAACACGTACGCCGCGTACAAAACGGGCGTGCAGGCACCCGATGGCACTCCTTGCGACAACGGCGGAACGACCGTGGAGGTCGCCTCCAACGCCCGAAACATGACCTGGTGGGACCTCGCCTTCCTGGGCAACTTGGTCGAGAACGGGACGACCGGCAGCGCCGGGCAGTCGAACTTTCGCATGATGGTGTTCAACAACGCGAAGAACCTCACACTTTACCGAATCACCTTGAACAATAGCGCCAACTTTCATGTCGTGCCGTCTGGCGTCGACGGGCTGACCGTCTGGGGTATCAAACTCCAGACGCCATCCACTGCGGCTTTTGCCAATCCGGCCGGCAACGGGAACCCCCTTTACACCGGCATCACGTTCAACAAGGACAACGTCAAGAACACGGACGCGTTCGATCCCGGCGCCAACAGCTTTGCCGGCGGAGCGGCGACCGTGACGAACAACCTGACCACCGGCAGCACGATTGCTACCCCCAAGACCGCCGGCGGGTCCGGCTATGGCGAAACCGTTCTGACGACCAAGGACACGGGCTATTCGGGCGCCACCGTAACGTTCGACGGCTATCTCAAGAACGTGCTGTTCGCATACAACTACGTCAGTACGGGCGACGACGACATCGTCCTCAAAGGCAGCAAGACCCCGGTGGCCGGTACACCCGGCATCGACGGGCAGCGCGACGTGCGAGCGGACCGCAAGTGGGGCGTCGTCATTGCGCACAACCACATTTACTGGGGACACGGCATCTCCATCGGCAGCGAGACGAACGGTGGCGTAGCCAATGTTCACGTGTACGACAACGTCTTCGACGGATCGGAAGAGGGTCTACGGATCAAGTCGGACTACGCGCGCGGTGGCGAGGTGAGCCAAATCGATTACAAGGATATCTGCATGCGCGACGTACAGAATGCGCTGCTGTTCACTACGTACTATAGCACCAAGACGTTGCCGTCGAATGGCGCGCCGCTCTATCCAAACTTCCACGACCTTTCTTTGAGCAACATCCAAATCATCGGCGGCGCCGCGGTGAAGCTCGTGGGTTTCGCGGCGAACACCGGGGGCTTTGGAGAGCCTGCCCACCCGCTGGGGATGTCGATGATCAACGTCGTGGCCAGTGCGCCCGACAGCATCAGCCTCATCGCGTCCGATGCCAAGCTCACGCTCGACGAGGTGAACCTACCGATCCGGCCGTCGACCGCTGCGCGCGTCGACGTGGTGGGGAGCGCCCAGGACGACCCCAACCTCGCGAGCGCGGTGGACTGCAGCAAAGCGTTCGTCGCCTTTCCATCGCCGACCAGCCCGGCAGGCACGAGCTGGTAGACAAATCGAACTCAGGCCGCCGATGGTGCGGCGTTTCGTAAAGTTCCGCCTTGGGTCGGTCCACCCGCTTGGACTGTCCTTTCGCTCGAATTCTAGTCCGTCGCCCCTCCCCCGTCCGGATGGAGCCCCCGAAACGCCGCCCTGTACGCAGACTGCACCCGCGGCTCGACATCCCCCGCCGGGTCGAGCGTCTTGGCCTCCTCGCAAAGCGAGGCAAGGTCCAATAGCTTCGAGGTACAGCGCTGCGTAGGGAGCGAGACGACGATCGCACGAACGGCTACGGGACGAGCGCCTCGTTCCACTCGCGGATCGTCCAGCGGGCCACGATTCCCTGGGACACGAATGGGTCTGCTTTGACGAAGCTCTCGGCGGCATCGCGCGTCATGAAGATGGCCATCGCACCTCCGGCCGGTGCATCGGCGAACGGACCGACCATGAGAAGCTGTCCCGCCGAATGAAATTGCTTCCAGAGGGCCCGGTGCGCTTCGAAGTGGAACGGAACCTTCGTGCGGAAGTCGTCGGCGGCCTCATAGAAGAGCACGTATTTCATCCAGGGCAGCGTATCACCGAGGTGCCGTCCCGGTTTGTCCGCGTCGCGCTCGCCATATAGGATGCGTATGCCAATGAAAAAGGGCGGGCACCAAGACCAGCGGCCGGCCGAGGGGTCGCCTTCCGTCGCCCTGGACGGGCGCGTGACGAAGCTACTGGAGGACTTGAAGAGCGATCCGGGGCTGGCGGTCGTCGTCGGCGCGTTCGAGCAAGCCCGGTAGCGCGCTCCGAGCGACCTCCGGCCCTCCTCCGGAGGGCCTTCGGGGGGGTCGACGCGAGTGTGACGTTATGGCAAAGATCGCCTCGTCGTCAGCTGACAACTGGCCCCATGAGGGTGGCGATTTTCCCGAAACCCGCCCATCCGGGCGCACTTAGTCCATTTCGGATGATCACTACGCGCCGCCGTTACTGAACGCGCACCGTCGATGGCTGTGCCTGTGCTGCGATACTGATCCCAAGTCACGGATGGCGCGCCCGCCTTCTGTTTGCGCGTTCACCCTCAGGGCTGGGGCTGCGCTACGGATTGCGGCGGGGGCGTTGCCGTACAAGTACAGATGCAATGACTGGTTCACCCGACCAGAAGGGAGTTCGCGAACCTGGACGGGTTTCATTGTATGCGTTCGGTCACGCGCGTTCATGGCGGCGTGGCCTGCGGGGCGTAAACGTGTCTGGCAATGGTACGGGAATCAGGCCGGCGGCGGCAGGCGGTGCGTGACACGACGGAAGACGTTGGCGTCCGGCTTCTGTTGAGTTTCGGGCTCCTCGAGAGTCTCTTTCCAATAAGCCGGGGCCACGGCAAGAATGCGATGTCGGGGCCAGCTGGGCAGCAGGCAGAGGATGTCGTGGATGTGGCCGGGAGCAACCAGTTGCGGCGACGGTCTTCAATGCGGTGGGCCGCACTCGTCAGTAGCAGCCCTGAACGTTGGCGATATGTTGGTTCGACGAAGCCGTGCACGTGGCGCCGCTTTGCGAACACGAATAGTCGCTTTCCAGAACGGCAGTGCCGCAGTCAGCGGCAGTTAGACCGAAGTCCGTGCAACTGCCCGCATTGCACACCGCCGAGCATCCTGTCGAGCCGCAGTCCACCGCGAATCCTCCGGACATGTTGGCGCACTGGTTCCAAAGGCTCGAGCAGGGCGGTACGTCGTATTGCTTGACCGGAATATTGTTCGACTCGCAGTTCCACGTGAACGTTCCGCAGCGGTTGGGCGAGATCTGCCACGGACTTGCTGCATTGGCAGCGAGATACCCCGGATTGGCGATAGGATCGGAATCGCAGCAATCGCCGGATTTCGACACGTAGCCGGGCGGCTGGGTGCACGCGTTGAGTGTCATGCTCGCAGAGCCCCACCCATCTCCGTCCGCGTCTCGGTACCATGTTCCCATCGGCGCGCATGTGGCTCCACGGCAGCAGCCGTTCGGACAGGACGTGGAGTCGCACGTGCAATTTCCGCCTATGCATCGCGTGCCCGACCCGCACGTTGTTCCGCATTGCCGGCAGTTGTTTGAGTCGGTCAAAAGGTCCGTGCAGCTGTTGCTGCTGCAATTGGTCTTGCCCGATGGGCAAACGCACATGCCAGCCCCCGATGAAGGGCTGCAGAGCATTGGAGATGTGCAGGGGGGCCCGCACGACAACGTCGTGCACCCAACCGTGGCGACGGAGCCGCAATTGTCCCCCATCGGACAACCCGTTGGGCACATGGTGTTCACGCACTTGCCGGAGCTATTGCAAGTGAGCGGCGACGCGCACCCCGGACCGCACTTGACCATGGCGCATCCGTCCGATGCCATGCCGCACACCGCGCTCCCGCACGGGTTGGGGTTGGGTGTGCACGCGCACGACCCACTTCCGTTGCAATGTTCCGGCGACACGCACGCGTGCTCGCACGAACCGCAATTCTGGTCGTCGCTCTTGAAGTTCACGCACGCACCCTTGCACGCGTTGGGCGTCCCGCCGGAGCAAGAGAGCGTGCACGAATTGCTGCTGCACAAGGCAACGCCCGTAGAGCCGCCCGAGCTCGGGCCAGGGCAAGACTTGCACGTTCCGCCGCCGGTTCCCGTTCCACACTCGGACACCGATTGGCCCGTGGTCACGCATCCGTTGCCGTCGCAGCATCCGGCCCCACATGACGACAGGTTGCAGGCGCCGCATATGCCGCTATGGCAGATTTGCCCGCTGCCACACGTTTGACCCTCGCGCACCGAGACCGGATTCATGCATTTCGGGCCGGAGGAGCATGCCCAAACGCCCACTTGACACGTATTGCCGTTCGGATTGCATTGCGTTCCGGCGGAACATCCAGCGCAAGCGCCCGCGCCGTCGCATACGCCGCTCGCTCCGCCCGACGTTTGGCAGGCTTGTCCCGCGGTCGCCGGGGTGCCCTGGTCGGTGCACGCCGGCACGCCCCCCGTGCATGCGGTGATCTTGCCGAGGTGGCACGCGTTTGGCGACGGCGTGCATGGGGCGCCCACTTTGCACGCAGCGCAAGTTCCAGTGTTGCAGTAGACGCCCATGCCGCAGGAGTTTCCGTCGGCAACGGTCCCCGTAATCGTACACTGCGCCTTGCCCGACGTGCAGTCGTAGCTCTTCTTGATGCAAGGCATGCTCGGATCGGAGCAGTCGCCGCCGGCATTGCACGCAACGCATTGGCCCGCATTGCAAACGTGCGCCCCCGCGTCGCCCGTTAAGCCGCAGGGTGTTCCCGCGGCCACGGCGGTCGTTGCCGTGCAAACGCGCCCGCCGTCGACGCAGACCCACGTTCCGTTCTGACACTCGTTGACCGCGCAAGTACCCCCCGCCACGCACGGGGCCCCGGGACCGTTATCCATGCCGCCATCCTGCGAAGACAGTGAGGAGCCATCGTCGGATCTCGGGCCGCTGTCTGCGTCACCGTCGCTGCCAGCGCCATCGCGTCCCGATGGCGCGTCTCGCCCGGTCGCTCCGTCGCGTGCATCAACCCCTAGGGTCGCGTCCTGGTTGCCGCCTTCTTGCGGGGCCGTCACGTCCTCCGAGCCGGTCGAAGACTCGGGGACACCTTCGAGCACGTCGTTTCCAAGGATGGCGTTGCATCCGGCGACGAAGATCGCCACGACGACGCACACGGAAGCGCCAGCGGCGCCCGTTTTTTGATAACCCATTGTTCCAGACCTTCCAGTGGAACACGGCCCCCCGGAGCGGGCAGCGGTGCCGGCAAAGACGGCGGATAGTGACGCATCACAGGGCCGAGTCAAGCGCTCGGGCTCGAGGAACGGCGATGGACGCCGTCGCCCTGCGCGCGCGGCTTCATCCAATCATGAAATCGGTGACGCACCGGTGACCATTGCCACCGGAAGCGAAGGCGCGTGCTGCGATCGCGATCCGCTGAGAAAGGTATTCAATGAAGAATTTCCCGTTCTCTACAAAGATCCGGCCCAGACATCGGACCCGCTCAAGCGGACCCCGCGGCGAGTCGACAGGTTCGAGCCAGGGCTCCGCGTCGTCGTAGCCGATCGGGCGCCAAGCGAATGCCGAGGGCCGAAGCGGTCGCGTCGGGCAGGGTGCTCTTTCCCTTTTGCCGGCTGTTCGTCGTGGCTTAACGGGCGGGCGGGTAGGGGCTCGAGCACCACGAGATGCGCCGTCTGGCGCGCGATGCGATCCAATAGTTCCGAGGTGCAGCGCTGCGTAGGAGCACGCATCTCATCCAGGGCAGCGTATCACCGAGGCGCTGTCCGGTTTGTCGCATCGCGCTGGCCATATAGGATGCGTATGCCGATGAAAAAGGGCCGGCACCAAGACCAGCGGCCGGCCGAGGGGCGGCCTTCCGTCGCCCTGGACGGGCGCGTGACGAAGCTACTGGAGGACTTGAAAAGCGATCCGGGGCTGGCGGTCGTCGTCGGCGCGTTCGAGCAAGCGGCGGCGCAGGGGACACGGGGTCGAAAGTTCGGCTCGAACGGGCTCAAGGTCAACGGAAAGCTCTTTGCGCTCTTCACGCAAGGGACGCTCGTCGTCAAGCTGCCGAAGGACCGCGTCGCGGAGTTGGTCGCGTCGCGCGTCGGCAAGCCATTCGACCCCGGTCACGGTCGGCTGATGAAGGAGTGGCTGACGGTGGTGGCGCCAAAGGCTCGGTGGGCGGATCTGGCGAAGGAAGCGCACGACTACGTGAAAAGGCTGCGCTGACGACGTGTCCTAGGCGCACCGTGTCGATGCTCATCGAGCTGGCGCCCATTGTTGCTCGGGCGGCGGGGCGAGCCTGCGAGGCTCCGGGGTGTCGGCGCACTTCTCGGTGGTCCTTTATGACCAGAGACCCGCCGCGACCTGCTATCCCCAGAGCAACGTGAACGATCCCGCTGGCCGCGCCGACTACCGAACCGCGCGCGGCTCTCCTTTTCGACGTGCGCGTCTCCACGCGATCAGCACCCACCCGGCCACGCACGCGGCCAGGCCGGCCCCCGTG